>CAJWYI010000043.1 GCA_913049815.1 uncultured Gammaproteobacteria bacterium
GAATTGGAGTAGTCGAGCCAGTTTCCTGTGGGCGAAAGGATGGTTTTTGATCCTGCTCTCATGTCCATCTAAAACGTCTCCAGCAAATCGATGACGCTTCGGTGTCGAGGGCCCAATACTGGGTTCTGGGTTCAAGCTTGAGCAACCCACTATCCATCAGCTTCGTCACGATTTTGGGAATGGTCTGTAAGAGATGACTAGAAGAGAAATGTACCGGAATCAAGCCCGAGTAGTACCCGACCTACCGCATGCTGGTATTGTGGCGACACCATTATGTGCTGCCTGACGACAGCAACGTCACGACGCAGCTGCTCAAGAGGGCTGGAGAGAAAATTTGCACTGACTCCGCTTGCCGAGTGGAGGTGTTCAACCGCTGTGACGGCATCTTGAGCCGCAGCTGAACAGGCCAGCTGAAGACGGGCGCGATCTTTGCGTGTCGGTGTGTCACCGCGTTCAACCTGACGCCACATCGCTCCAACTCGATCGAAGACATACGCTCTGGCAGCACCCACCAGTCGCTCTGCCTGGGACACCGCCCATTGTGCATCCTCCCGTTCAGCCAGGATGCCGCTGCTGGCACGTGGCTTCTTGGCGGTCGCGAGCTCGGTAAATGCATCGATTGCTGCCAGTGCAATACCGGATGCTACGCCGACCTTATTGAAGGCCAATCGACTGTGAGAAGGAAGTCGGTACAGTGTGCTGGTCTGGTAGTCTGATTTCCGGCTGCTGCGACTGACGAGCCGTGCCGGTACTTTTATCTCGTCAATGTGGACATCATGACTGCCAGACGCCCTCATGCCGCTGACATGCCAGGTATCTAAAATAGTGTATTGGTCGCTTGCGACCAGTGACTCCATAAGTTGCGGACCCTGTTCATCGCGTATTTTCTCAGTGCTCTGCTTGGAAGCGACCTGAAAACTCTGGCTCCAGAAATAGTGAGCATTGTGTACGCCACTGGCGAACGGCCATTGACCGGTCACCACGAATTCATCGCCATCTTCCCAGATCTTTCCGAGTGGATTGAGTGCTCCTGAGATAATGAGTTCAGGATCATTGAATATTGGCTTCAGTACATCAACAGGGTAGGCGGTGCTTAGGGCTCCCATTACCTCAACGCCAATCATCAGATTCCATCCTGCTGAGCCATGCATTCGTGAGATCGCTTCTATGACTCGTACCTGATCTTCAGGGTGGCATTCGAGTCCCCCTAGCACACGAGGCACTCCAATTCGGTACAGGCCGACACGCGCCATGTTGCTGGCAACTTCAGCATGCAGATGCCGGTCTTTTTCAGACTGCTTGATGTGACGGGAGACGACAGGTTTGAGCTCGTCGATGGCTGGCGCCAGATCCGCGTAACAGGGAGAGTAACTGGTAGTCTGACTTTGCACAGTATGAACATGCGACATGCGTCCATCGATTGCAACTTTCCTGCGGACCGTCGCCGGATTGAGCTGAAAGGTCGTCCAGGGGTCATGGCTATGCGTTTGTCTCCGACAGCTTCAGAATTTCTGCAGAATTGGTGTTCTATAATCGAAAGTATGTGAGACGATAAACTCGAAATTGTTCGCCTTACCTTACAGGCGTCGTACCGGCGTCACATATAATTGCCATCCACAAGGAATGCACAGAGGACATGCAGGTCTCCCGCGTCGATGCAACTCTGGGTGCGTCGGTCACAGATGTTGATCTGAGATCGCCGGACGATTCAACAATCCGAGAGATTCTTGATGCCTGGCATCAATTTGGGGTGCTTGTGTTTCCTGACCAGCATCTGACCAATGATGAGCAGATTTCATTCTCGAAGCACTTTGGTGCTTTTGAGCGCGGACTCAATCCTGCTTCTACGAATAAGCTTGCACACATTTCGAATCTCACCCCAGAGGGTGCGGTGGCCGAACCAACAAGCCTTCAGGTCCGGTTTCATGAAGGAAACACACATTGGCACACGGACAGTTCTTACAAGAGTGTTGGGGCTAAGGCTTCTATTCTGAGTGCGAGACAGGTCCCCAATGAAGGTGGTGAAACCGAGTGGGCAGACATGCGCGCTGCTTGGGATATCCTTGATCGAGAGACGCAGCAGTGGTTGGAAGACAAAGTTGCGGTCCATAGTTTCGCCTATAGCCACAGCTGGCACGGTGGCCTTGAGACGGTAGGGGACAACATTCGATACCTGCCACCGGTTCAGCACCCGGTTGTGCGTGTCCACCCTGAAACCGGTCGTAAGAACCTCTTTGTGGGTCGGCATGCGAGTCATATTGTGGGCGAGGATGAATATGCGAGCCGCGCGCTGCTGAAAAAACTTACCAGTGACGGTGCACAATCACCAAGATTGTGGAAATACACCTGGCAATCTGGCGATATTGCGATCTGGGACAACCGATGTGTGCTGCATCGTGGCCATCGGTGGCCACTGACCCAGGCGAGATCGATGGTACGCACGACAATCGCGGGTGACGATCCTAATAATGCATGGGCGATGACCGCTTGATGGATCCATTTTTCTTATCCGCAGTGCAGCTCATGTTTTTGGGGATGGGATCAGTGTTCTTTTTCCTTGCGTTGCTGGTCTTGTCGATGCACCTGATGAGTTGGCTGATAGCGGCGTTTGCCGCGAAAGCGCTCGAGCAATTGCAAACCTCGATCTTGAACGGTTGTGTTCCCCCTGAACATGTCGCCGCTATTACGGCTGCAATCGCCCTGCAGCATGGACGACTACCAAACGGCACCAGACAGGGAGAGTGAGCATTACACAGCTGGGGATCACTGATGTGGTTTTACGGGATGCACACCAGAGTCTGCTGGCCACGCGTTTTCGCATTGACGACATGCTCCCAATGGCAGAGAAGCTCGACCAAGTTGGTTATTGGTCGCTTGAATCCTGGGGTGGCGCAACGTTTGACGCGTGCATACGATATCTCGGTGAAGATCCCTGGGATCGTATCCGCACATTGAAGGCGGCAATGCCCAACACGCCGCAGCAGATGCTGCTGCGTGGTCAGAATTTACTTGGCTATCGTCACTATGCTGATGATGTGGTTGCTCGATTTGTTGATCGTGCGGCGACTGCGGGTATCGATGTATTTCGTATTTTTGATGCCATGAACGACGTGCGCAATCTTGAAACTGCGATTCAGGCAGCTCTGAAGACAGGCAAGCATGCACAGGGCACCATTGCCTACACGGTGAGTCCAGTCCATACCATCGACATGTGGGTCGAACAGGGTCAACGCCTGGAATCCATGGGCGCGATGAGCCTCTGTATTAAGGACATGGCGGGTCTGCTTAAACCGTACGTCGCTTACGAATTGGTTACCCGCCTGAAAGCGACAGTCTCGATCCCTGTCCACATGCATTGTCATGCCACCACCGGTATATCTACGACCACGTATCTCAAAGCGATCGAAGCCGGTATCGACAACGTGGATACGGCTATATCCTCTATGAGCATGACCTATGGGCATTCCGCTACCGAATCGCTGGTTGCGATTCTCGCCGATACCGAACGTGATACCGGCCTGGATCTTTTGCTGCTTGAGGAAATCTCCGCCTGGTTCAGGGACGTTCGCAAACGATACGGTGAATTTGAAGGATCTTTGCGTGGCGTTGACTCCAGAATACTGGTGGCACAGGTCCCGGGTGGTATGTTGACGAATCTTGAATCCCAATTGAAAGAGCAGAGTGCCGAAGATCGACTGGATGAGGTTCTGGGGGAAATTCCCGAGGTACGTCGCGAACTGGGCTATCTGCCGCTGGTGACACCGACGTCACAGATCGTAGGGACTCAAGCCGTCATCAATGTGATGATGGGTGAGCGTTATGCGAACGTAACGCGCGAAACCGAAGGTGTCTTGCGAGGCGAGTACGGCGCAACGCCAGCCCCGGTAGATGATGCATTGAAGGCAAAAGTGCTCGCAGGTGATGATCCGATCACCTGTCGGCCTGCTGATCTCATTGATGATGAACTGCTCGAACTGACGACAGAGTTTGAAGCGCGCGTCAGTGAACGAGGATGGACAACCGTTCGACCCGATGAGGATGTGCTCACGTTCGCGATGTTCCCCCAGGTGGCTGAATTCTTTTTTGAACACAGGGGCGACAAGGGTGTATTTGAAGCTGCACCCAGCGACGCTGATGTTATTGCGTCTGCAGAGATCGACGCCACGCCACAGGCGAGTCTGTCTGGGCCAACGAACTACCAGGTCACGGTGGATGGTCATCGCTACCACGTTGAGGTCAGTGTTGCCGGTGAGGTCACCGACATTGGTTCGACACAATCTGTCACCACCTCGGTCACAAGCGCCCCGCCAACGAGTCAGGGTGGCACGACAGGGGATGTCATACCCGCTTCGCTTGCCGGTAACGTTGTCCAGGTGCACATTGACTCATCAACACAAGTCAACGAAGGCGATGTTGTGATGGTTCTCGAAGCGATGAAGATGGAGACGGAGGTGAAGGCGCCGTCCAGCGGCACGGTAACCGACGTTTTTGTTACTGAGGGGGGTAAGGTGGCAGTCGGAGATCCGTTATTCGCGCTCGCCTGAACAACCGTCTGACCGAGTGATGACATGGCGCTGATACTTCAGTTGTGGGAGGTCTCCGGTTTTGCCCAGTTGTCTCTGGGACAGCTGGTGATGATTGGCATCTGTCTGGGACTGCTCTATCTGGCTGTGGTCAAACAGTTTGAGCCACTGCTCTTGGTGACCATTGGGTTTGGTGGACTGCTCAGCAACATTCCAGGTGTTGAGATCGCATCCGGGGATGGACTACTTCACCTCGTCTACATGGTGGGTATCGAGAGCGGGTTATTTCCCCTAATCATCTTCATGGGAGTGGGGGCACTCACCGACTTTAGTCCACTGCTTGCTAACCCCAAGACCGTATTTCTGGGTGCTGCAGCCCAGTTCGGAATTTTCGCGACGCTACTGGGTGCCGTCGCCTTTACTAGTGCTGGGTTCATGGACTTCTCGATCCAGGAAGCGGCAGCGATTGCGATCATCGGAGGTGCTGATGGACCTACTGCCATCTATGTGGCAGGCCAGCTCGCACCTCATTTGCTGGGCGCCATTGCCGTGGCGGCCTACTCATACATGGCATTGGTCCCGATCATTCAGCCCCCGATCATGCGTCTGCTGACCACTGAGAACGAGCGCAGGATTGAAATGTTGCAACTACGCGAGGTCTCTCAGACGGAACGGATGCTCTTCCCCTTGTTGCTGTTGTTGTTGATTGCGCTACTCCTGCCGACAGCCGCGCCGCTGCTTGGGATGTTTTGTTTCGGAAATTTCATACGAGAGTGTGGCGTGGTGGACCGATTGTCAGAGACCACTCAGACGCAACTCATCAACATCGTCACCATCTTCCTCGGACTGGCCGTGGGATCGAAACTCAGTGCTGATGCATTTCTGACGTTGGATACTCTCAGTATTCTTCTGTTGGGGGCTGTTGCTTTCGGTATCGGAACAGCAAGTGGTGTGCTGATGGCGAAGGCGATGAACCTGTTACCGGGAACTCCGATCAATCCATTGATTGGTGCCGCTGGCGTATCAGCGGTACCAATGGCTGCGCGTGTCGTCAATCGCGTCGGTCAGGAGGCGAACCACCAGAATTTCCTGCTCATGCACGCGATGGGACCCAATGTTGCGGGTGTCATTGGGTCCGTTGTGGCTGCAGGCATCATGATCATGTTCGCTGGATGAACCTGTTTCACGTTCGAAAAACTCATATTGATCAGTTACTTGAGAGTTAGTAGTGCTTGAACTGGGACCGTTTTCTTTTGTCCACCGTTTTGTACACGGATAAGCCAAGGGATATCCACAGGCTTTCCACTGCAAATGGACGAGGTTTCATTGGTGGTTCTTTGAGTCGGGGTCTAGTCTAGGTCTTGTGTTTGGGGAGGCCTGTGACCGGAAACGGAACCAGTCAACCGAAACGAGAGGCCCGGGGTAGCCCGGGTCGGTTCGGAGCGATTCGAACCAGTCTTCTGAAATTACCCTTGGGTGAGTTTCAGAAGGTGGGATTGAAGGTCTGTCAGATCCGACTTGTCCTCTTGCTCTTTGAACAAGGGGTCTAGGTGGGAGTTGATGCGACGTCTCCTCGGAGACGGTGACAATCTAGGTTGTGGCATTCAATCCAGCATCATCCGCCGTCACGGGAGGATGATGTCGGTAGGCTTCTTGGATCATGGCTGTCTCACCACAGTCAATCGTCCAGGGATCTTACCTGGGATCTGACGACCGCTGTGTCGACTGTTACCGGATCTCTTAGGCTATCCGCGAGGGTGTCGAGGACGAGGGTAACGGTAGTCAAAGTGGCCCCGGGTCTCAAACCGGAATCGGACAAGGCGCTCCCTGCAGCAGGGTGTGGGCACGAGGTGAAAGCGTTGTGAACATGTACTGGTGACAGAGAGAAACCTGTTCGGTGGCCGGGGATCAAGAAGCCTTCACTGAAGGTGTATGTATCGCTCAACGAGCGATGTATATTCATCGGTTTTGGCGGGCAGTTCTCCGGTGTGATCGTCAATGTCGGCGACGTCTGGGACGAATGGGTCATGGATGCCGATCGGCGCCGTCACCGCGAAAGCCGTTATTGCACTGACGGCGACCATGATTCCTTCAAACCGGGAACCCTGCCTGATGGCGGGGTTTCTCTTCCTATAAGGCAGATTTTGAAATTAGGTCTGTACTGGGGGCCGCGATTGGTAGCCGCGCCCACCTTGGCGATGATATCCCTGAGATTAAGAGTCGACGCGCGAGACCGTGTTCTTCAGCCGATCTGACCCTGTTTTAAACATCGCATGATGGACAACCCCGTTGGTATCAACCAGCGTGCCAGACTCGACGCGTGGGCGATAACGAGTCCACTGCAGGTATTTCTTGACTTGTTGTCGCGCCGCGAACCTGACATTCCCCTGTGGAAAACGAACCTTATCGACTTCACCCGTGCGTGTGACACGATAGGTCGCTTTCAGGAACGGTGCCCCATCCTTAGGGGGATTCGTCAGCCGAATTGTGCGTATGCGCTGACGCACCAAGACCGGCTCGCCAAAAAATTGCTCGCGAAGTTCATCAGCGTCGACCTGGGCGTCGATAATAGCGAGTGCCCTCAGGTAATAGTTTCGTGCTCTTGGTGATTCGCGCATGTTGAAGAAATCACCTGCATTGATCAGTGCTGTAATTTTATCGAGGCGGTCACTTCCACGGTCATTGACGATGGTATCGAGTGATCGATTGAGGTAACGAAGCCCTTTGGCCCGTTTCTTTCTCAGATACATGACTGTAGCGAGTTGACGATATGGTTCCACCAACCGGATGTCGTCGGGACCATGTATGTCGCTAATTATGTCGATGGACTGTTTGAAGAGTCTTGATGCCTCTCTGTACAGGTCCACTTTGTGGCGCTCGAGGAACTTCTGATATTCCTGGTATTGGATCACATCTCGCAGCGCGACATGAGCGGGGATACAAGACGTGACGATGGGCGTATTTCGTGGAGCCTCCGGCACCCCGCGGAGGTCCCGTATCTGGGTCCTTGCAGTATCACCGTCCTGATAGTCGCCACCGCGATCGTAGCAACCGCTGTTGTCCACATACAGCTGGAGGTCCATGGCGGCGCTTTGTTTGTCAAGAACCATGCCCGATGCTCTAGCCATATAATAGTGAGCCGTCTCCATGATTCGCTCGGTGTGGGCTTCGCTCGACTTGCCGTGATTCTTCTCGCTGATGCGCAGTACCTGCTGCTGAAAGCTGTCTGCTTCAGTCATCACGGCATACTGGCCCATACCGGTAAATTTGCCGGAGTTCTGGATGGCCCTCACTTCAGCAAGCTTCGTGGAGCTGAGTTTTTGCAGGATTGGAACCTGGTTCAGGCTATCCACTCCGTGAAGTTTGTGGTCCACGCTCCGTGCAAGCTGATAGGAATCAGTTGCAAGGTCATAGGCGCCGGTGATCAGTTGCAAGTCCCCCTGGATCGTAAGAAGTGTGACGAGCAGTGGGTGTGCAATTTCTCCGGCCGTCTCCATGGTCTCTAGTGCCTGGTTGACACGTGTGGCGGCTTCATCGGGATGTCCCAGAACAATCTGGAACAACGCGTCATTGGTCAATATGGCAGCAAGCTGCCATGATGGTGTGTGGTCATCCGGATCCAGTGCTTCCAGAAAAGACGCGGCGCGAGGCACATCACCTGCTTCTACGAAACTCAGCACTTCGCGATGGACGCGCTCAAGCGTGTCCGCTAAATCTGGAATGTCGAACTGAAATTGCGTTATGTACGCGCGTGAGTATTGCGTCAAGGGTGTCAGGCTGACATCGGTTTGCTGTGATGAGTTTATTCGGCTTGAAGGATCCTGAGTCGTGTTGTGTGGCTCGATGAGAGAGGGGTCTTTGAATGCATCGGATGCGCTACCCAGTGCTGATGTGGTCAGGATCAGTGAGCCGATGGCAAGGAATCTTGCCAGTCGCAGAGACGTATCGTGCGAACCGTGAGCCATACGTCTTTATTGTGCAAACTTCTAGGGGAGTCAAGTCATTTTGGATATCTCCTGCTCACTGTACCGTTGTTAGGGTATACGGTCGCCCCGACCGCGACGGAGGACGTAGCTACGCCAAACATCCCGGTGCGTATGGGAAAGTGATTCGAAAACATGGCAGCGATATTCGATTTTGACCGAACCGCCATTGATGTCGTTCCGACAGAACGCTTGTGCAAAGAGAATAATGACAGAATTGCTAAGACGGAATGGCTGGAACAGGGCGCTCGACACCAGCCATTCATCATGGATGGTCGTCCCTAACGTTTCCGCTAGGGGCGTCGACCTTCGTTGGCGATAAAGCTCCGAAAGACGTCCAGTAAAGGGGCCGTCAAAGACGGCGCCGTGCCCGGGCTTGGGTCATTCGAGCAAGTGCTGTGAATGCTTCGCGCTGTCGAAACGACGGAGTCCCAACGATTCGATGATGTCTGCACGATCTTGTGAAAAATCGATCGGTATACCGGTCGAATCGGCGATGCGCACCATTCTTTGAAAATTCGCTGCGACACCTGCTGCATCAACAAGCACATCGCTGTTCGCAACTGACAGCAGCGTATCCCTCGCGCGACTCAACTGGCCCTCATCCCGCGATACGAGTGCCTCTGCGAAAGCGCTCAGCTCGTTGGCATATGGCACCTGATTGTCAGCGACGTGCTCGCCATTAACGAGTCCCAGTTCAATGTCGGTCCCAGTGACGCGTGAGCTCACACGGAGCATCACAGCATGTGAACTTGTTCAGTAGAAACACTCATTGACGGCAGACACCCTGCCTGCAATCAATTCCATCTGCATCCGATTGATGCTTCTGGAATCCAGGCCCACGAAATCCTGCATACCCTCGAAGGAGAGGTACTGAGCTGAACCCACTCGGATCCAGTCTCGTAGAGCATCGGGAATCAAAGTTAGCGCTCTCACGACGTTGGCGGTGACTTCTCCTGGCCACAAGTCAGATTCGGCCCCAACAGCCCCGTCTGACGGCAACATGGGAACGAACCCGGTATCGTGTCGAGCGAGTGTCGCCCGGTAGTGATCGGGTTCACCCGGGAGCGGCGACGGCAGAGGTTCTAGCGGTATTCCGAGTGCACGGTGGAATTCGTCGATAGAGAAGGTGACCACAACGATACCAAGCAGTTCCACATAGTGAGCATCACTGACGCCGTTGTCGGCAAGGGATTTAATGAACGACTGTGTGATGCGCCCCTGGTCGGTAACGATCCGGTGAATGGCTTCGATCGCCTTCAACGGCAGCTGCGCAGTACGATGTGCATTACCGTGTTCGCATTCACCATAGTCTCCATAAGCAGACAATGCATTCTTTCGGTGCTGACAGGTCGCACATTGCGATGCAAGTCGTGATTCCTCTGCAATGGCAATTCGTTCTGCCCCTGTCCACCAGTTGCCGGCGGATCGGAGTCTTTCCCAGAACCACTGATAAGCGTCACCCAGGTCGTCTCTGACATCGAAACGAACGTTCGCGAATGTGAAGGCATCAGGCATCTGGTGACTCCTGTACAAGTCAATGCCCATGATGGCGGGTTCAAACGCCAATCACAAATCATTACTAGTGTTGGTCGCCTGACGCGGTGTGACTAGGTATGCTTATCGATCATCTTTGAAAGCCGAGGTCGCGCAAGTGGCGGAGTATCATCAACAGGCACTGTCACTGGTTAGGAACAACGACTGGGAGGGTGCGCATACCCTTATCCAGGAGTATACGGATGATTTGGCGTGCGTTGTCCATGGTTACCTTCATCGGGTGGAAGGCGATCTAGACAATGCCCGTTACTGGTATACCCGTGGTGGGGTGGACATGCCGGATAATGCTCTTGGAGAAGAGTGGCACAGGATCTCGGATCAGAGTTGAGTCGCTCACGTGGAAGTTGGGATTGCGGGGGCAGGAATCGCTGGGCTGATGACAGCATTGGCATTGTGTGCTGCAGGACGTCAATGGACCACGGATGTTCGATGCCATCTTATTGAGCGATCCCCAACACCCAGCGAGGCCGGAGCCGGTATTCAGATCAGCCCCAACGGCTGTGCGGTGTTTGACCGTCTGGGGTTGCTGGGTTCATTGATCGAAATCAGTTCAGCACCATCGGCAATCAGAATAGTGACTGCCGACAATCAGCGCTGTCATGTCAGCGTTCCGCTGGGACAGGTGGCCGAGGAACGCTACGGCTATCCCTATCTCACCGTCAATCGACAACAGCTGCATGGACTCCTAATGTCCCAGGTTGATTTACTAGGCGAATGCGCGACCATGCAGTTCGATGCCGAAATCAATGAAGTGAAAGACGAACCAGATCGGGCCTGGCTCGCGATGACCAATGGTCAAAAGCGATCCTTCGACCTGGTGGTTGGTGCCGATGGTATCCATTCGTGCGTGCGTGATGTAGTAGGTAAACCAGATACCCCCAGATTTACCGGGCACGTGGCATGGCGCGGTATTGTCTCTGCAGATTCTATTCCTGAGTGTTCACCTATCAGGGAGACGGTGACCAGTTGGATGGCTTCGGGCGGTCATGCGGTCACCTATCCCTTGGGCGATGGTCGGATCAATCTTGTTGTTGTAGAAGCATCGCAGGATTGGCAGCACGAAAGCTGGACTGTCCAAGGTGACGCACAAACACTGCTCAGGCGCGTGGATCGTTGGCACCCTGAACTTCGCGAACTGGTTGCAAGCATGACCGAGGTCTATCGTTGGGCACTCTTCAACAGGCCCGTACCAGCCCAATGGCACGGAGATCGGGTTGTACTGGTTGGAGATAGCTGTCATGCAATGCTGCCCTATGCAGCGCAGGGCGCTGTGATGGCAGCAGAGGATGCGATGATGTTGGCACAGGTCCTTACCAATACTGTCCAGTCAGGTTCACCAAGACAGAAGCCCTTCTTCTCTGCGCTGGCAGACTACCAACGTCAACGATTCGATCGCGTTCGGCGTGTCCAGACGCTGGCGCATCGACATGGACGATTGTTTCATTTGAAGCCATTGGCCTCAGGGATCGCTCGACTTGGTATGCGTATGCTGAACCTCGGCTATCCGTCCTACTTTCAGAAACGTAACGATTGGCTTATGGGTTACCGGGTACCTGAACCGCCGATGTGAGTTCTTCGAGTGCTTGAGCGTCACTCAGGGCTTTACGTTCTGCTGTGTAGTCGTCGTATGTCAGGTCAAATGGACGTCGACAGAGATCTGCACCAAACTTCCTCTGACAGTCATCAAAGGAGACATCGTGTTCGCCGACACAAATTGGTTCACCCAGTTTTCTCTCGCAGCTTTGTTTTAGGTTTTGCTGTACCTGATTAAAAACATCAACACTAGCGCACCCCGCCAGCAGGATAACAACACCGAGCAGGATCGAGATGCGCGCCATTTTCACAAACTCCTGTTCAATCGGGCAATCCAAGCACTCTTTTTGAGACAATGTTTAATTGGACTTCATTGGATCCACCAGCGATTGATCCAGCTTTGGAACCCAGCCAGTTGCGCGTAACTCCCTGTTCCTCGGGTGTAAAAGCTTCACCTTCCCAACCGAGAGACTGCGTTCCGCGGGCACTTAGCTGCAGTTCGAGTTGACGTTTTCGAACCTCTGCGCCATAGAATTTGAAAATCGAGGTTGCAAAAGTCGGTGTACCACCTTCCGATTCCTCGACAGTCCGAGCCTGTGTGAGGGCGAACGCCCTTGCATTCATCTGATGCTTGACGACTTCATCCCTCAGAATGGGGTCGCGGAGCCGATCACCGGTCATCCCCACATAGTGCTTCGCAGCTTCTGTAAGAGTCATACCAGCATTCGCGGTTCTCTTACTACCAGACGCTGCTTCTGCCAGCATATGAATACCAGAGCGTTCATGTTGTAGCAGTCGTTTGGCGACCGTCCAACCCTGATTCAGACGATGAACCAGATCGGACTTCTCCGCGATGGCATTGTCGAAGAAGGTCTCGCAGAACGGCGATGCACCGCTGATGAGTCGGATAGGTCGGGTCTCTACGCCGGGTTGATCCATTGAGAACAGCAAAAAACTTATACCTTCATGTTTGGGCACGTTTGGGTCGGTGCGTACCAGGCAGAATATCCAATCTGCGAAATTCGCACCGGAGGTCCAGATTTTCTGGCCGTTTATTTCGAAAACGTCACCCTTGTCAACCGCGCGGGTTTGCAGACTGGCCAGATCGGAACCGGAGCCGGGTTCACTATAACCCTGACACCAGCGCATTTCGCCGGATGCGATCTTTGGCAAATGCAGCGCCTTTTGTTCATCCGTACCGTATTCCAGGAGGGTGGGGCCGATCATGGTTACGCCCATGCCTGCTAGCGGGGCGCGGGCATTAATCGTGGCCATCTCTTCAAGTAACACCATGTACTGCTCAACAGAGAGATCGGCACCACCGTATTCGACAGGCCAATTGGGGACTGTCCAGCCCTTGTTGAACATGCGCTCAAGCCAGACATAAGAATCGGGATTGCTGCTCCGGTTCTTGTTGCCCCCACTGACCATCTCTGAATCGACCATGGGGGTACGCATACTTGTGGGACAGTTCTCGAGCAGCCAGGCTCGTGTATCGGAGCGGAAATCATTAAGTTCAGCCATGTTCGGAATCCTCTTGTGTGTCAGCCAGGTGTTCAGTTTTGTGGAATTTCCAATCCTCTTGGCACGCGAAGTGTTTCAAGATCCTGCAGCATTTGCATGACATTGCGATTTCGCGACTTCTCCTCATCGGTGGTTGCTGGTCTTTCGAAGCTCATTTGTGAGGCGTATTCGCGATGCTCTGGAACGAATCGAGGCAGGTCATCTCAGACAGAGACCTTTATAAGTCGCCGTAGTTCATCTTCTGTGATGACGTTGCGCATTTTCTGCCACTGACCATCCAGGACAACGAGTGTAGTTTCTGGCCCAAGTATTCAAGGCCATGCAGACGTAACACCTCATGGTAGGTCTGGGTCGATCCATAGAATGAAAGCGGCGTGCGAAGTCCGTTCAGACCCTTGACTATGTCCTCTTCGTTTTCTCCGTAGACTGTATATCCGCTGGCGGCAATGTCGATGTCAGACCAGTTCCTTCCGGACCGTATCAATCCAGTACGGATATTCGGCAGCATGACTTCTCGCATCTAGTGGTCGGTCATGACACCACCGTGTGGCAGCACACCATCCGCTAACCCCTGTGACAAGGCGCATGACACCCTCCTTTTAGACAACTTTTGAGCCGGCCAGAGCAAACCCCATCGGTTGTAAAAGCGCAAGCTCAAAGGTGTTTTGCGGAACGGTCCAGTACGACTGAGGGGATATCCTGTGCCTCTGCGTAACAGCGATTGCGCCAGTGGGTTGGGTCTGGAGTTATGTCACTGATGTAGATTCTTCCCGCAACTTGAGATCCGTTTCGAGTGCTGTGCGATGTGTGGAAAAGGCCCTCGCGAATGTGGAGTGGTGGCAGCGCGATAATGGCGGTATCACCTGTTTCTGCGGCGGCCATTGAAACCTGATCCAATAATAGCGCGTCACGACCTGCGTGCTGAAGATTGAGATCATGGTAGGTCAGACCTACATGGGCGATGTCGAGCAATGCCACGAACAGGCAGAGACTGCCTGCGATGACCACGGTAGGGTGGACTGCATCAGTCTGCCAGGGTTTGCCATCCTCATTGCGTGCCGCCAGGAGATTGCCAGTTATCATGACGGCCGCAATGGTCATAAAGAACTCGAAGGGAAACAATGCCCTCTCGACAACAGCCGGCGTTGGTGTGGCAGCAAGCGCAAGCAGGCTCATTACGGCAATTGTCACGAGGAAGACTGGGAACATGATGATCCCCACCTGCCGGAACCTCATATAACCGGCAACAGTGGCCACGAGTGTGGCTGCCGTTAGCCCCAGCATCAAAGGGGTCAGTTGTTGCCAGGCAACAGCCGCCACATCTAACAATTGAATCGGTGCATCATCGACGTAACCAATCTGAGAGGCTCGGACATAGTTATCAGGGGCGGCAATCAGGATGACAAGACCCAGCGCCGAACCAGCGACAATGACCCATGCGTCCCTAGGGATGGCTCCATTTATGCGTTGGCACCACGCGAACAGGAGTGTCGTCGAAGCAAACATGGCGATACTCAGATGCTCAAGCCAACCAAACGAAATCAATGCCAGGCAGGCAATGGGCATAGCGGTCCCGATCTGCGAACGACTATTTTCCTGATCACGTAGGTTCAATCTGAGTCGAGACGACAGGAAGTGGCAAACCATTAGGGTGAGAACACATCCCCACAGGTAGCCAATAGCCCCACTTTTCCACAGCACAACCTCTCCGAATCGATGGGGGGAAAACCAAAGCAGCGTGCAGGTCAAAAATAAAACCGCCATGCGCTGTATGTGATGCAGGTGCGAAAGCTGTCGCCAGACGACGACTAGTACCAGCGAGACCGCGGCGCCATTGGCAAGGTGAAACCAAAGAAGACCATGATCTGTGGAGAACACGAGGTAGGTGACGGCGACCGCGGGCAAGCGTCCGGTCCAACCATGGTAATCGCTCAGCAGAAGCGCAGGCAGATCACCGAATCGAAAGGGCGCGATCACGTGACAGTAGTCGTCTGCAAAACGTGGCACTTCGGCAGACAGGAAATAGATCGCAACGCCAGCAACGGCAATAAAGATATAGGCCTGTTTATCATTTGCAGGCTGGTCGTGATCAATCAAATGGTGATACCGTCACGTTCTCTGATTCGCGTTTATGCCCCACGTAGGGCGGTAAGTCGGCGAGCATTGGTTCTAATGCGTACGCTAGCGTGTACGCATCATGGAATTCAAGGTGAGATTACTGCCTTCGTATCGGTATCGTGGAGCCAGGTGTTGAAAGTTGGATTGATTGCAGACACGCACATGCCTGGAACCATCAGTGACTTGTGGCCCGAGGTCATAGACCTGTTCGCAGGCGTCGATGTCATCCTGCACGCAGGAGACCTGCACACGCTGTCGGTGGTGGAGGAACTAGGTAAACTGGGGCCTGTATATGTTGCTCGTGGCAACGGTGATGTAGGTATCGTTGATGATCGACTGCAGGATGCCTGGGTCTTGTCTCTGGGATCATTCACAATCGGTATGATCCATCATTTCCCCTCGCCGGTACGCAAGACGTCGCAGCAACTCCATAAATATATGCGCCGTCATTTCAAGACAGTGCCGGATGTCGTTGTGTATGGACATACGCACTTGGAGTCCATTCATGATGTCGATGGCGTGTTGTGCGTCAACCCGGGGTCCCCGACGTTGCCGCGCAATCAGAGTCTTCGATACGGACATGTCGGCGTGATGGACCTGGCAGGTGACCGGCCTTTAGCGGTTCTTTATGAGTTGTTTGATGGCGGTTTTCGCGCGCTTTAGCTTACGTTCGAAGCCATCGGTGATTAACGCCGTACACCATCGTGTCGTGAAATGAGGCCTCTTTTCTTTGACGCTTGAGTAAGAGTAATGCTCGTGACTCGCGACGTACGTGCGCGTTAGGCGATTCCTGGAATCCACAGTTTTCGCCGTGTAACTCAGGAGCCGGCGGCTGGTTTCGCTGGGTGACGTATTTCGATTCCTTCGAAAAGGGATCGCTGCATTTGGTCGATCACTTCACCAATCGCCATGCCCGCACCCAAAGCATCCGAGGCAGTGGGGCGCAGATTATCAAATAGTAGTGACAGCGAGACAGGCGACAGATCTGATCTCACATCACCAATCTCAATGCCATCTGCCATCATTGTTTCTGAGTCTCGATGACCTCTCTCAATATTAGATAGTGTCTCGTGATCCGGTGTCGATCTATCGCGTAGAAACTGAAACCTGTCACCGAGTAGGACCAGAGCGTTGATGCACTCGATGATCGCCGCCTAGCCTCGTAGTCAATCTTTTTCGATGTGTGCAGTTGTATTATTGGTTTCGTGAATACAGGTTGCGACGAGGTCTTTGAGTCGTGCTCAGCGACTGAGAAAGTAGCGGTAGAGTGTGGCACGTCCCACACCTGCGGCAATCGCGATGTCAGACATTGTCGCCTGTCGGTGAATGATCAGATGTGCAATGGCGGTTTCGCAGATTAACGCTCGTGTCTGTTGATGGCGGGAGAGGGGTTTAGTCCCCGTGGGACCAAGCCAGCCCCTACTGGTAAAATGATTACTCATTCGAGGTCGTGAGACTTAAGCTATCGAAACAATATTATGGGGACGGCGTACGTTACCACCATAGTCCTATGCAGCCCGAAAGAGGGGCAGGTTCACTCCGTCGTGTGCTTCCCAAGAAAGCTTCACTCGCTTACCAATATGGATATCGTCATCACTGCCGATGACATTGGACAGCAGCCGGGGACCTTCATCCAGATCAATCCAGGCCACGACGTAGGGAATAAGGTTGCGAAAAAAGGGATGGTAACTTTGGCGGATGATGCTGTACGTGTAGACGGTGCCCATGCCGCTGGCCACTTTTGATACGAGTTCGCCCTCTGTGCATCCCGTGCAGTGAGACCGTGGGTAGAACATAACGGTACCGCAATTAGCGCATTGCTGATAGCGGAGTTCATGATCCAGCGTTGCTGCCCAGAAATCCTCTGTATCGCGTTCGTCCAGATTTGGCAGAGGACGTTTGACGTCGTTCATGTTGACTTCCTAGTTAGTCTGCAGCGAGGACGATCGTGCCGCTGGCGTGGCGGCTGCCGAGCATACCACCGTTCCCGTGGGCGACAGCAAGGCGTGCGCCTTCGACCTGTGCTGTCGATTCGCCTCTCAGTTGCCTTGAAGCTTCCAACAACAAGAAGATCCCACGCATCCCGGGGTGATTTGAGGAAAGTCCTCCGCCATCTGTATTCAACGCAGGTCCGTCTGCTCGATCAAATCGGAGGCGTCCCCCTTCTACATAAGCGCCGCCCTCGCCTTTCTCGCAGAAACCGAGGTCTTCCAGTAGCGTCAGTACTGTGATCGAGAAGGAATCATAAATCATAGCGATGTCGATCTCTGACGGTGTGATGCCTGCCTCAGCGAAAGCGACCGGTCCTGAGTTTGCACCCGCACTGGTCGTGATATCACCGCCTATTGTTGGATATCGAGTTGCTTCACCAGTACCAATGATCCAGACCGGTTTGTTTCGGCAATCCCAGGCAATCTCTGAAGAGGCAATTACCACGGCTCCTCCACCGTCGGAGATCATGCAACATTCCAGTAGATGGAGAGGATCCGCGATGACTCTCGAATTAAGGACGTCTTCAATCGTTGTTTCACGGATATCCAGGAACTCTAAGTCTTCCATCGCGCGAACCGCATCCGGATTGCGCATCGCATGGAGTCGGGTTGCCGTTGAGATTTCTGCGAGTTGCGCACCGGTGGTTCCATAATCAAACATGTGTCGTTGCGCCACCATCGCGTAGTTGGCGATGAGTGTTGCCCCAGCGAACCCATCGAGATTGTCAGCTGGATGCACACCGCCGGCGGCACGACC
>CAJWYI010000044.1 GCA_913049815.1 uncultured Gammaproteobacteria bacterium
TGGTCGTCTGTAAAGCCAGCGGTGATAAATTGCGATTGCAAATCCTGGGCATCCCGCGAAACGAGTCCTTCGGTGTGACTGAGCTCTGCCAGGTCTTCAACGTCGCTCAACCCAATATGACACACCATCTGAAGATTCTTGCATCCGCAGGTCTGGTACAAACCCGTAAGGAGGGCACCTCCGTCTTCTACCGACGGGCTCTCACCGCCGACGCTGACCCATTCTCGGGTCTCAAACAAAAACTCTATGACACTGTCGACCTTGAACCCGTCACAACCGCTGTCACGCTCGGGGTCAGTAGAGTTCACCGACAGAGGGCTCAACGATCACAGTCATTTTTTGCACGACACGCAGACCAGATTTCAGAGAATCAGGACCTTATCGCGCCCATAGAAAGTTACTTGCCAACTTTATGCGAGTGGCTGGAAGAACTCCCACGTTCGTCGAGCGTGATAGAGATTGGACCTGGTGAAAGTCCTTTGTTATCGAGGCTGGCTGATCAGTTCAAAAGGGTCACCGCAATGGATCATTCGATATCAATGCTCCAGAAAGCCAGAGTGCGGCTGAATACGACCTGTTCGCGTCGTGTTCGATTCCTTGAAGCCGACATCAGCGATTTTGATGGGCCGATGGTAGAACTCATCGTGCTCAACATGGTGCTGCATCATCTTTCCTCACCGTCTATGTTTTTCCAGGACGCCGCAAGACAACTGAAGCCCGGCGGGACGTTATTGATAGCAGACCTATCACCACACAAGCAGGACTGGGCGAGAGAGACTTGTGGGGATCAGTGGCTGGGTTTCGACCCTGTTGACCTGACTCATTGGAGTGAGGACGCTGGATTCACTCCTGAAAAACAGAGCTTCCTTGGTCTCAACAACGGCTTTCAGATCCAACTTCGACAATTTAGGTATTCACCGACGCTTTCATAATCACATGCTTTTCGTATCAAAAAGGAGTAACGACATGGCGGATGACTTTAAAGTTGCAAATATGTCCCTGGCTGATTTCGGTCGTGCCGAGATCACGCTTGCAGAAGCCGAAATGCCTGCGCTGATGGCGCTGCGGGACAAGTATCGCGATGAGCAACCTTTAGCCGACGCACGCATCATGGGGTGCATTCACATGACGATCCAGACCGCCGTACTCATCGAGACTCTCGTTGATCTTGGCGCCGACGTCCGTTGGTCTTCATGCAATATTTTCTCAACCCAGGATCACGCAGCGGCAGCGATCGCCGCAAGCGGCGTTCCGGTATTCGCGTGGAAAGGTGAAACCGAAGAAGAGTTTCTCTGGTGCATCCGCCAGACCATTGAAAAGGATGGAGAGCCCTGGGATGCGAATATGATTCTCGACGATGGCGGCGACCTCACGGCGATGGTCCACGAGGACTACCCCGATATGCTGAACAAGATCCATGGCATTACGGAGGAAACAACGACCGGCGTACATCGACTCTACGAGATGCTGGAGAAACAAGAACTCAAAGTCCCTTGCATCAATGTCAACGATTCCGTCACCAAATCGAAGAACGACAATAAATATGGCTGTCGTCACAGCCTAAACGATGCCGTCAAGCGGGCCACCGACATGCTGATGATGGGTAAACAGGCATTAGTTATCGGATACGGCGATGTTGGAAAGGGCTCTGCACAAAGTCTTCGCCAGGAAGGTATGATCGTGAAGGTTGTCGAAGTCGATCCAATCTGTGCCATGCAAGCCTGTATGGACGGCTACGAAATCGTGTCTCCCTATATGAATGGCATCAATGATGGATCACTCGAGAGCATAGATAGAAGGCTCATGGGCAACATCGACCTGCTGGTCACCTGTACCGGTAACGTGAACGTCTGTGACAGTAACATGCTGCGCAGCCTGCAATCCGGTGCGATCGTATGCAATATTGGACACTTCGATACCGAGATCGATACCCACTACATGCGTGACAATTGGCGCTGGGCAGAGGTCAAAGAGCAGGTTCACATGGTCTATCGGAGCGATAATCCTCGCGACTACCTGATTCTCCTCTCGGAAGGTCGATTGGTAAACCTGGGTAATGCGACCGGACACCCGTCCAGAATCATGGATGGTTCATTCGCCAATCAGGTGCTCGCCCAGATCTATCTGTACGAACGCAAGTGGGCTGATCACGACGAAGATCAACGTGAACCCATCACCGTTGAAGTGCTCCCCAAGAAGCTGGACGAAGAAGTCGCCAGCCTCATGGTCGCAGGGTTCGGCGGTGTGCTTACACAGCTCACTCAGAAACAGGCGGACTATATCAACGTGCCTGTGACAGGTCCTTACAAGATTGAACAGTACAAGTACTAGATGAACCAAGTGCTTGCAGATCTTCTTGATCTCCTAGATCTTGAGAAGATAGAGGAGGACATGTATCTGGGTGTTAGTCCCAAGACAGGCTGGCAACGCGTCTATGGTGGCCAGGTTCTGGGGCAAGCACTCGTTGCTGCGTCGAGAACTGTCCCTGACGAAGATCGCATAGCACATTCACTACACGGCTACTTCCTGCGACCTGGTGATACTACGATTCCAATCCTCTATCAGGTTGATCGTATTCGAGATGGCAAAAGCTTTACGACACGCCGTGTTGTGGCGATTCAACGAGGCCAGGCCATCTTCAATATGTCAGCGTCATTTCAGGTCGTGGAGCCCGGGCTCGACCATCAGGTCACCATGCCAGAGGCATCGCCCCCTGATGATTCCGTTAGCATGCGTGAAAGGCGAGAGTCTTTTATAAGAGAACGGGGTGGTACGCAGGATCATACCTGGCTAGATCGACCCGAACCGATTGAGATGCGGTTCACCGACAATTTCAATGAATTTTCGCCGGAACCAAGAGATCCACTGCAGAGAACCTGGATCCGAACAGTTGATACGATGCCGGACGGCGTAAGGCTCCACCAGTGCCTTCTCGCTTATGCATCCGATATGACACTGCTTGACACCAGCTATCGGCCACACGCTATTGCATGGACGGATGACAACTTTCAGGTTGCGTCGCTAGATCATGCTATGTGGTTTCATCGTCCGTTTCGGACGGACGAGTGGCTGCTCTACGATCAGGACAGCCCGTTTTCAGGCGGCGCAAGGGGTTTCAGCCGTGGCGCTTTTTTTGATCGAGGAGGAAGACTGATCGCGTCGACCGCCCAAGAAGGATTAATCCGTTTACACGGAAAATCAGAAACTAAGGGTAGTCATCATCAATGGTGATCAGGAACGATAGGGCAACTGCCGTTGCTGTACAAACCCTGAGCACACCTAGATAATAATGGGCTTTTGTGTTCCCGGTTAGTTCGCATGATCTTCGGATCGATCGCCAGCAATAACACCGAACCCAAGACACCGCACCCAGGAAACAAGAAAGGGGCCAAAAAGTGGCGCTTAAAAACGATTACCGGCTTGCCAGTGTTGATGTGATTCAACAGAACTTTGAAAGCCGTAACTACATTGCGAACAAGCAGATCGCGACAGCCGTGTTTCTGGCATACCACCTGGAAAAGCCCGTCCTAATAGAAGGGCCGCCTGGCGTTGGCAAGACCGAACTTGCCAAAACTACAGCAGAGTTACTCGATCTCGAGTGCATCCGTCTGCAATGTTACGAAGGACTGGACGAATCGAAAGCGATCTATGAGTGGAAATATGGAAAACAGCTCCTCTATACACAGGTCCTGAAAGAGACTCTAGACGAAGTCCTGCAGGGCGCAAAAGGTCTCTCACAGTCTATCGAGAAACTGCACGAATTCGGAGATATCTTCTTTTCCAACGAGTTTCTTGAACCGCGTCCGCTATTGAAGGCCCTGCGTTCGAACGAAGGCTGTGTGTTACTCATCGACGAAGTGGATAAGTCCGACCACGAATTCGAATCGCTATTGCTTGAAATGCTGTCCGACTTTCAAGTCTCGATCCCGGAAATCGGGACTGTCAAGGCACACACAGATCGAAAACCGCTGGTCTTCCTAACCAGCAACAATACGCGCGAGATCAGTGATGCACTCAAGAGACGCTGTCTGCATCTGTATATTCCGTTCCCCGACGCGGACCTTGAAAAACAGATTATTCATGCACGGGTTCCGGAAATTGCAGAGAATCTGCGCAGTCAGCTCGTGAACTTTGTGCAGGAATTACGCGAAATGGATCTGAAGAAGGTCCCCGCCATCAGTGAAACGATCGACTGGGCACGGACGTTGATCCTTCTCCATAGCGAAACGCTCGACCAAGATCTCGTGAACCAGACACTGAATGTGATCCTTAAATTCCAAGAGGATATTGAGTCGGTCGAACCGGAAATCGCAACGCTAACAAACAAGGCGTTGAAGGACGCGTAGATTAGGCCATGGACCAGACGCTCGTCGAATTCGTCAAGACCCTGCGCACCGCGGAAATCAAGGTGTCGCCTGCAGAAACGCTTGACGCAATGGCGTGCCTAGATCGAGTAGGCTATGACGATAGAGAGTTCCTTAAAAACTCACTCGCACTGGTCCTGTCAAAAACACCGGAGGAGAAAGAGGCTTTCGATACCTGTTTCGAGAACTTCTTCAATTTCGACCACTTTGAAGAAAGCGATTTCCTGCGTCACGAAGATGATGAAAACGCTGGCGAGGGAGACGGAGATAGTAACTTTGAAGCCTCCGGCAACAGCGGTGAAGCGAGTTCCGGCGGTGGACAGGGTGCTAGCGGTGCAACACCGGAAGATCTACCCGAGCTGAAACTGCAACCAGAATCCGAACTGGGCAGAATGCTCATGTCCGGAGATCGGAACCGTCTCACGGTTGCACTCGTTGAAGCAGGACGTGAGGTGGGCGTTACCGACATCGTGGTGTTTACACAAAAGGGTCTCTATACGCGCAAAATCATGGATGCGATGGGCGGCAAAGCCCTGGGCGAGGAAATCACCGAGCTACAGGGACATGGTGGCATCCAACAGAAAATGCTGTCTGGTGCGCTGAAGAAGCACCGAGACCGTCTTCGGGATCGAATTCGAGACTATGTCGAAAAGCAATTTTTCCTGCATGCGGATGAGTCAGGCAAACAACTTCGCGAGGAACTACTCAAGAAGGTCAAGCTTTCAAATATCGAAAAGCGCAACTTCAAAGACGTGCAGGAGGTGGTGATCAAGATGGCCAAGAAGCTCATCTCGATCCACTCCAAACGTCGAAAGACGTTTAAGCGCGGACAGCTCGATATACGCAAAACCCTTCGTAAGAACATGCAATACGATGGCATGTTCTTCGACATCAAGTGGAAAGCCCAGAAAGTCGACCGCCCCAAGGTTATGGCTATCTGTGACGTCAGTGGCAGTGTTTCCAACTACTCGCGCTTTCTCCTGATGTTCCTATTTAGCCTCGCAGAGATTTTGCCCAAGATCCGATCTTTTGCCTTCTCATCTGATCTGGGAGAAGTGACCGATCTTTTCGAACACAGTACGCTTGAAGACGCGATGGCGAAAACCATGCGGGACTTTGGCAACGGCTCGACGGACTACGGTCAGATGCTGGCAGACTTCAAAAGCCACTGTATGAAAGATGTAAACAACAAAACCACTATCATCATTCTTGGGGATGCACGCAACAATTATGGTGATCCCAAGAACGAGGTGCTGCGGGAGATCTACGACAAATGCCAGCGGGTCATCTGGCTGAACCCTGAGCCGAAGATGAGCTGGTCAGTGGGTGACTCTGAAATGAAGAAATATGCCGCCGCCTGCCACCAGGTGGAGGTCTGCAACTCGCTTGTTCACCTTGAACGCGTTGTCGGCAATTTGCTGCGCAACGTATCCTGATCCAGATTCAGGCGCTCGTCGATATCAGCTGTACCTCACGTGCATCCAGATCAACAATCGCAGGTGGTGACACCTGAACAGGGACGCCTGCCGCTTCGACTTCTCTGATTGCTGCATCTACATCCGAACACAGAAACGCAATCTCGGCACCCGTCTGGGCCGAGGCTTGTAGCAGCAGGGCAGGACATCCTGGGCGGGGAGTATGTGTGCCGCCAAGGGTGTACCGCAGCAGCGTACCCGCCTCAATCGTCTTCGCTGTAAATCCGAGTCTGCGATAGAAACTCGCGCTGGCATCCGGATCGACCACGCTCAGCCGAATCACCAGATCACCCAACGGGAATGTCACTGGTATGGGTGACACACCATTGGGGAATACCGGGTGAGCGGCGCTATCGAGCAACGACTCACGCTCTCCAGGGTTCGTATTGAAGTGGAGGCTTAGACCGTCCGGGTCATTCACTGTGAAGTCACCACACTCAAGGATGTCCGGATACTTTTCGCGAATACCGCGTGCAACGTCGTTGTTAGGGAGTTGATGTGCGTATGCCTTGCGATCCTCATCCCAAGTCAGCGTGCTGCCGTTGGCGATCACAATCTCAAACCCCAACGCCCTCAGCTCGGTGGCAAGGACTGGGATATCAGGCCCCCTGAAGTTCAGATCAAGTTTTTCGTAAAAGTCGAAGAATGCGATCAGGTTGTGTCCTTGTACGACAGTGCGTGACTCACCGGGAATGTTGAAACCTGCGTACTCAAAGCCAAGACGTCGGTAGCATTCCGCAGTCTCATCTACGTTCGCCGCGTAAGTGATCACCGAGTAATAGCCAAGATCGGGAAGCTCCACCATTTTCGCTCTGATGCAATCTGAGAGAGTACAATTCGTTCTACCATACTCGGACAGTGCTTCGCACCGTTTATCATCAGTTCTAGTATGACTCAGAACACATAGCACGGCGATCACATGATCGCAGTTGTGGACAGGAAGCTTGTCAAACACCTGTTCAATACAGATCGCGGACGGCTGGAGGTTCATATCCGGATTTCTTTCCAATACGACCTTGTCAGCGGCCGTTTCGTCGCGGGATCCATGGAGCGTCAAATGCTCCACAATGACGGAGCAATGCCCCGCCGACTACCGGGAAACGATGCGACGCTCTGCCTTCCGATATCGATACAGAGGTCGACCAGATGCTGACAGAGCACCTCTGCTACAGCAGCCATGCCACTACCGATGTCGAATTGTATAAAAAGGAATCGACCTCACCTGCCGAACCAAAGACCCGTGTTTAGTCTTCAACAATCATCCTCCCATGCGGTACCAGCGAAAACCGTATTCGTCCTGATCTAGAAAACATCGACCGATTCACGCTTTCGCTCCCGGAAACTTATCGACGACTGATACACTCCAACACACAGATATTGCTGCTTATCACCAAGACCGCGACCGTGACAAGGGGGTTTTTAGTGTCCATCAGAAACGTGATCTCATTCCTTGGCCAACAGAGACTTTGGGCGTTCTTCTGTCTGATCATCCCTATCGTTAGCCAGGCGGCGGTTAACGGCGAAACCCGTACCATCACTATCTCACTCACCGAAGAACCCCCACAGCTGAACAGCATGAAAGCGACCGATCAGGTGAGTATCTTTGTTCTGGGCCATCTGATGGAGGGTCTTGTTCGTTATGATCGACGAGGTCGGCTAGTACCCGGCGTTGCTAAATCCTGGGATGTCCAAGATCTTGACTATACATTCCAGCTCCGAGACGACGCGAGGTGGAGCGATGGCAAACCCGTGACGGCGCATGATTTCGTATTTTCATGGCGAAATGCACTGGATCCAGGAACGGCCAGCGAATATGCCTTCATCTTATATGCAGTCAAAAACGGCGAAGCCATCAACAAGGGCGAGCGCCCGATTACGGACCTCGGGATCCATGCTCTGGATGATCACACGCTGGTTGTCACGCTGGAACGGCCAACCGCCTATTTTCTCAAATTGTGTGCGTTTGCCTCCTACCTCCCTGTTCAAGAGGACATGGTGCGAGCCAAAGGAGATCGCTACGCCGCCGACGCCGGCGATTTTCTGATGAACGGCCCGTTCAAACTTGAAGACTGGGTACACGGTGCTTCGCTCAGAATGATTAAAAACGAACACTACTGGGACCGAGACAACATTTTTCTAAATGAGATCAATGCGGACTACATCACGTCCGATACCCGGGCACGATTGAATCTTTTCCTGGACGACAAGATTGCCTATACCTCGCTCGATGGCGACACTTACAAGGATGCGTTGGCGAACCAACTGCGCATTCGCTCGTTTATAACAGGAAGCGTGTTCTTTCTTGAATACAACCACCGGGACGGTCGCTTGACCTCAAACCTGAATCTTCGCCGCGCTATCCAATACGCCTACGATGCTGACGAGATGGTCAACAAGGTGCTTGCAACCCCAGGTAACCTACCCGGCATCAGTGTCTTTCCCGTCTGGCTGGACGGTGTCGAAGGCAAATTCCGGGATGAATATCCGGCGCCGAAAGCAGAGCGCAACATTGTGCGCGCAAGAGAATATCTAGCGCGGGCAAAGGAAGAGCTGGGCGGGGATATTCCACCCCTTATTCTACTCGTCGGCGATAGTCCCACTGCATCCAAGCAAGCAGAGTACATCCAGGGCGAACTACTGAACAATCTAGGCCTCGACATCCGTATCGACAAGCAGATTTTTAAACAACGGCTCGCCAAAATGACCTCTGGTGACTTTGACATCGTCGGCGCCGGCTGGGGGCCCGATTTCGACGACATCATGACCTTTGGTGACCTTTTCGCCAGCTGGAACCTGAACAATCGTGGTCGCTACAACAATCCCGACTACGACCAACACGTACGCACCGCAATGAACAGTGTCGATACGTTAACGCGTATGGAGGCTATGGCAAACGCTCAACAGATCCTGTTTGACGATGCCGTCGTGCTGCCTCAGTACGAGCAGGGTGTAATTTATCTGTTACATCCGAAATTGAGAGGTGTCGTCAGACGCGTCACCGGCGTTGATCCGGACTTCACCCGGGCGCGGATCTTACCCTGATTCAAAGATCCATCATCTAGGCCCCATAGTCCATGTTCCGATATATCGCTAAGCGATTGCTTGCAGGTGTAATCACAATCTGGTTCATTGCAACCGCAACGTTTTTCGCCATGCACGCCGTACCCGGCGATCCGCTAATGAACGACAGGGCGGTATCCGACGAGGTCAGGAGGAACCTGGAAGCCCGCTACGGTCTCGACAAGCCCCTTGGGGAACAGTACATCATTTTTATCAGTAATATGTTGCGGGGCGATTTCGGCATTTCCTTTACGCAACAAAATCGCCGGGTTAACGACATCATTCGTGAGCATTTTCCGGTCTCGGCCATCCTGGGAATACTCGCGATCATCATCGCCGCCCTAGGTGGGATTTTATGGGGTGCCCTTACCGCTCTGTATCGCAACCGCCTCCCGGACATCCTCATCATGTTACTTGTCATCCTCGGCATCTCTGTGCCGGGATTTGTCTTCGCCGCCACTGGCCAGCTCGCCTTGGTCCATGTGAACGCAATATTTGGAGTCAAGGTTCTGCCAGTCGCCGGCTGGGGAACGTTCAGTCATATGCTGATGCCCGCGCTTGTGCTGGGTTTGGGTACGATGGCACTGCTCACGCGACTTATGCGTACATCCATGATCGATGTGATGGGCGAGGACTACATCCGGACCGCACACGCAAAAGGCTTATCCAAACAACGAATTTTCCTGAGGCACCAGCTTCGCAACGCCATCTTACCGGTCGTCACTGTACTCGGACCCCAGATTTCTGCGATTACAACAGGTGGCTTTGTCGTTGAGTACGTCTTCGCGATCCCTGGCCTTGGCCGCTATTTCGTGCAGGCGGTGCAGCAACTGGACTACACCGTCATCATGGGAACGACTGTTTTCTATGGCGCCTTCCTGGTGTTGATGGTCATACTCGTCGACATTCTCTATGGGTTCATAGATCCGCGTGTGAGGGTGTCTGCGTGAATTATCGTGCACACGATCTCAAACGCGAGGACTTTGCGCCTCTTGAAAAGAGTCAGCTTGACGAAGTCGTGGCGCGACCATCCCTGTCGTACTGGCAAGATGCCTGGCGACGATTCAAACAGAACACCCGCGCGATCATCTCCATGTACATTCTGATTGCGCTTGCCGTTTTCACGCTAGGAGGACCGCTCCTTTGGACAGTCGATGCATCCAAGCAGAACCTGAACCAGACATCTCAACCCCCTGGCCTCGCGAAACATGCATTGGTTGTCTCAGCATTTGAACGGTGGGTCCTGCCAACCGACCCCTCACGACCCGAATATGGAGATCTGCCTCCTGAGGAACTGGCGAACCCCGAGGGCCTTAGGGCCGCAGAAGCGCCTAATACTCAATCAGTGAGAATAACCTGGCGGCCGGTAGCGGAAGCAGGTGGCTACAACATCTATCGCCATACACGACCGCCCACATCACTGCAGGACCTAGGATTGCCGCTGGGCAGCATCGAAACCGGAAACGTTCACGGATACGAAGATCGCCTGAATCTCAAACAGGAGGATTATTTCTATTCGGTCGTCACGACCGATGGTTTCGATGAAGCCGAAACCTATGCCACACTGCAGCTGCGCCCACAGCTTGCCATTACGCGTGAACATGCACTTGAGCAGGGGCTTTCCGAAGATCCAAGGGCAGGTGATACGGTAACCCTGGCTTTCTACCCGCTGGGCACAGACTATTTGGGTAGAGATATGCTTGCACGATTAATGGAAGGGGCGCGTGTATCGCTCTTCATCGGCGTCATCGCTCCACTTGCTTTCGTCATTTTCGGGGTCGCCTATGGTGGTTTTTCCGGCTACATTGGCGGGACTATCGATAACATTCTCATGCGTTTAGCTGACTTTGTTGTGGCACTCCCCTTCCTGCTTTTCATGATCCTTTTCAAAATTGCATTTGGCATTGGACCCGGCGAGAGCGGTGTCATACCAATGTTGGTCGCCCTCGTGTTACTGAGTTGGCCGGCCACTGCGCGACTGGTAAGAGGTCAGGTGCTCCAGATCCGAGAACAGGGTTACATCGATGCGGCTAGATTGATGGGCGCCAGCAACCACTACCTGATCGCCCGTCACATACTGCCAAACACCATGGGAGTCGTGCTGGTGACGTTCACTTTCGCAGTCCCAATGGCCATCTTCGCCGAAGCATTTCTCTCGTTCATTGGCATGGGTGTAGCGCCACCCACGCCATCCTGGGGGTCCATGTGCAACGAAGGTGTCAAAACCATGCTCTCTCATCCGCACGAATTGATTCTTCCAGCCGCGCTGATCAGCATTACAGTACTGGCCTTTAATCTATTTGGAGACGGACTGACTGAGGCGCTGGACGCGCGCATGCGAGGCAGAGAATGACGGACTCCATCCTGTCAGTCCGCGATTTGGCCGTCGAATTCGATACCTTCGGCGGTGTCGTCAAGGCAGTCCGCAACGTTTCGTTCGACCTCACCGCAGGTCAGACACTCGCGATCGTAGGAGAGTCCGGTTGCGGCAAATCTGTGACCGTACAAAGCCTCATGGGACTGATCCCAATGCCGCCGGGTCGTATTACGCACGGCAGGGCATTGTTCAAGGACCAGGACCTGTTATCGATAGGCGCTCGAGGGATTCGTGGTCACCACATGGGCATGATCTTTCAGGATCCGATGACATCGTTAAATCCGACCATGCGCATCGGCGATCAGATTGCCGAAACGTTGGTTGTCCACAAGCAATACTCGCGAAAACACGCACAAGACGAGGCCGTATCACTCCTTGCGCGCACCCATATTCCTGAACCTGGACGGCGAGCCAATCAATATCCGTTCGAATTCTCAGGAGGCATGTTGCAACGGGCCATGATCGCTCAAGCGCTTGCCTGCGAACCGGCTATCCTGATTGCAGACGAACCGACGACAGCGCTGGATGTCACAATACAGGCACAGATCCTAGAGCTCATGCAAACACTGCAACAAGACAATGGGATGTCAATCATTCTCATCACCCATGACCTAGCGGTGGTCGCTCGCATGGCAGACCAGGTCGCCGTGATGTATGCCGGGGAGATCGTCGAAACTGGATCGGTTGAGGACATCTTTTACCAACCTGCCCATCCGTACAATCAAGGACTGCAGCAGGCCATGACATCCAATCAGCAGCCTGACCGGGTGCTCTCGCCGATACCAGGGAGCCCACCTGACCTGTTTTCCCCACCGAAAGGCTGCGGGTACTGTAAAAGGTGTCCCCATGCCATGTCGGTCTGTGCAGAACACCCGCCATACCTCACAGCCGTCGATGCATCTTCACATCAGTCCCGATGCTGGTTACACCACGAACTGGCGCCCGTCCACAACAATCCAGTGAGAAGACCTTAATGATGGCGCTCACCAACGTTAGCAAGTTTTTTCCGATGGGACGGGGGAAACAGCTTCACGCAGTAGATGATGTCTCTCTATCAATCGGCAAAGAGCAGGTCGTTGGGCTGGTCGGTGAGTCCGGTTCTGGCAAGTCAACACTGGGCCGAATGATCGTTGGACTTCACTCACGTGATCAGGGGGACATCAGCTACGACGGTGAACTCCTACCTACCCGTTTTCGCGCCCAAGACCATCTGCGATATGCACGTCGTCTGCAGATGATTTTTCAGGATCCGTATGCGTCACTCAATCCACGGATGACGATCTATGACATTCTTAGTGAGTCACTCAGCCTCCAAGGGCGTACAGATGCAGCCGCGGTGACGAGGGCTGTCACTGAGTGGCTTAAGGCCGTCGGTCTTCATCCGGATCACATGACAAGGTATCCGCACGAATTTTCCGGGGGGCAGCGGCAGCGTATTGGTATCGCCAGAGCGCTGATGATCAAACCCGACTTTGTGGTCTGTGACGAACCGATCTCCGCACTTGATGTTTCGGTACAGGCGCAGATCATTAATCTATTAAGCGAACTCAAAGCATCTATGGGATTGACGTTGCTCTTTATCGCACACGACCTGTCGATGGTGCGTTACATCAGCGATCGAATGGCCGTCATGTATCTGGGCAAGATAGTGGAAGAAGGACCAGCCAATGAGGTGTTCTTCAATCCACAGCATCCTTATACACAATTGTTGATCGCATCCAATCCGGAACCTGACCCGGCGGCAGAACGTTCACGTACCGTGGTGCCTATTCGCGGTGAGGTCTCATCACCCGTAAATCCTGGACCTGGCTGCCGGTTCGCAGATCGCTGTCCGAATGTGACCACTCAGTGTGCCCTGCCTCCACCAGAGGTGATTGTCTCTGAGGGACATCGGGCCAGTTGCCACTTATTAAATTGACTCCACGTACACATCCCACATCGAATGGCTAAAGCTGATATGAAGTATGTCGTTTTTTTAGCCGTTCTATATGGTCGAGGCGTTGGTTTCACGAGCGCGTGGTTGATCTTGTCGATAGACCGGACCTCCATAGACACAGTCCCTGGTCATCCGCTGCACTAGGATTGATATGAAAACACTGAATCTGATCGTCAATCGCCGGGAAGTCTCCGTAGCGATCGACCCCAAGACGCCATTGCTGGATGTACTTCGCAATGAGTTAGACCTTGCAAGCCCTCGTTTCGGCTGCGGCGAAGAACAATGCGGAGCATGTCGAGTCAAAGTCGGTAGTCACTTGATGTACGCATGCACGACGACCGTAGGCGAGGTTCAAGATGCAGTGACCACGGTTGAAGGGTTGGGGACATTAGAAACTCCTCATCCACTGCAGCAAGCGTTTATGGATCTGAATGCTGGTCAGTGCGGATATTGCCTCTCGGGCATTCTGGTCACAGCCTCGGCGCTGCTCAATGCCAATCCTGCACCAAGCAGATCTGATGTTATGGCAGCGCTAGATGCACATCTATGCCGATGCGGCGCGCATAACCGGATCATTAACGCCATTCTCAAAGCGGCAGAAGATTCGTGACCCTGCCGTCTTCACTGCAACACAATCCCAGGTTGTCCACCTGGATCCTGATAGAGAATGACCGGCTCATTGTTCAAACCGGCAAAGTAGAACTCGGTCAGGGCATTAAGACTGCGATTGCCTCGATCGTCGCATTTGAACTGGACTTTCCGATATCCCGGATTGATCTGGTTTCCGGCAGAACATCAGAGGGTCCAGAGGAAGGGATCACCGCGGGGAGCATGTCCATTGAAACCACTGGAGCTTCGGTTCGGCAGGCTGCTGCAGAAGTCAGATGCCACCTGATCAACCTCGCGTCGCAACACCTTCAAGTGGAGCGTGATGCACTCTACATTGAGCAAGGTCTTGTAAAGCAGCATCGCGGAAACGAAAGTCTGAGCTTCAGCGAGCTTCTGAACGGAAAACAGATCGACATGGAGGCAACTGGCGAACCAGCACCAAAGATCGCGGCCGCATCTGAAACACTACTCGCAAGAATCGATCTCCCTGGGAAACTCACGGGAGGACGTTCGTTTCTTCAGGATTTGCAGATTCCCAACCTGCAACACGGACGCATCGTGAGAGGACCGTCCATCCACCACCGGCCGACCCACGTTCGCCCCCTCGATACCTCGTTAGGTGTCGTAACCATTCAAGATCGTGACTTTATCGGTGTTATCGGCCGGAATGAAAATCAGGCGCGGTCAGCACGCCAACACCTGCAGGATGCCATCACCTGGCAATTAGACCCGTCACTTGAGCTTACCGACGGTACGGACTGGCTGCGAGAAACCGACATCGGTCTACTGGTGGTTGACGGCACACCCGGTGATGAGCCGATTCCGGACGTGCCTCCCTGTCACTTTCGTGCGACCTACACAAAGCCCTGGCACATGCATGGATCCATCTCTCCGTCCGCCGCTATCGCTCTGTGGGAGGATAATCACCTCACAATCTACAGTCATGCACAGGGCCCATCTCTTCTGCGTGATGCCATTGCAGGTGCGCTTTCGTTGACACGCGATCAGGTTACTGTCATTCATGCTGAAAACGCGGGCTGTTACGGCCACAACGGCGCCGATGATGCCGCGATGGATGCTGCACTGCTCGCCATCAATGTTCCGGGAACGCCCATTCTCCTGAAGTGGGAACGAGAGGACGAGCAACGTTTTGAGCCCTACAGCCCCGCTACTGTCATTGATGTAGCCACCAATATTGATCACGGGCGCGTTCAGTACTGGAGCGCCGACATCTACAGCCAGACTCACTCGGGACGTCCTTTCGGAATGCAGGGTGCGTCCAACCTGATCGCTGCGTGGGAGCAAGCCAAGGCGCTGCCCAGGCCAATCCCACAACCTGGACGCGGCAATCACTCCGGTATCCACCGAAACGCTGATCCGCTCTATCGATTCCCTGATCGACGAATTGTTAAGCATCTGCACCGGGATCAACGTATTCGAACATCATCCACAAGAGGACTCGGCGCTTACGCCAATGTTTTCGCCATCGAATCAGCGATGGATGAGCTTGCATCTATGGAAAACGTGGACCCAGTCGCGTTCAGATTGAAGCATTTGGCAGACAAACGTGCGAGAGCAGTCTTGAATCGGTGTGCTGACCTGGCCAGTAGACATTTACCAAAACCCAGAGACGGTTATAAGACAGGATACGGGTTTGCGTTTGCGCAATACAAGAATCGACAAACCTATGCTGCCCTTTGTGTGTTTCTACAAGTCAACGAGAAGACGCTTGCTACCGAGCTGGATCACGCGGTGATTGTCGCGGACGCAGGACGTGTCGTCGATCCAGATGGCCTGCGGAACCAATTGGAGGGCGGTTTTATCCAATCCGCCAGCTGGTCGTTGAAGGAGGCGGTCACGTTTGATCGATATGGCACAACATCAACCAACTGGGACAGCTACCCCATTTTAAAATTCTCAGAGATTCCGACAGTCTGCATCGACCTCATCGACAACCCGAAGCTGCCGTCTCTGGGGGCTGGAGAGGCCCTTCACGGACCAACACCTGCAGCGATCGCCAACGCGATTGCTCACGCGACAGGTATCCGCGTTCGTCAGATTCCACTGACCTCTGACGCCACTCGACGCGCGGGTCTACAGGACTGAAATCCAGATCCACGTATAACTGATCCCCTGCCAGGGCCCATCGATCACTATCCAGAGCGACCAACGCCGTTGAACATGCATTCATGATATTGAGCTGCATTTCCCGGTCGGCATTAGGGCGATCTTCACAGTTGTAACACGTAAATCCTTTCTCAAGTGACAACTCTCGTGCCTCGATGGTTTTCCGTTCCTCACACCTGGCCCCTGGACGATCGTTTCGAGTCCGCGGCTACATTTCGGAATCTGGGTAATAGTCTAAAGACCCGCTTCCAGCTTAGACATCGTCAGGTGTGCCATACAATCACTACTGTTGAGGATTTGTTTGCCTGGCCTACAAGGAAACACCCCGCTATGCTGCAAGTGAGCCCTCAAGATTGTGACGAAAGATCATGCCCCTACATCCTCAGACCGAAGCACTCGTCAAGTCCATGGCCGCGGCCAACGAAGGCCGACCTGCGACACACGAACTACCACCAGATCAGGCGCGCGCAGGGTATCGCGCTTTGGGTAATATGCTCGGTCACGTACCAGAAGTCACGAGCGTTGAAGATCGGACCGTTCCTGGTCCTACCGGCAACATACCCGTGCGGGTCTATTCACCACAACCGGATACCTCCCTTCCCGTCGTCATCTATTTTCACGGTGGCGGCTGGGTGATAGGTGATCTTGAGAGCCATGATCGTGAATGCAGACTGCTGGCGAACCAAGTTCCTTGCGTTGTTGTTGCTGTAGATTATCGACTCGCACCAGAGCACCCATTCCCCGCCGCACACGATGACTGCTGGGCAGCGACGCAACACGTTGTCGCCAACGCAGCAGATTTCGGCGGGGAACCTTCCAATGTCGCACTCGCCGGAGACTCCGCAGGTGGAAACCTTGCCGCCTTTGTAGCATTGGCAGCGCGAGACGCCGGCCTTGTACTCAAGCTGCAAGTATTGATCTATCCTGCCACTGACGCAAACGGTCATATTCCAGGAACCACTGAGAACATCCGACAGTCCCTCATCGACAACAAAGATGCGCCTTTTCTAACGCTGGATTCGATGCATTACTTTTTTCGCCATCTCGCAGGTGATCAGGATCATCAGGTGGTGGCCAATGACTGGCGCATGTCACCGCTTCTGGCAGACAGTCATAGCGATGTAGCTCCTGCCTTCATCGCTACTTGTGAATATGATCCGATCCGGGATGAAGGTAACGACTATGCCAAGGCGCTGTCAGATGCAGGTGTCAGTGTTCAACACAAACAATGGGAAGGACAACCCCATCTGTTGTTTCAGCTGTCCCCCATCCTTGATGACAGTAAGACACTGATCTCGGAAACCGTGAAGGCACTGCAGCAGGCGTTCTCCTAATAAGCGAAGGGAGGTGGCAAACGTAGCGAAATTCCCCTAGTCCATCCAATCAATAGCGATGGCAAGAAAAAATCATCATAGTGATGTCCTCATCATTGGCGCAGGCTCTGCCGGTTGCGTGCTTGCCAACCGATTAAGCGTCGACCCACACCGCACCGTTACTTTGGTTGAAGCAGGTGGGAGTGACCGCCATCCAATGATACGAATGCCATCCGCCTTCTATCTGCCGGTCCGCCATCGTCGATTCAACTGGGGTTATACCAGCGAGCCGGAACCTCATCTCAACCATCGTCGCCTGCTTTGCCCTCGTGGTCGCCTGCTGGGTGGCTCCTCGTCGATAAACGGGATGGTTTACGTGCGCGGGAATCCCGCCGATTTCGACCGGTGGCAGCAGATGGGCGCTGAGGGATGGGGTTATGACGATGTGCTTTCCTATTTCAAAAAGGCGCAGCATTTTGCTGACTTGGACACGCCTCATCCTTACAAAGGTCATGATGGTCCGTTGTCTGTCACCGACGGCAGGCTCACGAATCCTCTTCACACCCGCTTTTTGATGGCT
>CAJWYI010000045.1 GCA_913049815.1 uncultured Gammaproteobacteria bacterium
GGTCTGCTCATTCCAATATTCATGCCCGGGCGGAGGTAGATTGAAGCAGCGCCGTTGTTCTGGTGTCGCACGCGTCATGAACTCATGCATGTATGGATGTCCCCCAAGATCAGCCCAGCCCTGACGATCTATCCAGGGGGCATCGGGATGGTGGTAGTCACCCAGCACCATGAATCTTGCCTGCCCCGGTGTTCTAATGTCAGTTCCACGATGGAAGACATCGTAGGAATAAAAGAGCACTGTTCCTGCCGGTCCCGTCGCCAGAATTTCATCTTCGCTTGGGATGAAAGCGAGGTCCTCGGGTAGCCGGTTCATGCCAAAGGAGATATCGTCAGTCAGCGTCCTCGGCAATAACGCGGTCGGGCCGGAACCTGCATCCACATCAGATAAGAAGATAAAAGTTGTACATTCCTTGTAGCGGTGATCTGTTCGAGGAACCAGCAGGGTGTGGTTTCCAAAATCTCGATGGAAGCCCTGATCGTAGTCGATGGCACCACTGTACTTTCCCCAGAACTCTCCCTTGGAGAAACGGATGTCGTCGTCCTCAATCAGTTGTCGCACGGCTCCCAGCATTGTCTCACACAGCACGAGATTGTTGAGATCGAAATGGCTGAAGGGAAATTTCCGGATGCCCGAAAACTGACTGTCTAGGTACCGTGGATACTTTTCGGGTGCCGCGTAATACTGTTCTGCGGTTGGGTGATCACTGGTGATGGCAGCTTGCGCTACCGCCAACAGATCAGAGGGTATCAAGCCTTCCTTTAGCAGATAACCCTCACGATGGTACTGAGCAATATCGTCTTCTGTGAGAAATGATGCATTCATTGATGTTACTCCCCCACCACGGGTACCGTCAGTCTCGACGCCTCAGGTCCGAGATATTGGATCGATTGATTGAATCTCTACGATCAGGAATATATCGCGTCCCTTCATCGTTACTGCCACAGGACGATGGGAACGCATCCACCAACGATACATCTGAGGTGCAGCTGGCGAAAACGATCGTAGGCACGACGCTCGTTGCGGCGATAAGACCTTTCACGAAACGGTGTAGCGACATCGCGCTGATTTCGATCAAGTCGTTCTTGCCTCCACCAGTTCAATACTGACGCCATCCGGTGCAGATACGTAGCACAGGAGCGAACCGGGCGAGAATTCCCAGGGCTCGACGGCCATCGTCGCGCCCTTCTCTTTCAATTCCTCGCAATAGGCCGCCAGATCACCGTGGTAGGTATAGCCAAAATGGTCCGTGCCCCACTCGTTGTGAGAGGAGTATCCTTCGAAGTCTTCCATCTCACGCGTGAAGACGGGTTCTTCGCCCGGTCTACGGCCTCGAATGATCAATGTCATACCACCGAGCGCAACGTTAATCTGCGGTGAATCACGCAGTTCATAACTGGACTGGATTTCGCCCCCCAGGACATCCCGATACCAATTGGCCGCAGTTTCAGCGTCCTCACTGATCAGGTGAATGTGATCGAACGACAAACTCATGGTGTCCCCTCCCAAAAGAGATTCCTTTTCCGAAACGCTTATATCATGCACGCCACCAACTGCACACCGACGAAAACAGCGGGTCAGTCCAGGATCTGTGGCGGTAACTCACCCGACAATCTCACAGCACGACCGCAAAACTCCTCCCTAGGCATCGCGTTAAGCACATCACGATCAGTCACGTTGGCCCAGACGCGATCGCCCGCTTCGGTCAGACAGGCCAGATGCCCGATCGCAGGACCCCCTGCACCGTAGATCACGGTATAGGATTCTATTCGAGCATCCCCAGTATGCGTCGGGAGAACATTTCTTGAGGGCAACGCATCGATGCGCGCCTGCACGTTGTCGCGAGCAAATGGCTGATCTGAGGGTCGACCACTGTAAAGTCCATGAGCGTGCTTGTAGAGGTTGCCGCCGTTTGCCGTCACCAGCGCCGTCTGGTCACGATGCTCACGCAAGAGTTCCACAGTACGGGCGATACTGTGCATGACATAGTTGTTGAGTGGTCCACCGCCAAACGTTAGTCCGCCCGTCACAGTAAGATCCCGCGCCTCGTCAAAACCGTACTCCCTAGCCGCCACTTGTACTGCTGCAGGAAAGCAACTGTATAGATCGACCAGATCGATATTGTCGGCGGAAGTGTCAGTCAATTCATACAGTCTTTCTGCGATGAAGCGGATACCCGGTGAGGTATAGAAGTTGTCACGTACCGATGCGGAAAAATGATCATGACCATCAACACCAGCCAGTGGGTAGACCCAACGTGATTCATCGATACCTAGTGCCCTGGCTTTTCCCAGAGAACACACAATCAACGCTGCCCCCATGTCGACGGCATTATTGGAGTTCATCAGTTTCGTGTAAGGAAAACTGACCGGTCGGTTGTTTGCAGAGGGCGTGCGGATGTCCTCAGCAGACACGGGCTCTCTGATCCATGCATTGGGATTACGTGACGCGACCCGACTGAAACGGCTCCACAGTCCCGAGACGCGTTCCAGGTGTTCGGGAATTGTCTCTCCTCGCGCAAAGCGGATTGCGTTGTCGTACAAGGGATACGCGTGGATCGCGGCTCGGATACCTTTCGCAACCTCATAGTCATGGTGTTCCGGCTTCTGTGTTGTCCCGTATAGATGATCGTAGCTGATCTTCGGCGTTTCACGCATGAAAATTTCACGCCCTGCCTTACGTGCCTTGGCACTGCTGTAACCGATTTCAGCTCCGGTTAGTAATACAAGATCACGTTCTCCGGCCTGGATCTGCGCCGCTGTATCACTCAACACGACCTGGTTGTAGTTCCCACCAAACAGCGTACCTACCGTCTCAGCGCCTGTGCATCCAAACTCAGATACCAACCAGGCAGCCGGATTATTGTAGGCCCACATCCCTCGGATGACGCGTAGGGACTCGATCTTATCGAGCAGGACAACCCCGGTATCTGCTTCTGCCTTCTGACAGGCACGCCGCATCAATTCGAGAGGCTCAACCACATCATCCAGATCTGCGATCCGGTGAAGCACCTGACCAACTCCTACAATGACAGGGGTGTTCTTATCCATTGCGACACTCTGACAAACCGTCGAGCCAGTATACATATGATCGACAGAGTACTGGACGAACACGGGCGGCACTGTTTCAATCGTTCAAACCTCTCTGGTTCGGACATCCCATGAAAATTGGTATCTCGATCACATCCTCCTACGACCTCAATGCTATTGGTAATGTTCGCACCGGCGCTCGATGGATGATTGAACGCGCGGTGGCGGCTCGGGGAGCAGGGCTCGATTCACTCTTCGTCGGCGATCACCATGTCACCGGATCACCCTACTACCAGAACACACCGATGCTGGGTCGTCTGCTCGCTGAATGGGGAGATGCGGATGTGGGTGCTCTGTATCTGCTTCCGCTCTGGCAACCTGTACTCCTTGCAGAACAGACTGCAACACTCGCAAGCATTGCCGAGGGTCGGTTCATCATGCAATGTGGACTGGGCCGGGGCGACGATCAGTTCAGCGCCCTGGGGCAGAACATTCGTTTTAGACCCTCTGCGTTTGAAGAATCACTGAAATGCCTCCGTCAAATGTGGCGAGGTGAGACGGTGTCCAGTAAGGGACGCTTCCACTTCAGCGCCGCCACCATATCACCAATCCCACCGGAGCCTATCGATGTCTGGATTGGGGCAAACGCAACAGTGGCCATCGAAAGGGCAGCTCGTATGGGGGATGCCTGGCTGGCTGAACCTTCGCTGACGGTCGAGCAGGCCAAAACTGCGTTCAACACTTACCGACAGGCCCGAGAGCGCCTCGGGCTTTCGATGCCTGACACCATTGCCATACGGCGCGACATTCATGTCTCCGAGCGGCCCAACGAAGCAGATATGGTGCAGCGCCAGATCAATCAGACCGGTTATCGTGGATTTTCAATGGACGCACTCACGATCGGTGATCCCGACCAGGTCGCCTCAGAATTTCGTGCATTGTACGAGATCGGCTACACAGACATTATTATCCGTAGTCTGCACCCAGATCAGGGACACACGATCGCATCTCTGCAAAGGCTAGCCAAAGTGAAAGATCTGCTGAAATAGATCGGGGCAGGATTGTCAGGCGACTTCGAGGTCAAAGGCCGCGGCGATCAAAGCACGAGTGTAGTCCGTTTGTGGGTTCTCGAAGATTTCATCTCCGGTGCCTGCTTCAACCACAACGCCATCCTTCATCACGATGACATGGTTACTGAGCGCTCTGACCACTTTCAGATCATGGCTGATGAAGAGGTACGTCAATTGGAATCGACGTTGCAGGTCTCTCAGCATATCAACGATCTGTGCTTGAACAGACATGTCCAACGCAGAAGTGGGTTCATCCAACACAACCAGTTTAGGTTTTAGTATCAATGCACGTGCCACGGCTATCCGCTGTCGTTGACCACCCGAGAACTCATGGGGGTAACGGTCAAGCGCTGATGCATCAAGACCAACCTCAGTCAGAATATCTGCGACAGCTTCGCGTCGTTCATCAATGGACATCTGTGGCTCATGAACCAGCAGCCCTTCCTCAACGATCTGATGAATCGAAAGTCGGGGGGACAGACTACCGAACGGATCCTGGAACACAATCTGGACGTCGCGACGATACTGACGCATCTGACTCGCCTTCATTCCTTGGATGTTGGTGCCTTCAAGCAGAATGTCACCCTCTGATCTGATCAGTCGCAGCAAGGCCATTCCTAGCGTCGTTTTTCCAGACCCAGACTCGCCAACGATACCCAGTGTCTGTCCACGCCCGACCGACAAGGACACCCGATCTACAGCGGTCAGAAATTTAGTGTTGAACAGGAAACCTTTGCCCAATGGATACTTAACGGTCAGATCCCTCAGCTCAATGACAGATTCGGCTTCTGCTTCTGGTATGGGTTCCCCCTTTGGCTCTGCTGCAATCAGATGTTTCGTATAATCGTGCTGAGGGTTGTCGAAAACCTCATGGCAAATACCGGTTTCAACAATATCGCCTTGTGTCATCACACACACACGATCGGCCATCTTTCGAACCACACCCAAATCATGGGTAATCAACAACATTGCCATGCCCAGCCTGGATTGAAGATCTTTGAGCAACTCAAGAATCTGAGCCTGAATAGTGACGTCCAGCGCGGTTGTCGGCTCGTCCGCAATGAGCAGATCCGGTTCGTTGGCGAGTGCCATCGCGATCATGACTCGCTGGCGTTGACCACCGGATAGCTCGTGAGGGTAGGCTTTCATTTTTTGTTCAGGATCCTGCAAGCCAACCAGCTGCAGTAACTCCAGCACCCGATCACGGCCCTGCTTGATCTTGATACCCCGGTGGATAAGTAGTACCTCGGCAATCTGTTTTTCGATGCGGTGGAGCGGGTTCAGGGATGTCATCGGTTCCTGGAAGATCATCGACACCTTGCTGCCGCGGATACCGCGCAGTGCGCCCTCGGGTGCACCCATCATCTCTTCACCGTCGACGAGGACAGAACCGGTCGGATGTGATGCAACCGGATAAGGCAACAGTTGAAGTACAGACAAGGCGGTGACTGACTTACCGGAACCAGATTCGCCGACCAACGCGAGCGTCTCACCCTTATCAATGTGGAAACTGACACTATTCACAGCAGGGACGCCACGAAAAGCGACCGCCAGATCTTTAATATCAAGAACGGGACTTGCGGTGCTGGTCTCTATAATCGCTTCGGAAATAATACTCATGGCTTATCGGACTTTCAGGTTCTCGAGCAATTGGCCGGTACTGGCCAAAAGACGATAACGTGCAAGACGGGAGGAAAACTGGCCAGCGGTCAATGCGACCTTCGCTCGGAGTAATTCATTCTGAATGTCCAGCAGGTCGAGCAAAGTCCGCTTACCCAGTGACAGTTGCTCGTTGTAGACCTGCAGAACCTCTTCAGTTGATGCGACGTGTGCCTCAAGATATTCGAGCCGTAAGAGGATGTCCTGTAGCTCGTTCCAGACCAGGGTCACATCCTCATCCAACTGACGTTGCGCGCTGCGCAGACTCTCCTGTGCTGCCATCATCCGTGCGGATGCTTCGCTACGTCGTGCTTTCTCGGCCCCCCCTTTATAGAGGTTGTATGTAAGTCGCACCATGGCCATTTCGTCATCGTTGGCACCGATGGTACCGTCAGTATCGTCATTTCGCGACACACCCAGCTCGAGATCGAGGCGGGGATAAATGCTGCCTCGTGCTGACTTGTCTGCCGAACGCGCAGCATCGTATTCAGCGGCAGCAGCCTGCAGTTCTGGATTGTTGTCCTTGGCGATCGTGAGCGCCTGATTCAATGTTGAAGGTAGTCCGGAGACGTTGTCCGGGAGTGAGAGATTGGTCGGTTGCTCACCGACGACGCGAAAGAATTCTGCCCTGCCATTCGCAACGCCTCGCATGGCCAGCAACACGTTCGATTTGGATTGTGCACGCCGCCCTTCCGTCTGCACAACATCAACCCGTGTACCCAAACCACTTTCATAACGTTCGGAAATCTTGTTAAGAGTTGTGTCATGGTGCCCGAGGTTTTCTTCTGTCAGAGAAACAACTGAGCTACGTCGCAACATCTCAAGATAAACCTGGACAGCCCTCAGACTGACGGCCTCTTCGGTATTGCTTTGTCTGGCAAGTGCAGCTTCCGTGAGTGACGCCTGCTGCTTGATCAACTCCCGCGTGCTGTACCCGTCAAACAATCGCTGTGTCAGCCGAATACTCTTTTCCGTTCGGCTGAGATCGAGACTCTCGACTCCTGTGGCCCGCGTTGTTGTGTTACTAGATTGTTCCCAGCCGCCCGCTAGACCAATCTCAATGGACGGGTAGATCCCCGCTTTGCTCTGCCGCGCCAGGTACCCTTGTGCCTCGGCAGACCGTCGACTGACTGCAATATCCGGATTGGTACTTAGTGTCGTGCGAACGGCTTCTTCCAGTGTCATAGGAGAAACGCTGAAGACGCACCCTGCCGTCAGCGCCAGAAAGACAAATTTCCTCAACAAAGCAGCTCTCCTGGTCTCGTTGTTTCTAGTCAGCAAGCGTAGGAGCCCTTCTCAGGACACTGTGTGCATTCCTTGCGCTTGGCGTTAGGGGCTATGCTATTGCCACCTGACGACTCGCTGCCTTCCTAACGTCTCGAAAGACTAAACATTCGAATTGTCTGACCCTGCGCGCATTCAAACACAGCTGCGTGACAATCACCAACCTGTGCTCGAGACCCATTCGTCCATTCCCGAGTGTCTCAGTGCTCTTCCTAGATGCTGATGACGCGTCGAGTGTCATCCGTCTTAGAACCCAGCGCAATGGGCCGCTGAACGCCAGGCAACATTAAAATATCGTAGATATCTTCAACTATTCCGCCCACTGTCACCGAATGCACCAGATCACCAGTTTTTAGGTCGACAACAGTTCGGCCGCATCGGCGGCTCGCACCTTCACGTGTCAGGTGATCTTCCAACGGCGGAACACCAAGCGCCTGCTTGTGTCGGCTATTCAAAATGCCCACAAAGGCATAGTGGTCCGTTAATTCGGGACCCCCTCGTGAACGCTGGACAGAAGGCCACCTTCTCAACTCGTCCACTCGGAATGTCTAAAACATCGAGGTTCTCGGTCCCCGAATCAAGGAGCCACAAACGATCCTGGCTCCAGCGAGGTGAATGCCGCATCGAAAGGCCATACGCCACAATGTCAGCAGTGTAGAAGTCGCAGACGACACCGCGTTCAATTCGGTATCTTCGCGAGCCATCCTGGATGTCCGTAGCTGCCACGACAATCGTCCATACCGGTTGACCATCCTTCATGGCGAGGCCATTCAAATGTCATCGATCCTCTGCAGCCAGACGGATGACCGAGGGAGGCTTTGAAACTGTGAGACTCATTCACCGTCGCAAGACACGAAAACAGTTCGAACCGAGGGGAGCCCCCGCCCCTTCGCATCAGAAGAATCTGCTGGTACGACGTCCAGACCATAGTCAGTCATCAAACATCGCTATGTAGGCGGTTCTTGGCATGCGCGGTCACACCTGATCTTCAGTTGACATTGAATCATGCAGACTCAAAGCTTCCTGTGATCATGAATGCGGACCAGATGTAGGGGTATCCCCACTCTGGCGAATCCATCATTTCAAGCTGCGTCTCACGGAGCGCTTCACGCGCCGGCATACCGGCGACGACGCGATCATAGAAATCCGTCATGAGTGCTTGTGTACCGGCATCAGAAACCTCCCAGAGAGAGCTCACAACCTCTGCCACACCCGCTTCTTGAAAAGAACGACGTAGACCGTAGACGCCTTCACCTTCATGAATCTCTCCCAAGCCGGTCTCACAAGCAGAGAGCACAACGAGCTTGGTACCCGAGAGGTTCAGATCAAGGACCTCAAGCGCCGTGAGCACGCCATCGTTTTTGGTATCAATATCACCCAGGAACTGAGCGTTGGTATTGATGCCGGCGAATGCCAGTCCCGCACGCAACATAGGATTGTCACCGGGCGGGGGTATATGCGAATCCGCACCCCGTTGTAATTTTAGGAGTCGTTTGCGGAGGTTGTCGTCAGCTTCCAGGAAAAAGCCGTGCGTCGCAATATGGAGAATCTCCGGTGCATTTTGCATTTCACCTAGGACTCTTTCCTGCGCTACTTCGCCAAAGTAGGTCTTACTGGTCTGGGCACTCTTCTCGACCTGCTCATTGATGATGTGACCTTCTTCAGCCGCACCCGGCAGTGGTGCAAAATTCAGCCCGCGGAGGCCACCACCGGAGCCACGAAGTCCCAATTGTGCGGCCGTGGACCGTTTTCCTTTGGCGAGCTCGATCTCTTCCGTCGATACGACATCCTCTGAGTCATAGTCCGGTCCGGCCAGTATCACATACTCACCGTCTGCAACGCGCAATTCATTCGGCAACAGGTCCCGTGCGGAAGTCAGCATATGAAGAACATTGGTCTCGAGCACATACTCCTCGTCGTAACTCACCAACGCGTTGAACGGTAAAATGTTCAACACACCGTCCGGTATCATGTAGACATACTCAATATCGTCAATGATCTCGGCGATGGGCGCCCAGACCGCTTCATAGGCAATCTGACCCACCTCGAGGATTTCATCATCCTCCGCCAGGTCATCCTGAATATAGGTTCGATATTCAATCACGGCTTCTTCCAATGCATCGCGGTCTGCATAACGCAATAGTTCGTAGAAGACTTCACCATCTTCTTTAATAGCGATGCCGGCCAGGATTTCCTTGTTCTCTCCATCCTCGTGACTCAGGAAATCGATCAATGCGCTCCCCTCTGCCAGATAGTTTTCAAGACGGCTTGTACTCACTGCGGCGATGGAGGTGCGGTATCGTGCAGACACTCGGCCCAGCTCACCCTGAAGCTCATTAACCCGCTGTCCCAAGTCGTTCAGAAACGCCGCGTGATTCTCCCCGGTTTCTGCGGTTGGACCAGACAATGTCAGTGCTGCAAGTTCCTGTCGCGCTTTAACCAGTTCTTCAGTCAATGATTTCAGTTCCGGGTCCAGCGCCAATGTTGCAATCTGTTGCATCTCTGAGGTTACCTTCAGCAACAGACCCTTACGTTGCAGGCTGGCATCAATCAAACGTCGCCCACTGGTGTCATCGTTCAATTCAGCGATCATAGAGAGATATCGATTCAGCTCTGGCCGATGCAATCGCAAGTAGCCTTCGCGCGCGTTCTCACCTGTGGCCCACAACATGCGATCGAGAAACTGGCTGCGACGCTGGAATCCAATTTCCTTGAGGTCAACCGCCGCCTGAAGGTTGTCTTTCGCAGCCAGCACGTCGGCCAGCAGGTTTAACGCTTCAAATGTGTACGGGTGAAGATTTCCCAGCACCGTCTCCGCTTTCTCGAGGGCATCACCCAACAGAGCTCGTGCCTCGTCGACGTCACCTAATTCAAGCTGAATACTGCCCAGGTCGATCAGGCTCCGGATCACGTCGGGGTGTCCATCTCCCAGTGTGCGCTGCCGAGTGGCGAGCGCTCCAGAAACCAGTTCAGCGGCCACTTCCAAATCCCCCATTTTCTGTAGAGACCGACCCAAGTTGTTCGTGGCAGACAGCGTACTGGGGTTCTCTGCACCCAGGGTACCCTCCCAGGATGCCTGGACATCCATAAACATGTCTGTCGACTGTTCGTACTCTTCCATCAACATATAAAGGAAGGCGAGGTTATTCTTGATCGCGATGGTGTCCGGATGTTCCGGACCCAGCAGTTCTTCATACGTACTGATAGATGTCTGATACAGCGGTTCGGCTTCGCGGAAATTGCCCTGACTTTCGTAAAGCAGCGCAAGGTTGTTGCGCGCCGCAATCGTGTCCAGATGTTCAAGGCCAAATGCGTACTCGAGATTCGTTACTGCCTGCTTTAGCAAAGGTTCCGCCGCATCATACAGACCAATCTGTTCATAAAGCTGTCCGAGAGAGTTGGTTGCAATGATGCTGGGCACAAAGCGTTTCCCGTATAGTCTATTTAGCTGCCGCTGCGCGTCTTCCAGCAGCGCTTCCGCATCCACTAGATTCCCCCGTCGACGATAGACATCACCCAGTGACAGCTGCACATTGTAGAAACTACTCATAAGTTCCCGATTATCGGACCAGTGCCTCAGACCATATTCCCAGACGTCAGTCAGAACTTCCTCGGACTTGTCCAACTCACCCAGAACTGAAAAAGTTGTACCCTGGTAGTTTTTCGCTGCAATCAGAGATTCGGTTTCACCGGCGATGAGTGCGAGCTCTGTGACGCTGGAGAGCACATTATTACCCTCCTGGTAGCGACCCTGTTGGCGATAGACGTCTGCCAATGCGAGAAGTACGTCAAGATTAAAATCATTGATGCCAGGATTGGTATAGTACATTCGTTCGGAAATCTGGAGCAGCGTGCGTTCCGCATCGCTTAGAACACCGAGCTCCAATTGCAGTGTCGCCATCTCGTACAGACAACTCGCGAACTGACCATGATAGGTACCGTATCCGCGCTCAACGTCGTCGCAAACCTCTGCGATGATCTCAAGTGCGACCTCGTATTCGGAAAACAGCAGGAAGGTGCGTCCTGCTAGGATTCGGTATCGCAGTGTTTGGGGGTTCAACGGCCCCATGCTTTCAGCGAGCGATTCAGCGATCTGGTCACGTTTGATTTGCGCAACCTCGAAATACTCCTCTGCGCCACTGAGTTCGAGCAGATTGGATGTATTGAAGATCTGCTGTGCTGTCTTGGGATGCCCCTTGCCAAACGCTTTTATCGCAAGTTCTTCTGCAAGGTTGTAGGCATCTAGAGCGTGATCCCCTGCACCATTTGCCATGTAGAACGCCGCCAGCTCTGTAGTAAGCTCTATAGTGATTGAATGGCCGGGTCCCAGCAGATCCATGGCGATTTCCTGTGCATCTAGTTTTGCGGCCAAGGCAGCTTCAACATCGCCAGCCTCCGAGGCTGCTCGCTCCTCGGCCGCAAGCTCTAGAAGGATCATCAAGGTTTCCTCACCATCCTCGTCGAGGGCACCCGCCGCTTCCAACGCTTCACCAACCCATGCCGGTTCTTCGCCATACAGCAACGATAGCTGCTCGTTCGCAATCACGGCGTGTTCAATGTCACCCTGCTCTGCTGCACTCGTTGCCTGCTCAATCAATGCAGCGTTTGCTGCGGCCTCCGGTCCGTACATCGAAGCCACTGTCATCATCAGAGAGAATGTAAGCAGTTGAAAGTGGCGCTTCTTGATCATCTGGCCCACCTGTTTTGGTGTGATCTGGGAGGAGATGGCAACAAGTATAGGCAACCGCGTTTTAAACCCAAAATCTGGGCGTTTCTGTCTCTGACTACCTGATAACCCTTCAGCAACATAGCGCGTTAACCCACAGGCGGCATCAAAGCTCGCGCCGATCACGACCAGTCGCCCCAATCACTTACCAATCGGTCTGTGTCTATCCTTTTCCCAATAGCATCAGGTAGAGTCAAGATTCATTCAAGCATGGCATTTTCAATGGCGCCTGATTCACCGCTTCCCGAAGAGATTGATGTTCTGATCGCCGGTGCCGGTAATGCCGCCTGCTGTGCGGCCCTGTCAGCAAGAGAGGCCGGGCTATCGGTCCTTGTCTGCGAACGGGCGCCTGAGGAGCAAAGCGGTGGTAACTCTAGATATACAGCTGGTGCGATGCGCATGGTCTACAACTCGGTAGACGATCTCAAACAGCTGATGCCTGATTTGACAGAGGACGAGTGTGCGAATACGGATTTTGGGAGCTATTCGTCGGAGGCATTCTTTGATGATATGGCGAGGATCACACAGTACCGATGTGATCCAACACTCACCGACCTGCTGGTTGAGAATAGTTTTCCCACGCTTTCTTGGATGCGGGGCAAGGGGGTCCGATTCATGCCGATGTACGCCCGGCAGGCGTTCAAGATCGATGGGAAATTCCGTTTCTGGGGTGGCCTGACAGTAGAAGCCTATGGGGGTGGACCAGGGCTGGTCCAACAATTACATCACGCTCTCGATCGCGAACAGATACGACTTGCCTACGACTGTCGTGTTCTGTCCGTGAACGTTACGTCTGAAGGTGTCTCGTCGGTCGATGTCGCATACAAAGGGCGGCCGCAGACAATCCGCACTCGATCGATCGTATTGGCCTGTGGTGGCTTTGAGTCGAACAGGATGTGGCGTACCCGATACCTAGGGCCAGGCTGGGAGCTGGCAAAGGTGCGGGGCACTCGCTACAACACAGGAGACGGTATTCGTATTGGTCTAGATGCGGGCGCCGCTAGCGCCGGTCACTGGTCCGGTTGTCACGCGGTAGGATGGGATGCCAACGCGCCAGAGTTTGGCGACCTGAAGGTTGGTGATGGTTATCAAAAGCACTCGTACCCGTTTGGGATCATGGTGAATGCCAACGGCGAGCGATTTGTTGACGAAGGTGCTGACTTCCGAAATTACACGTACGCAAAATATGGCCGGGAGATTCTTGCCCAGCCTGGCCAGTTTGCATGGCAGGTGTTCGATCAGCAGGTGACTCACCTGTTGCGGGACGAGTATCGGATTCGTGAGGTCAGCAAGGTGCAGGCTAATACGCTACCGGAGCTCGCGGCGAGACTAGAAGGCGTGAACCCCGACGTCTTTCTGGACACGGTTCGTGAATTCAACAGCGCAGTCCAACAAGACGTCCCGTTCGATCCAACCGTGAGGGATGCCCGCGGTACCACCGGCCTCTCACTGAACAAGACGCATTGGGCCAATCCGTTGACGGAACCACCGTTCGTCGCCTACCAGATTACCTGTGGAATTACCTTTACGTTCGGAGGGCTCAAAATTGACGATAAGGCTAGGGTGATCGACGAATCTGACCAACCGATCCCCGGTCTCCACGCCGCCGGTGAAATGGTCGGCGGGCTGTTCTATTTCAATTATCCCGGCGGGACGGGTTTGACCTCTGGTGCTGTGTTTGGTCGGATCGCAGGTCGTAGTGCTGCCGAGAGCCTTTCGGGGTGACTTGCTTCTGAAGTCAAAAACTGGGTAGACGCGAGGTCGGTTTTGCCCAACCCTACCGTGGTCTTAGCTTAGCTGTTGGAATGTCCGTTTGGTCCATGTTATTCCGTATCCACTGATCCATAGGACATTAGAAAACGAGCAGATCTATGGGTGAAGAACCCAACTACCTGTCGACGCTCAACGCGATCACCAACGGTGAACGTCGAGGATTTCAGTTTCTGGATGTCCCATCGCGAAAGATACGTGATCCACAACCGACAACGTTATTAAGACAACTCGCCATTCGTGAAGCTGAACATGCCGCCACGTTCGAGAAATGTATCTCAAAACTAAGGCAAGAAATTATCGAAACGTCAGACGACCGTGAGTTTAGCGACTCCAAGTAGGAGATACGGATGGACGTCTTCCCAGATTTCGTGAGTCTGGTAAGTTAGGTCATCGGTGGCTAATGATTGCCACCATCGACTGCCAATACCGCACCCGTCGTGAAACTCGCCAGATCGCTGGCGAGGTACAACGCCGCCCCGACAATCTCTTCCGGCTCACCACCCCTTTTCATGGGGAATCGTTGTGCATTCTGTTTGAACGACTCCATGTCCCAGGCCTTTGAGATATCCGTCAAAAACGGGCCAGCCATGATGCAATTTACGCGCACTTCTGGACCGTAGGCATAGGCCATGGATCGAGTGATCGCGTTCAGACCCGCCTTTGCGGCGCCATAGGGTTCGGCACCGGGACTGGGGCTGACCGACGCCGTACTACTCACATTGATAATGGCACCCCCATCCCCTTCCGTCATTTGTTTGCCAACCAGCGCACTGAGGCGGAAAGGTCCTTTCAGGTTGACCCCCATGACCTTGTCGAACAGTTCCTCCGATATCTGGTCCAGCGATGGGTATAAGGGAGACATCCCAGCATTGTTGACGAGCACATCAATCTTGCCAAAATGCGCCGTCACAGCCGCGACCATCTCACCGACCTGATCCCAATCAGCCACGTGCGCCGCATAGGGCAGGGCTTGAACACCCAGCGCACGCACCTCCTCTGCTGCCTCCTCACACGCATCGAGTTTGCGACTGACAATCGCAATGTCCGCCCCCTGCGCCGCAAATCCCAGCGCCATCGACCGACCGAGCCCACGACTCCCGCCAGTGATTAGCACCGTTTTACCAGCCATGTCGTACATCTTGTCCATCGCCACTCCCGAAACCGTCATCTGCATTTATTAATGCAACGATTGTAGCGATCCAAACCCTCGGCCGTCGACTGATTGACAACAAGAAGCGAAGGCGTAGGGTACTCCTCATGGACAATGACGAACTCATTCCAAAACGTTTGCGGCATCGCGTGAGAGTCCTGGGAGAATTGCTGGGCGAAAGTATGACGCAGCAATTGGGCGAGGATTTTCTTGCTGAGGTCGAGAATATCCGACATTTGGCAAAACGCCGGCGCCAGGAAGGCAATGCGGTTGACAAGGCACAACTTCGTGCCTTGATTCATAGACTAGACGATGAAAACCTCGTTTCTATAGCCAGAGCCTTCAATCAGTTCCTGAACCTCACCAACATCGCTGAACAGGCGGAAACCAGTGACGCGCACATGGTGCTTTTTCCTAGTGCATCGCGTCTAGCCGCTTTGTTTTCTCGACTGGCAGAGAGTGATCAACGCGAACAGATCGAATCCGCAGTGCGCAATGTGCGTTGCGAACTGGTACTAACCGCCCATCCAACCGAAATAACGCGTCGAACCCTCATCCAGAAATATAACCGCATTGCCGAACAGTTGGATGCCATCGAGGTCGACCGGGAACTTAACGCAGCAGAACGAATCGAGCTGGAACGACTGGTCGCAGAAGTCTGGTACACAGACGAAATACGAACAGAACGCCCGACGCCACAGGATGAAGCCAAGTGGGGCTATGCAGTGATTGAACATTCATTCTGGGATGCGATTCCTCGGCTATGGCTGGGTCTAGATCAGCTGGTGTACCAATACACAGGGAGCTACCTACCGCTCAGCACCGTACCTATCAAAATCGACTCCTGGATGGGTGGTGATCGTGATGGCAACCCGAACGTAACGTCGGAAGTCACCGATGAAGTCATCCGCTTGGCGCGTTGGATGGCCTCCGATCTTTACCTGCGTGACATCGATGAGTTGTTGTCTCAACTATCGATGTCAGTCTGTGACGAGAAAATACGCAGCATCGCGGGTGGCGATACCTCCGAACCTTACCGAATTGTGCTTCGTGAGTTACGCAAACGTCTGATAGCAACCCGAGAATGGGCGGAAACGTTCGATGCACCCAATGATGATGTGATCCTTCATCCCGATGAGCTCTACACGCCACTTTTGGCCTGCTATGACTCGCTCTATAGTTGCGGGATGGGGATCATCGCGGACGGTCTGCTGAAGAAAATACTGATCCGCGTCTCCACGTTCGGTGTGACACTCGTCGATCTCGACGTTCGCCAGAATGCGGATAAGCACGAAGCGCTCATGAATGAGCTGACCGAATACCTGAAGCTCGGCAGTTACCGCGATTGGTCAGAGAAAGCCCGACAGGACTTCCTGGCGGATGAACTCGAGAGCAGACGACCGCTGATACCACCACAGTGGAAACCGACGCCTGAGGTCCAGGAGACACTCAACACATTTCGACTGATCGCAGACAATAATGCAGAGGGGATAGCAGGCTATATCGTCTCGATGGCGAAGAATCCTTCGGACGTCCTGGCCGTGGTTCTGTTGTTTAAGATGTGCGGTATGACCAAGAAGCTGCCGGTGGTTCCCTTATTCGAAACCCATACTGACCTCGAAAATGCAGCGTGGACCCTGGAGAGATTACTCCGTATTCCCCAGTACACCCGATTTATCGAAGGCAGCCAGCAAGTCATGATTGGTTACTCCGACTCCGCCAAGGATGTCGGTCAGATGGCGGCCGCCTGGGCGCAGTATCGAGCACAGGAAGATCTCGTCGAAATCGCCGAGAAATATCACGTTGATCTTACGTTGTTTCATGGCCGTGGTGGGACCCCGGGTCGAGGTGGCGGGCCAGCACGGGCAGCAATCCTCGCTCAACCGCCAGGTAGCGTAAAACACTGTATGCGAGTAACCGAACAAGGTGAAGTCATTCGATTCAAGTATGGGTCTGAGGCACTGGCCCTACAGAGCATGGATATGGCCCTGTCGGCCACCCTCGAGGCAAGTCTGCTGCCACCCGCCAGACCGCGTGAAAATTGGCGAAAGTTAATGGATCGATTGGCTGAAGCCGCCCTCGAGGCCTATGAAGCTACCGTGAAACAGCACCCTTTGTTTAACTCCTACTTCGATCAGGGGACCCCCGAAAAGGAACTGGCCAAACTCGCCCTGGGGAGCCGGCCTGCGCGACGAACCGAGGGGTCGCGCAATATCGCTGATCTTCGCGCAATCCCATGGGTCTTTGCCTGGACTCAGAAACGTCTGATGTTACCGGCATGGCTCGGTACCGACGCCGCACTAGCACTAGACCTTTCCAGACGTGAACAGCACATCCTGCGCGAAATGGTCATGGAATGGCCCTTCTTTCAAACGCAACTCGATATGCTGGAAATGGTTCTCAGTAAAGCGGACGTGGAACTCTCCGAAGAATACGACCTCGCGTTGATAGATGAAGACCACCAGGCAATCGGGGTTGAACTGCGCGCGCGACTGACGGAACTTGTCGCGAACGTCAACCGACTCAAAGATCAGACTGAACTGCTCGCAGGATCCCCTGAAATCCGCACCACCCTGGAACTCCGACATCCATATACCGACCCACTACACTTTCTACAAACTGAATTGATCCGGCGATCACGTGAGCAAGACACAGAAAGCAGTGACGACAACGCTGAGCATGAGCAAGTTGATAAAGCGCTGATGGTCACGATAGCCGGTATCGCCGCGGGGATGCGGAACACGGGCTAATCGAATAGGCCATTACAAAGTAACAACGATGGCTTGACTGACCCGGAGAGCTTTTGCCCTTGCCGCCTCGATGGTGTCATCACAAGCCAGGGCCACACCCAGTCTTCGTTGACCCGCCACCTCAGGCTT
>CAJWYI010000046.1 GCA_913049815.1 uncultured Gammaproteobacteria bacterium
TGGTGGCGACTACGAATCCTTGCGTATCTGGTTCGCGATCTCTATCGGAACCCATGGTCAGTGCATCAATGATGCCCGATAGCTCGAACGCAGAGTTTTGTGATAGCTGGTATCGCGCAATACGCCCCAACGCGTTCAATGCGGTGCACCGGACATCACGCATGGCATCTTCAGCGACCAAACGGCCCAGTGTCGCGATGACCGCCGTATCCCCGAATGCTAGCTCTCCCAGCAGAAACGCACCGGACTTCCTAATGCCGGCATGGTTCGATTGAGTGGCGAGCATTGCGGCCTCGGCGCCCAGATCTCCCGCGACAGTAAGTCCATACATCGCGGCACGGCGGGTTGATTCGTCCTCAGACAGCAGTGCTTCAGTCAGTGTGGCGTCACCCTCGAGTCCCCGTTGATACGCCTGTTCGATTCGCTCTGCCTCATCACTGGCCTCCGTGTCTGGTTGTGAACGGTTCGAAACCGATGGTCGGTTGCCCGACAGCCATTCGGTCATGCTGGCAACGACTGGTTCTCGGCGTGCATCCTTGCAGGAAAGACTGATTGTTCGCCCGGTGTGTTTTGGCTCCGTTGTTCTGAGATACCAGAACTTGTACATGAATCGTTCCTGATCGCTGTTCTTTCGGCTACCCCGATGGACCAGGTCAAAATGCGTCAGGACCGCTGTACCCGCAGGGACCGTGATGGGCATCGACGACGTTTGTGCATCAAATCCATGGACCGTTTCGGCGAGTCGCTCATCCCTTTCACTAAGATCCGGCATCGTTCCTACCTTGTCGGCGTTGAAGCGAAGATCCAGCAAGTCTTCGCCGACCTCGTGTCCCTCGTGATCGACATTCCAATATTGTGAACCTGGGATAATCTGGGTCGGCCCCATATCCACGGTGGTGTCCTGTGGGTAGTAGAGCAGCATGGCCCAGTTGGGCCGGTGTGAGCGTAGCCCTCCTCGAACGCTCCAGGGGAAGTGTGAATCCTTGTGGAACCCCTGATCGTCGGAACCTGCCTGATGGATAAAGTTGTGGGGGTATCGGAAGTACCGCTCGCCCAGTATCACGGTCAGTGCCTCTACCACCGGGTGTGCATCGAGGAGCTGGTGAAGCGCGGGAATCCGAGTCGTCAGGTTGTCCGCCAGGGCGTCGAGGGCGAATCGACTGCCTTGCATCTGATCCCTCGCCGCCCAAGCGTCGGCGGCCTCATCGAACAACTGGCGGGGTAGCGACGATTCCGTCTTGGGGTCGATTAATAAATAGCCCTGATCCAGAAACGTGACAAGGTCTGTATCGGATAACATGGTCAGGACTGGTTGAAGACCGGTTCACGTTTTTCGATAAATGCTTTCATCCCTTCTTGCGAGTCCGCTGATCCTCGGTTGGCGGCAACAGCTGCCTGTTCAGCGGCAATCAGATCAGACAGTGGCTTGTCGTTGCCATCAACGATGACACCCAGCATGGCACGCACGGCAGATGCAGGAGCATTGGCGAGTTCCTGGGCCAGTGCAATGGCCCGGTCTTTGAGTTCTGCGAGTGGCCACACCTCATGAACCAAGCCAATACGATAGGCTTCAGGGCCGCTGATTTTCTTCGCTCGCAAAATCATGTCAATTGCGTTCGCCTCCCCAACACATTTGGTGAGGCGTGCACTGCCACCCCATGCCGGCATCGCACCCAGATCCAGTTCCGGCAGGCCAATCTGTGCATCCTCTTCTGCAGCAAGACGGAAGTGACAGCCGAGTGGCAATTCAAGACCACCACCAAGGCAGTAACCAAATAGGGTCGCAACCCAGGGTTTGCCCATCGTCTCAATCGAGCGGATGACGTTGAGACGTTGATTGAACACGGCTTCTGCGCTGCCTTTCTGTTTGATACCCTCCGGGAGTTGTTTGAGATCCATGCCGACAGAGAAGTTCTTGTCACCGTCGCCGGTGAGGACGACAGCGCGGATGCTGTCGTCTGCGGCGATGCTTGCCACCTCGGCTTCCAGTTCATCCATGAAGGCGAGGCTCATGCGGTTGATGGGTGCATCGTTGATGGAGAGGATTTTGATCGCGTCTCGGGTTTCGCTGAGGAGTGCTGTCATGAGTCGCCTGCGGTGAATTGGTGGGCGATTTGTAACATGAGATGGGTTCTCCATAAAGGATGGTCAGGCCAGTGCCATGCATCGTGAGGGGGACCGGTACCTACTCGCGGGAGCGCGGTAAATACGTCCATGTACGCTCGACGTCGAACGTCCTGTTCGACATCCTACTGGATGTCCGCGTTTTTCTTCTCTTCCGCTGCCCACTCCTCAGGATTGGTGCCAAATGGGATCATCACGTGGTATCTAAAGGCGGGTCGATCACACAAACGTTGGTACCAGGCTTCGACATTGGGTAGTGATGGTCGATCGATCGTCATCTCGAAGTAGCGGTACGTCACCGTACCTGTCGGGATATCGCCCATAGTCAGTGTATTGCCGGCGATGAAGTCCTGTCCCGCCAGTTGTGTTTCCAGCTGTTGATAGGCGGCGGCACATTTTTCGATACTGTCCGCCAGGTCCGTTGCGCTAAGACCGACACGGACGAGATTCATGAACGTGGGGAAGTAGGCATTCGAGAAGTCACTACGATGCCATTCCATCCACTGGTCTGCGATCGCGCGTGTGTTCCGATCATCCGGCCAGAGCGATCCCTGACCATACTCGTGCGCGAGGTACCTTACGCAGGCGCCTGATTCCCAGACGGTGAGATCTCCATCTTTGATGGTGGGGACTACTTGATTGGGGTTGGGATAGTCATCCGGATATCCAAACGAACCGCCGACATCGTGCCGCGTGTACTCGAGACCCAGTTCGCCGATAGCCCACATGACCTTCTGGACGTTGGCGGAGTTACGGCGGCCAAGCACTTCAATCATCAGTCTGCTTCCTGCATAGTGACATTGCGCGCTTTAATGTACAGCGTGCGAGTCGAGTTGCCCACCCGATATGTCGACAAAATCCATTACGGCGAAGGTTGCACCAGCCTATCCATTTAGGGGAAAGTAGTCGGCCCCGATCTTAACACCGCGGTCGCCGCGCTCGTGACCGCCAAAGGGAGCTTCCTATGGACGTCATCTCAGCCGATTCCCACGTGGTCGAATCAGAAGATGTGTTTATTGGTTTGCCGGAACGTTTCGGTGACGATGCACCCCGTGTCACCAATGCCGGCACCATGAAAGACTCAATTGTCATTCCGTCAAAAGGCCCGGCAGGAATTCGGCGACGTATGGGTTTTGCTGGCCTCCGTGTCAAGGAAGCCGAGGATTTCGACCGTCAGAAATATCGAAAGCCGGATGTCGACGACATCTCTACACCCGAGAATCAGGCCATTCTGGAGAAGGGTTACGATGGGCTTCGCGCCGGGATCCGTGATGGTGCCTATCGGCACGAGGATCAGGAAATCGACGGGATCAAAGCCGAGTTTCTATATCCTGGTTTCTTTGGCCTGTTTGCGTTTGACGACCCTGAACTGCTGGTGGCCTGCCAGAAAAACTACAATGACTGGCTTCATGACTACGCTACGTCAGCCAATGGTCGCCTATTCGGACTGGCGGCGATCCCTATGCAGGATCCGGAAGCCGCGGTTTTCGAACTGGATCGTGTCATCAAAATGGGCTATCGGGGTGGTTGTATTCCGTGCACATCACCCCTTAACAGACCCTACTTTGACCTGAGTTACGAGCCGATCTGGACGTTGGCGGAAGAGGCAGGTTTTCCGCTCTCTATGCATGTGGGTACGAACAGCTATGTACCGAAAGAGTTCCGCGTAAAGCACCACCGCCCAGACTCGGTATTCGACTATGGCAATTCGCCTTCGACGATCCAGCGGACCCTGGTCGAACTGATGTGCCGTGGCGTCTGCGAACGTCATCCGAACCTCAAACTCGTGGTCAGTGAATTCAATGCTGGATGGATCGCGTTCTGGCTGAACCGCATTGAGCAGGGTTTACATCGCGATGCCCGATTTAAGATGGATGAGTTTACCGGCGAACGCCCCCAGGAGGTCTGGGAACGCCAGTTCTGGGCCACGATTGAGGATGACCGTCCTGCGTTGTTGACCCGTGAAATAATTGGAGTGAAGAACCTTATGTGGGGTTCTGACTACCCCCATGTGGACTCGACCTGGCCGTGTTCGCTCAATGTGATTGAGGAGATCTTTGAGGGCATCCCCGATGCAGATCGTCAGGCCATTACTCATGACAATGTGCGCGAACTCTACGGCATCACAATCTGATACGATCGCTTGTCACTAACCAACACACAACCCAACTAACAACAGGAGAATCATATGGCTGAAGTTAGCCAGGAAGTACTGGATGGTCTGAAGGCGCTGGACACCCCGACAGTCTGCAACGCACTCGAGAACGTGGATCGCAATCGACGGGCGCGAGGCTTCAATGTCCGTCCTTTTGTGTGTGCTCATCCGGAACTCCCCTCGGTCGTCGGCTATGTACGTACGGCACGCATTCGCGCCACGCATCGTCCAACGGCGCCTTCTGACAGTGATGGTTACTACAGCTATATTGCGGAAGGTGGACCCGTACCGAGCGTGGTGGTGATTCAGGATCTCGATGAGATTCCTGGCTATGGTGCCCAATGGGGTGAGGTGAACACTAATGTTCACTATGGACTGGGTTGCCTTGCCGTTGTAACGAATGGTTCGATTCGGGACATTCCCGATTCCGCCCCGAATTTTCAGATGCTGGCGGGAATGATCAATCCTTCTCATGCGTGGGTGAACGTTGTGGACTGGGGAATGTCGGTCAACGTTCATGGTATGGATGCGGACGATGGTGACCTGATTCACTGTGACATGCACGGTGCTGTGATTATTCCCACAGAAGCGGCGGCTGGGGTGATTGAAGAGGCGGCGAAGATCGCGGCACGCGAGAATGTGTTGATCAGCGCGGCGCAGCAGCCTGGTTTCAATATGGCAAAAATGCGCGAAGCCTGGAAGGGCATGGCTGAAATCCACTAGCCCAGCGCCAGCGTCGGGTCAGATTCAAGTGCCAGAGTCCCCCCTGAAAGGTACCCCTTTGACTGCTTGATTGACTCTGGAATTTGACTCTGGTCCCTAACTTACATGGCTCGTCTTGAGAACAAAACCGCTGTCGTGACCGGCGCCGCCTCCGGGTTTGGTGCTGGTATAGCGCGTCGTTTTGTGGAGGAAGGTGCGCGAGTACTGATTGCCGATGTTAATGAACCGGGTGCGCAGGAAATGGCCGCGAGTCTAGGCGATGCCGCCGAGTTCTGTCGCACGGATGTTACCCGTTCAGACGATGTGGATGCCATGAGTCAGGCGGCGTTATCGTTGTCGGACCGCGTCGACATCCTCGTGAACAACGCTGGCGTCACCCATTTCCCTGGGGCAATGGAGAGTATTCCCGAGGATGATTTTGATCGGGTGGTCAACGTCAACATGCGTGCAATCTATCTTACTTCCCGCACATTTGTTCCCTTAATGAAGGCGCAAGGTGGTGGGATCATTTTGAATATTGCCTCCACCGCAGGTATCAGTCCCAGACCAGGCCTTACGTGGTACAACGCGTCAAAAGGGTGGTTGAACACGGCGACGCGGTCCATGGCGGTGGAGTTGGCCCCGGATAATATTCGTGTGGTCGCCCTTAACCCTGTCGCTGGAGAAACACCACTTCTTGCAACCTTCATGGGTGGTGATACTCCAGAAAACCGAGAACGATTTCTGGCGACGATTCCAGCAGGACGATTTTCAACGCCGGAAGATCTCGGTAACGCGGCCGCGTGGATCTGTTCAGATGAGGCGGCGATGGTCACGGGCAGCACTATTGAGGTGGATGGCGGCCGTACGATCTAGTTTGGGGTCAGAGTAAAGCGTTAGGGTAGAGTGCCAGATTAATGGACATGAGCCGTCTGCTATACCTGATGTGTGACCCTTTGCTACTGCTGACTGAAGAAGTCCAGCAACCTATCTAGACATTTGGGCTTCCAGTCTTTCGATAGCCTCGCCGGCTTTATCGAGACTGCTCTCGATACGTAGCCTGAGTGTTTCTAGTTCAACGCCTTCGGTGCTCTTCTGTCCAGCCATGTAACGGGCATATACCCCGTGCAGGATGCAGGCTGTTTTCCAACGATTGAAAGCAATGTAGTAGTCAAGCATTGAAAGGTCCCGCCCGGTGCGTTCCGCATATCGGTCTATCAGATACTGCTTCAATGCAAAGCCACCTACGGTGGTTGCGCCTCCCGGGCTCCCGATGATCACATCCCCGGGTTCTGACCACTGGTTCAGCGCGTAACCGAGGTCCGCGAGCGGATCGCCAAGGGTCGAAATCTCCCAGTCCACGACAGCGGCCACACGACCGTCCTTTCCGATCAGTGTGTTGTGCAGGCCATAGTCTCCGTGAACGACCCGAATCGGACCTTGTTCAGGCATCTTCGCAAGGAAGTACTCTTGAAATTCATGGGCGCGTCGATCGTCATATTCCGCGTGTTCAATCGACGCAGTCCACGAGCGATACCAGGTTTTTAGTTGTCGTCCGATATAGCTGTCGTGTTTGCCAAGATCGCTCAGTCCCAGTGCTTCCGGCGCCAGATCATGGAGGTCGGCCAGGACATCGATAAAGGAATCGCCTGTGGCGACACGGTTTTCTGGCGGGACGTACATCTCTGCATCTTCAACACCGTACAGGGGGTGTCCATCGACGCAGCCCATGACGTAGAACCAGGCACCAGTGATATCCGGCGATTCGCAGAAACCCAAAGGCTCTGGTACCGGGACATCAGTATCAAACAGCGCGGAAATCAGCCGCCATTCGCGCCCCATATCGTGGGCCTTGGGCAGGAGTTCTCCCATCGGTGGGCGGCGAATGACCGCCAATCGACCTTGGGTATCCTCGATCCGATAGGTCAGATTGGAGTGGCCGCCTTCAAGGCGTGTCCACTTGAAGGGTGGTGATAGCGCTTCTATTTTGTCGCTGATCCACGTTTCGACGGCAGGGATATCGTACCCTGCGATGTCGCTTTCTCCTGACTCTTCCAATGGGTTTCCCTTCAGAACATTTGAAGTTTGCCGTGATTCGACTGTCGAATCGACATGTTGTTGATGTCACATAGTGCGTAAAAATGCGTGAAAACATGGCGTGTTGCAAGCGGGTGTCCGGTAGCGGTGCCGGTGGTATGCTTCCGGTTCATTTGTATGGCAACGCGAGGACATTGAGATGGCCTGGGACTTCGAAACAGACAAAGAGTATCAAGTACTGCTGGACTGGGCAGAGGAGTTCATGACCAACAAGGTCGAGCCCCTCGACATGGTCTTGGGCTCAGCAATGGAATATCAGGATCCGGACTTCATCAAACTGGTACGGCCATTGCAACAGGAAGTTAAGGACATGGGCTTATGGGCGTGCCACCTGGGCCCAGAACTGGGTGGGCTCGGTTTTGGTCAATTGAAACTCGCGCTCCTGAATGAGCTACTCGGACGTTCGAGATTCGCGCCCGTGGTCTTTGGCTGTCAGGCACCGGATACGGGTAATGCCGAAATTCTGGCGCACTACGGTAGTGATGAACTGAAAGAGAAATACCTGCAGCCGCTGCTGAACGGAGAGCTGGCTTCCTCTTACTCGATGACTGAACCCACCGGGGGTGCGGATCCTACCGCGTTCATTACAACAGCTGTCCAGGATGGCGATGATTTCATTATCAACGGTGAGAAGTGGTTCTCATCCAACGCGAGGTACTCAAGCTTTCTGATCTGTATGGCAGTGACAGATCCCGAAGCACCTCCGCACCAGCGGGCGACCATGTTTGTGGTGCCGACCGATAGCAATGGCGTTGAGATTGTTCGCAACGTGGGTGTCGGTGGTGAATCTCCGGGTGAAGGTACACACGGTTACGTTCGCTACACAGACGTTCGGGTACCCAAGGTGAACATGTTGGGACCTCAGGGCCAGGCCTTTGCAGTGGCTCAAACGCGTCTGGGTGGCGGTCGTATCCACCACGCGATGCGGACCATTGGTCAGATCAAGAAAGCGTTTGACATGATGTGTGAGCGTTCGCTATCGCGGACCACGAAGGGTGAGCGACTCGCGGACAAACAGTTGGTACAGGAGAAAATTGCTGATTCCTGGATCGAAATGGAGTCCTTTCGGCTTCTAGTGCTCCGGACTGCCTGGCGCATTGATCAGTACAACGATTACCTGAAGGTCAGAAAGGATATCGCGGCGATCAAAGCAGCTATGCCGAAGGTCTATCATGATGTTGTGTCCCGCTGTATTCAGGTACACGGCGCACTTGGGATCTCCAACGAGTTACCTTTGTCAGGGATGCTGCTGGGCTCCTACGTGATGGGTATCGCTGACGGACCTACCGAGGTGCACAAAGTCACCGTCGCCCGCCAGGTGCTTCGCGACTATGAGGGTACCACGGACCTTTTCCCGGACTACACGCTACCGAATCGTCGTGCTGCAGCGCTGGCGCAGTTGGGCGATCAAATCGAACGGGATGTGGAAGCTTGGTAGACCTGAAAGGACGCACAGCTGAATAGCAAAGAGGGCGCACAATGGCAGAGCCTATGATTCTCTATGGAGTACCTTTTTCTCAGCCGGTACGGGCGGTGATGTGGCTTCTGATCAACAAGCGGGCACCGTTTGAGATGGAGCTCATCAACCCGGGAAGCAAAGGAAACAACGGATCACGCAGTGATTCGTATCTTGCGATGAACCCGGGTGGCACGATTCCGACGATGCTTGAACCGGACACGGGATTTGTACTGAGTGAAGCACACGCGATTCTTTGTTATTTGTGTCGCAAGCACGGTTGGAATGACCTGTATCCCGTTGACTTACAGAAGACCGCCCAAGTCGACTGGTATCTTCACTACCACCATCGCAATGTCAGGGACGCGTCGACTGGACTGGTGGCACCTCGGATCCGCAAAGATCTGAATATTCCTGAAGCGATGCAGCATTCTGCACAGAGTACATTGACGCGGGCCCTGCAGACCCTCGATGAAGGTTGGCTATCGAGTCGGCCGTACATTACTGGAGACGATGTCACCATTGCAGACATTGCAGCCTACGTTGAAATCGGTCAGCTTCGCCCGGAGTTCACCAATGTCTACGACTTCTCACCGTTTCCCAATGTGCAACGGTGGCTGGATGCCATGATGGAGGTACCAGGCCACGATGAGGTGCACACGGTGATGCGTGAGATGGGGGACATCAGCAACGAGCCGCCCTCCATGGATAAGATCAAAAATGCGAACAAGGAAGCGCTCCGGGCATTGAAGGCCTATCAGGCGACTTTGTAGGTTTTGTCTTCCCGAAAGTGTATTTGGACGCTCCTCTGGCTGCCACTAGACCGCGCGCGATGGACTGCGATGCAGTGTCAGAGTGGGAAGGCCTTCAGCTATCGCAACAAAAGAAAGTTCTCAACGTCTGCTGCATTGGGGTCTAATTTAGCTTACAAGGGTTGGACCCGGCTACTCGCCCACAATCTCCTTAACGGCTTCCTCTCTCAACGACCGCTTGTTGATTTTCCCGGAGGCAATCCGAGGTAGTGCATCACTGGAGAAGCGGTAGTACTTGGGGATCTTGAACTTCGCGAGCCGGGACACGAGGAAACCTGATAGTTCGTCTTCGCTAAGATCGCCTTTCGCGAAAAGGGAGACACCTACTTCTTCACCCATGCGTTCGTCCGGTACACCGTAAACAGAAGCTTCCATCACATCCGGGTGTTCTAGAATGGCAGCTTCGACTTCGCCGCAGGAGATGTTTTCACCTCCTCGAATCACGAGTTGCTTGATCCGATCGACGATATAGAGATAACCCTCTTCGTCGATTGTTGCGACATCGCCTGTGCGGAACCAACCATCGATAAACGATTCATCGTTGGCATCTGGACGGTCCCAGTACTCGCGAAACATTGAGCTACCACGAATCAGGAGCTCTCCGCGTACGCCGGATTCATGCAGATTACCTTCGTCGTCCATGATGCGCATGTCGAGTACTGGTGAACACTTACCTGAACTCTCAGGATGATTTAGGTAGTCCTCGCCGCCAATCCCCGTGCCAATGGCGTTGGTCTCGGTCATACCCCAACCGGTACCGGGTGACCCACTGCCGAATGTTTTGGCAAGATTCTTCACCTGTTCAGGGGCGCGTGGTGCGCCACCTCCTCCTACGGACCGAAGCGATGACAGGTCCCGATCGGTTTTCTTCGCAACTTCGATCATGTCGCCGGTCATCGCAGCCGGTGCAGTAAAAGCGCTAATACGCTCCTGTTCGATCAGATCAGCACCTTTCTCCGCATTCCACTTGTACATAGCGACAATCTTGCGTTGTGAGCGAAAGCTCTGAAGCATCACGGCATGGGAACCGGCCACGTGAAAGAGGGGAACGCCCAACAACATCGCAGGGGGGTACGGCGGTGGCTCAGCTGTCGGAACCTCTTTACCCTCTGATTCCAGGCGCTTCCGTAACATGTGCATACCGACCGCGCCATCCAGTTCCCAGGAGAACAACGCCGAAATGACATTGCGGTGTGATGAGACGACCCCTTTGGGGTGGCCCGTAGAACCTGATGTGTACAGAATGGTAGCATCGTCATCGGGCGACACGTCGACGTTCGGCATGTCCGTTTCTTCACTGGAAAGAATATCAGCGATCGGGGTGGATCCCTCAGGGACATTGTTCGAGCGGACTGTGATGACTTTCAGTTCACCCAGATTGTTGCACTGCGCAACACGGTCCAGACGTTCCTGGTCTGCGACAATCGCTTTCGCGCCGCCGTGTAGTAGTCCATATTCAAGTTCGTCGGCCTCCCAAAGCGCGTTCATGCACATGGCGATGCCACCAATAGATGTCACTGCTTCAAACGCAATGACCCATTCCGGATAATTGCGCAGCGAAATCGCAACTCGATCTCCTTTTTCAATACCAAGTCCGTCGACTAGGAAACGGCCCAATTTGGCGCCGCGTTGATACATATCTTCGAATGTGTACCGCTCGTTCTCATAGATATAGAACTCGTTATCACTACGATTGCTGTTGAACAGCGCATGAAGGTTCTGCGGCGCGTTGACAAAAACGCGGCACGGAACCCCACGAATATCTCGCTCCACCAGCTCGTAGGTACCCGTTGCCGTCACCTCGGCGATTGCTTCTGCTCTCGTCAGTACAGCCATTATCTTGATCCTTGTCCGTCGTCGATTTTTATGGTGGTGCCTGTCACACATTCGGATGACGGTGACACCAGATAGAGCAGTGTGGAATCCATCTGCTCCGGTTGTGCAATTCGTTTTCGGGGAAATGTCCGGCTGATATCGCCGATGCGTTCCAACATGCCGTCCAGCATTTCGGATGCAAATGCACCAGGCGCAATACAGTTCACATTGATGTGGTAGCGAGCCCACTCAACGGCCAGCGCTTCTGTCATTCGAGCGATGCCCGCCTTCGTTGTGCTGTAGAGCGATGCAGCCGACTGTGGTCCAGTATTAAACGCGGCCATTGAGGAAATGTTGACCATCCGACCCGGTTTTTTGGCGGCGATCAGACGTCGGGCCACTTCGCAGGAAAGTACGTAAGGACCGATAAGATTCGTATCGAACACACGATCCATTAGATCATCGTCGATCTTGATAGCCCATTGGGCGTCGGGGATGCCTGCGTTGTTGACCAGAATGTTGATCAAACCGAGCTCGGATTCGATCTGTTGAACGGATCCTCGGATAGCGTCTCGGTTGGTCATATCGAGCATTACAGGTAATACCGTTCCGCCGCTCTCCCTGATCTCGTTTGCGAGTTCATTGAGTCTCTCTGTGCGTCGACCGGCAAGAGCGACCTTGGCTCCACAGGCTGCAAGAATCTGGGCAAAACGGCGTCCCAGCCCGGACGTTGTCCCGGTGACCAGAGCAGTTTGATCAGATAGGTCCAGTGAGAACTGAGGTTTTACCGCGTTCCCCATGCGCAGCCTCTGCGATCAGCGAAAGCGGATTATTCAGTAATTGCTGTTATGGGGCAAATTTGACGGCGGGCCTAAGGGTTGATCCATATCGGCCGTCAATTCAGGGCGCACTATTCCAAAACATCGTAGTGGACACCTGTTCGACCATGGGCTGGGGTCATCAACTCAGAAGAAGCACTACAGAGCTGAAAGGCGGTTGGTATCAGTGGTGGTGGTGCTTCAAGACCTGGGTACAGGGACAGGTGCGGTTGATGGCACTTTCGTTGGCCGCTCCAAGTCGCTGATGTAGATACATAATGTCTTGTGCTGTGCGTTCAGGTCCGGTCCAGGTATTTCCAAAATAGCTACCGACATCAAGTGACACTGAAATTTGAGATGTTTTGATGTTGCGCGCCTTTGCTGCTAGTTGTTTTGAAAGCTGTTCATTGACCTGACCACAGAAGCGCAATGTGATGTGCAGATTCGGTAGTGGGATTGCTCGTGCCGTTGGAGATAGACGTAGGTATCAGCAGCGTCAGTCATCAACGGTCAGGGCAGTCTCGGGATCAGGTAGCAATGCAAAGAAGAGTCTCGTTAGTTGATCCACAGAGATTGCCCGAGGGGGTTGAATCATCATCAACGTGCCTTACGTTTTCAGTGTCGTAGTTAATGATTCAAACGAAAAAGCACTTAGTACAACATTAGGAGAAAAACCATGAACCTGATCCGTCACAGCAACTTACTGGATTTCGATCGACTCCTGAATGATTTCTGGGGTCCTCGCAGTACATTCAAACCTGTACCGCGGAATGTCGTCGATACTCCGTTGGCCCCTCGTGTCGATGTCACTGGGCACGACGATCGTTATGAGTTTGTCGTGGAGCTACCTGGCTTTACCAGAGATGATGTCACCGTTTCCGTGGAAGATGGGTATCTAACCATCGAAGCCAATCAAGAGAGTGATGCGTCTGAAGCGTCAGAGGGTCGTGTGATTCGTAGGGAACGTCGTTCTGGAAGCTATATGCGCAAGTTTCATGTGGGTGAAGACGTCGATAGTGATTCAGTCAGCGCCAAATTCGCGGATGGTTTGCTGAACATCACGGTCCCCCTGTTGGTCGCTGAAGAACCGACACGCCGCCTCGTTGAAATCAGCTAGTTTGGGATACCTATACGGGAGAGGGTTGTCAGTTTTGTGATGACCCACCCGAATTGGCGTTCTTGCCGGATTGTCGAACCTCCTCTCCGAGTGAATGCTTAACGACGCCATCAGCCTGTTGGTGTTGGTCTCTTCCCATACCACTTGCGCCGCAAGTAGATCGTCCAGCCTTGGTGATGTTTGAGATGTATAAGACGGCCGAGTGATTTCTGGTCCGTGGTTGCGGCAGAAAGATCGCCCCCAAGCGAGCGGCCGTTCGGTTGGATCGCTCTGAGAAAGTTATCGAAGCCCATGGGGTGGCGGTTGAGTAGAGCTTCAAACACTCTCTCAGTACACCACCTCACTGATTTCAATATCAATATTGAATAAGCCGATGCGGGCAACACCATGTGCCTACTGCAAGCGCGATCGGTCGTGTACGAGACGTATGGACGAGAATATTATGCGTCGGTCGGTATACGAGAGTATTTGGCCGACCATAAGGTCATCAACGCTGAGAGGACTGACTCTAATTTTGAAAAACTATCCGCCGAGAGGTCTTTTTCGATACACGTATTAACGTTTGGATGATATGCAAACTCTGACGGTTGGTGTGCAACAAGGATTTAATTTTCGGGTGAAAGCACAAGACAGGGTTGAGGAATCTTTTCTAAGACGGCGATCTATAACGCTCGACTTGGCTCCAGACGGTGTGCAAGAACGACAAACGCCAGCATACAAAACAGTGTGACAAACGAAACCAATCAGGCTAACGCGGACGCGAGACAGGAATCAGATACATATTAGGCAACCCGCCCCAAATGAGCAGCGCGCCTGCCAGCACCATATGATGGAACCGTGGCTTTGAACACGCACAGCGTGCCGGCTAGCACCATGCAGAACATAGCTCCATCCAGGAACCGGGAAATATTCAAGTTTTCGATCCAGGCTCAAAGCAGGGAATTGGACGCTTACGTCCTGGACGCGGAAGATTACGGACACAAATAGTGCTAGAAAGGGACCTTCGGTCACTCATTGACAAATCCACGATATTTGCAAAAAGCTGCGACAAGAAGCAACTAAAGTAGCCAATAACATGGTGTTTCCTGTGACACCGTGGCTCTATCCGACATCATGAGTCAGACAACTGAAACATCCCCTAATTCTTCGGCGTGTTCGACATCAAGAAACCAGGTTGACGTTGATTTCGTCGAACAGTTGGGTACTTATGAAGATTGTCACATCGCCTTTGGTGAAGGGCATAACAGACTCGCCATTGATTTCTGTTTCAAGTCCGCCATTGATGCCCATGAGGGACAGCGTCTCATCGACGTCGCCGTCGATGATGTCGATCGATTGAGTGACGAAAGTCCCTGGATCTGCCGTTAGCTCTGAATTGAGTGTTAGCGAAACGCTGTTATCGTCACCATCAATCCAGATCTGGTAGTCACCATATTCAGGATCTGAGCTGTATTGATTGATGATATCTCCGACAAGGTTACTGCCTCCAAACAGATCCTCGAACCTGATTTCCAGAGTTGCCCCTTGACCCAACTCGATACGTTCGAAATCGATAATGCTATTCACACCTGACAAATCGACATAGTCGAACTCGTCGATCAGCAACGTATCCAACCCAGAGCCGCCGTCAATGGCAAAGTCATAGCTATCAAAAAGGACGGTATCGTTACCCCCGTTGGCTTCGATATCGTCTGAACCGAACCCGCCGTCAATCCAGTCATTGCTTTCAGGTGCGACAAGGACGTCATCGTTGTGGGTGCCGTAGAGTTGAACGCCACCGTTTTCCAGACGTATTTCAACGAAAATACTATTGTCGATCATCACCGTATGACCGTTGGCTTGGTACTCGCTACCTGCTAACACAAGACCCTGTTCACTGTCGGTCAGCACCGTACGACCGTTGGCGTGGAACTCGTTACTCACTGATACAAGACCCTGTTCGAAGTCACCTTCAAGGATGACGACGTCACCTTCGTTTGCCCCGAGATCCGTGATAAACAGAGGACCCGTCTGATCATCAAGAATAGTACTTAGTGTTCCCTCATCCAGAATAACGATTTGCGAGCCAGTGGCACTGACGTCGATCTCGTTAACATTCTCAACGGAGGTGCCTGGCTTTTCGGTAAAGTTGGCCGTGAGGATGGCTTCCTTCAGTACGATGCGGTTGGTACCGCCGTGTTCGCCAGCAATGCGTTGGAAATCCATCGACGTAACGTTGAATATTTCGAAGCTACTCGACTGGTCAATCACAATATCGTCAGCGCCAATATCATTGTAGGTATTACCGACAGCACCACCCAGAATCACATCGGCACCTACAGTTCCGGTGTAGGTAGGACCGGCGGCTGGACCTTGAGTGACAGCATGGATATCTAGCGAGACGGAACCCATACCGGGCGTATAGTCATAGCTGAGGTCGGCAATTAGTTCTGCGCCCGGGGTGGTGTCCAACACAGCGTGGTGGAGGATATCAAAACTGCCAGTCAATTCTTCGGCCATCAAGAATCTGATAGTCGCACCGTCGAGCGGAATAGTTCGAATGTCTGGTGCAACAACGCCATCTAGTTCAACAGCTTCAAATGACAATTGGGTGTGGCCCCCTCCGGCGCCATCGTAGGAGTCGACGACGACCGTGAGCAACGTTCCTTGACCAAACATCTGATTGTTCCCGGGCGTTTCAGGGGAAGCGGAGACGCCGTTGATCGTTATCGACAACGTAGCCTCAGCTTCCTGATCGCCATCGGAGACGGTATAGGTGATGTTGTCGACCGCTGTCTCACCGTCGTTCAACGTATTGAAGGCACCGTTCGGGTCATACTCGAATGTACCGTCAGCATTCATTGTGATCTGTGCACCGCTGGCCAGCAGTACCGGTGAACCGACCATACCTCTGATGGAAGCGGTGAGCTTGCCCTGATCACTCAAATCCGGGTCAGTATCGTTGTCGAGGACTGAAAACATCCCGGAATTGAGGAGTGCGTTCTCGAGAGTCGCACCGCCATCGTCATCCGCGCCAATGGGTGCGTCTGCTGCACCAAAGATTCTCAGATCGAAACTGTGACTAACACTGAGTCCGGTGGTGTCGACCAGATCGAAACTGAACGTGGTGGTGATTGTTTCCCCGGTGTTCAGATAGTTAAAGTCATTTGCATTAACCGTCAGGATGTTGCCGTTCAGCGGCAGCAATACTGGTCCACCCTCTCCATCTTGCAGGTTCTGTACGATGAGAACATCGGTCGCGTCCGGATCAAATGCGCCGATACTGAGATCAATGTTCTGAAAACCGGCGTCTTCGCTGAAGGTGGCTAGCCCAGGTGAGATGGATTGTGGCGCATCTGCTTCACCTTCGACCTCTACGGTGTAAAACCCGGTTTCGGTCAAACCTTCTGTGTCTTCAACTACGAAGGAAAACGTATCCAAGAAGAACTCACCTTCATTGAGGTATTGAAATTTTTCACCTGGATCGTAGAAGACACTGCCCAGCCTCACGGCGCCTATGGTGAAGTTGTCGTCAATCGCGATTATTTCAAGATCCGCACTGTCGTCGAAAATGGCAGACAGGACGTCAAGTTCCACCTCCCCGTCGGCCACGTTGACGGGTTCCGGGTTGTTGAAGTTTGGAACGACGATTGGGGCATCGTTGACGCCCGTGATGGTTATGGTGGCTGTACCCTCACTTTTTGACACGCCGTCTGACACGATGTAGCTGACAGTTTCAATGCGGACTTCACCCTCGGCTAGGTCGTTGGGAGCCCTATAGATCACCGACCCGCCATTAGAGTCGACTTTTGCAACCCCTGTGGGTAGTACAAACCTGGGATCTAGAAACAGAACTGGCACGCCGGTGGCTGGGTCGATGATCCCTGCTTCGGTAAATTCGTTCACAACGATGGGGTCCACGACGATTTCACCCATCTCGTTGAGCATGAAGAGGGGCTCGCCAGTCTGCGGATGGACACCGAATTCCCTAAAAGCCTCGGGGTTCAGGATGTCCTCGCCGGTCTCTGGATCAGTAATGATCAGTGCGAATGTCTCTGTGCTGGTCTCCGGATTGTTGTACATATCGAGCAAACTGACGAAGGTCGGCTCGATGATGTAGTCGCCATTCTGGTTCAAGATGAATAGTGACAGCCCTGTCAGTTCCTTCACCGAGATCACGGTATTGCCAGCATCCAAATAGATCGGATCCATCCCACCGTCAACCGTGACTGAAATCACCTGCAACGGGTTGCCTTGATCGTCAGTATCGTTGGCAAGCACGTCGAGAGTGATAATGTCACCTTCCATGCTCACCGCGACATCGGGGTTAGCGTTAGGCGGC
>CAJWYI010000047.1 GCA_913049815.1 uncultured Gammaproteobacteria bacterium
GGACACGCCTCATCCTTACAAAGGTCATGATGGTCCGTTGTCTGTCACCGACGGTAGGCTCACGAATCCTCTTCATACCCGCTTTTTGATGGCTGCGGAACAAGCGGGTTATCGCAGGCGCGACGACTTGAACGACAACGAGCAGGAAGGCTTTGGCACACTCCCGATGACGGTCTCTAACGGTATTCGTGCATCGACCGCACTGTCGTATCTATTTCCGGCAAGCCATCGCGAGAATCTGAACATCCTTAGCAACGCCCTGACCACCAAGATTCTGTTCGATGGGTCTCAGGCGAGAGGTGCAGCTGTGGTTCGCCGCGGCACAACGACAAAATTGTACGCCGATCAGGTCTTCCTGTGCGCCGGCGCCATCAATTCGCCACAGCTATTGATGCTCTCTGGTATAGGTCCAGCGGAGCATCTACATGAGCACGGCATCACTGTGCGTCAAGATCTTCCTGGCGTCGGACAGAACCTAATGGACCATCTGGAAATCTATGTACAACAAGCCTGCACACAACCACTCTCGCTGTACCGCAATCTTGGTTTGTTCGGGCGCGCAAAAATCGGGCTTGAATGGGTGCTGACCAGAAGCGGCCTGGGTGCGACTAATCACTTCGAGACCGGTGGTTTTATCCGGAGTAGTGATGCCGTTCCTTACCCCGACATCCAGTTTCATTTTCTGCCGGCGGCGATGCAATACGACGGCAGTGCCCGATCGGCTGAGCATGGATTCCAGGCACACGTGGGTCCGACGCTATCAGTCAGTCGAGGACAGATATCCTTGGTCAATACGGATCCGCAACAACCTCCATTAATCCGGTTCAACTATATGTCAGAACAACCTGACTGGGTGGTCTTCCGATCCGCAATCCGCGCGGCTCGGGATATCTTTGCGCAACCCGCTTTTGATGATGTCCGGGGGGGCGAGATACGGCCGGGTGCAGATGCACAGACCGATTCCGAGCTGGACCATTTTGTCCGTGAACATGCAGAAAGTGCCTACCACCCATGCGGGACCTGTCGCATGGGTATCGACAACGAGTCAGTGGTGGACTCCAAGGGTAAACTCCATGGCGTCTCGAACCTTCACATCGTCGACGCGTCCATCTTCCCACACATTACAAATGGCAATTTGAATGCGCCAGTGATTATGGCAGCAGAAAAGATCGCGGATGACTGGCTGTTAAAGTGAGTACAAGAGGGGGCTGGTTCGACACATTGACAGTCACACAATCTAAGGACCCTCGCGACCGCACCTGGCGGCCTCCTGGGCGCACACGGAACGCTTTCCATTGCCCGCGCCGAGTTCAAACGCTCTGCCCATTATTCTGAAAAATCTCACGATGAGGGGTGTCCGCATCGGTTGAATCGATGTTATGTTATAACGTCTATACCAAATTCCAGGTTCAAGCCACCATGGGCTCATCACTACCCGTAACTGTGCTGTCCGGATTTCTCGGCGCAGGCAAGACCACCTTGATGAACCATGTGCTCAATAACCGGGAAGGGCTGCGGGTCGCCGTCATCGTCAATGACATGGGCGAAGTCAATATCGATGCGGACCTCTTGCGAGAGGATGTCGCTTTACAACAAGTGGACGAGCAGCTGGTGGAAATGACCAATGGCTGCATCTGCTGCACGCTTCGGGAGGATCTCCTGATCGAGGTCGCGCGCCTTGCAGAGGAGCAGCGCTTTGATTATTTACTTATCGAGTCGACCGGCGTCTCTGAGCCCTTGCCCGTGGCGGAGACCTTTACGTTCGAGGACGAGTCTGGTCGTTCCCTCTCCTCGTTGGCGCAACTCGATACCATGGTCACGGTCGTTGACGCTTTTAATTTTCCCAGGCTTTTAAACGAAGCAGAGAGTCTAAAAGAAAGGAACATGGAGATCGGCGATGATGACGAACGCAACGTTGCCGATCTGCTGATTGACCAGGTCGAATTCAGTAACGTAATTGTCGTAACAAAAACGGATCTATTGGATCATAGGGACGCTGATGCACTCCTAGCCACACTCCGAAGACTGAACCCTCGAGCGGAAGTGATCACGGCGGAGCATGGGAAAATCTCACCGTCTGCCATCCTGGGCACCAACAAGTTTGACATGTCTGAAGCCGAAACCATGCCGGGCTGGCTGGCAGAAATGCGTGGCGAACATACGCCGGAAACCGAGGAGTACGGCATTGGAAGCTTCGTCTATCGAGCACGCAAACCGTTCCATCCACAACGGCTGTACGATTTCCTGGTTGAAGGCTGGCGCTACGGCAATTTGGTGCGCTCGAAAGGCTACTTCTGGCTGGCGTCACGCTTTGATCAGGCAGGATCCTGGTCTCAAGCTGGTGGGATCATGAATCACGGTTTCGCAGGATTGTTCTGGGCTGCACTCCCAATGGAGCACTGGCCAGCCCCTGGCGAACATCGCAATACAATCGAAGCAAAGTTCGAGTCACCCTATGGAGATCGTCGTCAGGAGATCGTTTTCATCGGGCAGGGACTGGATCAGGAACAGGCGACACTAGCGCTGGACCAATGTCTACTCACCGATCGTGAAATCGAGACCGGTCCAGAGCAATGGAAAATGCTGCCGGATCCGTTTCCAGAGTGGATTGCAGAGATCGAGGAGGATGAGGCATGAGACAGGTTGTCAGTGATGCGCTCGGGGACTTTTCTGCAATTTACGACGAAGATGTCGAAGTAGTCTGCGTCACGCGACCTCAGACCAGCACCTGCAAAACATTCGCCGATCAGCTGATCAGTGCGCGCCAGGTTCCACAACTTCGCTGGATGCAAGCGGCGAACGATCCAGATGCTCCGTCAAAGGTACTTCCTGATCACATCAATGCAGAGGTTCTTGCTGTTTTATCTAATGAAATCGCTGAAGCGTGTGAACTACTCGGCGTACTTATGGATTGCGAACAAATTGGCGTTCGACTGGAAACCCTCAATGCACCCATGTGTCCGCGCTTTCACGTGGACTTTGTGCATTGTCGGATGTTGATCACGCTGAGTGGCGTAGGCACAGACTGGATTCCGAATCCCAATGTCGATTGGGACATTTTTGCCGACCTCGACACCACCGCACCACCAACGCGAGTTGACACGGAAATTCAACAGCTCTCAACCGGCAACTGGTCTCTCCTGAAAGGGGGCAAGTGGAGCGATCATTTCGATGGCGTCGTTCATCGCTCACCTCATACATCCAGTGAGCGTCTGTTACTCACGCTCGACCCAATCATGTAGTCAAAGAGATTAGAGTCATTGCAACCCTTGCCGAAAAAAAAGCGTTGGACCTGACTGCGCACTATGTCAGTGATGACTCCGACGTTCTGAGAAAGATGGTGAATCCGGCAGTTAACCTTTGCCTATGGCGTCGCCCTATACAGACATCAGTCGCGCAAGAGCTCTCGGTTCTGCAAGCGACTGACTTACCCGACTTCAGGCACCGGACGACACTCGCAACCTTCGATGATGACCTGATCAACCTGTTCAACACGCAGGGTCTCGATCCCGATGGCTTCGTCCGTCTAAGATCCGATCTTCATCTACTCATCACGATGTTCAGTCGCATAAACCACGGCCAGAATATACGCTTCCGCCTGCTCACGACCGATGAGAATGACTGCAAGCGTTTTCACCTGGATCGTCAAAACCTGAGATTGATGTGCACGTACCAGGGACCCGGTACGGAGTGGATACCAGACAATCAGGTCAATCGGGAGGCACTCTCTACCTGCGCCTCGAATGCGTCCATACTCTTACATGGTCAGCCCTGCCAGTTCGAAACATTCTGGGTAGGTCTCACGAGAGGTGATCCAGCAAACGTTGGCACCGGACTGGTCCATCGCTCGCCGACGATCGAAGACACCGGGCAGATCCGCGCGTTGTTCTGTCTAGATTGCTAACCTCGGGCTCGGATCTATAGCGTTACCAACGAACTCCACACCACAGGTCCCATTACTGATACGTCACCAACGTACTAGCGCGTCATCGGAATATATCACCAGTAGTTCAATGTACTCGTAAGCCATCATCACCTATGAATGTGGGTACATATGACGACTTACCTCACGAAGATGCTCTCTCCCTGGTTGAACCGGAGGAGCACCACCTTTAGTTCGTAGCGTAAGTAGGGCACATACTGCTCGTAATCCTGCAGAATTCGCTTAGTCCAAGCTTCGTAACGACACGCAGATTACGGTTCCTTACGTACTAACAGACTATCCATCGGTAATAAATCTGCTCTAAGAGGGAAGGCGGTATCGTGATCAAGTCAGTGAAATGACTGTGCCACGACAATTGCAGAAAAATCATCTGACAGACATGTGTCGGTCCACGCCTAAACGGTGTCGTTGATGACCTCCAAATTCTCGAACCGAGAGAACCGTTCCCTTGCGAGTCGCGACAGTTTGATCAGATCATTTGTACCCAGGCGGGTGTAGCGCTGCTCAAATTAGTCTGATCGAGGTCACTATTATTGCGGAAGGTCTAGATGGGGCTGCTTGTTCATAGATTCACCGCCATGCAACTCGTTCATGCACAGACCACCGAAACTATTCAGTCGTTTGGAGGACTCACCACTTACGTAACATCCGAAGTACTGATGCTTCATCGGTGAGAGTGGTTATCTCATGCGCACCAATCCAGCGAAGGTCGTAAGACTCTTCCGAGACCACATAGTCATCATGAGTTGCCTGCAACAGGAATCGACAGTCGTAGTGAAAGTGTGCGGGTTCCTTACCACGCGCAGGGATTTCATGGATGTCGATATCAAAAATCTGATCTGATAGTGCGGAGATATCATTGATCCCAGATTCTTCCATCGCTTCGCGCAAAGCAACATTGGCGATGTCCGCTTCTCCATCGGCATGCCCACCAGGCTGCAGCCAGCGTCCCAGTTTTCGATGATGCGTCAACAGCGCACGCTCACCACTACTGTCGAGTAACCAGGCTGAGCCCGTGATGTGACCAGCCAGGAGCGACCGTTCAAAACAATCAACATTGGCTTCTACAAAGTCGCGCATTCGTGTCACCGTACGCCGTTCATCCGGATATCGCTCGGCATAGTCCGCCAACAAAGCGAGCAAGGGAGCGCGGTGCATTATTCGATCTGGGCCGCTCGAACGGTCGCGCCGGTCGTGTTGGACTTCTCATCGAACAGATCCACCAGCTGTTCGGTCATCGCGTCCCCCAACTGCTCGGCGTCAGTGATGGTGACCGCACGCTTGTAGTGGTGAGTCACATCGTGGCCAATGCCAATGGCTACCAGCTCTACCGGCGAGTGATTTTCGATCATGTCGATGGCGTACTTCAGATGTTGTTCCAAATAGTTACTCGCATTCACCAGCAGCGTACTGTTGTCCACAGGCAGTCCATCTGAAATCACCATCAGGATCTTGCGGTCTTCAGGGCGCCCAACAATACGGTTGTGTGCCCAGATCAGTGCTTCCCCATCGATGTTCTCTTTCAATAGTTCCTCTCGCATCATCAGGCCCAGGTTCGTGCGCGAACGACGCCAGGGTGCATCAGCCTCCTTGTAGATGATGTGACGAAGATCATTGAGTCGACCAGGTTGTGGTGGTTTACCTTTCTGCAGCCAGCGTTCACGGGACTGTCCGCCACGCCAGGCTCTGGTCGTAAATCCAAGAATCTCGACTTTCACCATGCAGCGTTCAAGTGTACGACCAAGAATGTCAGCGCACATGGCCGCAATCGTGATCGAACGACCTCGCATCGAACCACTGCTATCGATCAACAATGACACGACAGTATCGCGGAATCGCATGTCCTTTTCCTGTTTGAAGGCAAGCGGCGCAAATGGATCCATGATCACCGTGGTCAGGCGAGAGGTATCGAGGGTTCCTTCTTCCAGATCGAATTCCCAGGTTCGATTCTGCTGAGCCATCAGTTTTCGCTGCAGGCGATTCGCAAGTTTGCTGATGATGACCTGCGAACTCTGGAGATGCTTATCTAGCACCCCACGCATCCGGAGCAACTCCTGTGAATCACAGAGCTCGTTTGCTGGAATCACCTCATCGAATTCGTTTGTAAACGCTTTATAGTCTGATTCTCTCGGACGATTCCAATTTTGAGGAGGGGCGCCATCAGGCGGACCACCGGGTTCATCTTCCTCTCCCTCAGCCTCACCCATTTCCATCGAGTCGATGTCCGCCGGGACATCACCCTCGACGGCATCAGTCATCTCAACATCACCATCCACATCCTGCCCACCAGCTTCCTCACTCGCACCGGATTCGCTTTCTTCAGGATCCTGATCGTAATCATCGGCATCCGGATCACCTTCTTCCTGACCCCACTCATCTGTAAGCCCCATTTCCTGGATCATACGGCGAGCGATACGCGCAAACTCCACCTGATCCTTGACACAGGCCTCGAGCTCTTCAGTATTCATACCAATGTGGTCTTCGATGAAGTCTCGCCAGGGTTCCAGGACCCGTCGAGCAGGTTCTGGGAGGCGACCAATCAACTTCTCCTGAATCATAAAACCAACGGCTTCACCAAGGGGCGCATCCTTTCGGTCTATAATCTTGTGATAGCCACGCTCTTCACACTGGGCATCCAGCTGTGCATATAGGTTATCCTCAACGCCTTGCATGAGCCCACATCCAATCGAAGCGACCCGGGCCTCTTCGATGCAGTCGAATACTTCTTGTGCGACACCCGCTTGAGGACGATGTTCACGATGCCAACCTTCATCGTGAAAGCGCATCCTGAGAGCAAACTTGTCGGAGATCCCTCGCATGGCAGCGAGCTCGGCTTCAGCCAGAGACGAATCAGGCATGGGTAGACGTGCACGATCACCCTGAATGTAAGGTTTGCCGCGACCAAACGTTACGGTGAGCTCATCATTGCCCGAGATGGCTCGCATCGTCGACGTCACCGCCTGCCTGAACAGCTCTGCCTGGTCTTCCGGTTGGGACATGATGTTTCCGGTTTAGCTCTCGCTCAGGCCAGCACCAGCTTGGACGCTGATTCCGGCAGCTCCTCACCCATGCAGCGCTGATAGTACTCTGCAACAATAGCGCGCTCGGTCTCATCACACTTGTTCAGGAACGTCATCCGGAACGCAAGACCATAGTCGTTGAAGATGCCTGCGTTCTCTGCCCACATGATGACGGTGCGAGGTGACATGACGATCGAGATGTCACCATTGACGAAACCCTGACGCGTGAGATCTGCGACCGAGACCATATGACCGGCTTTCTTTTTATCCAGATTGGGTACTTTGGATAGAACGATGTCCACTTCGTTATCATGTGGCAGATAGTTCAACGTCGTCACCACATTCCAACGGTCCATCTGGCCCTGGTTGATCTGTTGCGTACCATGATAGAGCCCGGTCGGATCACCGAGACCAATGGTGTTGGTGGTGGCAAACATTCGAAACGACTCGTGTGGTGCAATCACCTTGCTCTGGTCCAGCAAGGTGAGCTTGCCTTCAACTTCCAGCACTCGCTGAATCACGAACATCACATCGGGTCGACCCGCATCATATTCGTCAAAGACGAGGGCACAGGCTCGCTGCAATGCCCAGGGGAGGAGGCCCTCTTTGAACTCGGTAATCTGCTTGCCATCCTGAAGGACAATGGCGTCTTTGCCTACGAGGTCAATCCTGCTGACGTGGCTATCCAGGTTGATGCGGATACACGGCCAGTTAAGGCGAGCGGCCACCTGCTCGATATGGGTCGATTTACCCGTACCGTGGTAACCTTGGACCATAACTCGCCGGTTATGAGCAAACCCCGCCAGAATCGCCAGTGTTGTTTCCGGATTGAACAGATAGGCGCTGTCCACGTCCGGTACATGCTCAGAAGGCTCGGAAAAAGCGGGCACTTCCAGGTCCATTTCCATACCGAATGCATCCGCGACGTTGATCTTTGTATCCGGGACGCCGCTCCCATCGAGCGCATTACCTTTTGACATTACTATCTGCCTGTCTGAATGTTGTCTGTTGACTGAATGACAAATCCCCTTGACCGATCACTGATCAGAACAATACGACACCAACCGCATGTCGGGCCGCCCAACGGACGTTCATCGATCCACGCTTATCCACACGTCAATCCAAATTAACGGTAGCGGCCCACGCAGGACAGCGAAAGGCCGTATTCGAGGGGCTGATCAGAATAGCCAGAAAGCGATGAAATTGCCACGGTGAAACTGCCAGATCAGATTCGTCAAATCTCGCAGCACTAACCTTTCATCACAACGTTGACCCCAGCAATCGAAAGAAGAATCTCACGAATACAAGTCCATGGATCGCCAGCTGTCATCCCTTTGGCCATCCGGTCGGCATTGACCAGTAGCGGCATCAAACCAAGGATCTCCTGGTACGTCCGAGCCGCCACACATCGCTCAACGATGGGCTTACGCTTAGGGAACACACGATAGGCCCCCATCAGCTTGCCAATATCCCCACCAGCGCGTTTCTGGTCTGTCATAGCGAGCAACATTCGAACCTCACGAGCAACCATCGCCAAGACCACAATGGGCGCGGCACCCTCAGCACGCAGACCGTCGGAAACCTTGACCACACGAGGGGCATCCTGAGCCAATGCGGCGTCGATCAGCATGAAGACGTCGAATCGGGCGGCATCCGCGACACTGTTGACGACCTCCTCTGCAGAGATCTCTGTATTGTTACTGATGAGACGGATGCGCTCTATTTCCTGAACTGCCGCGAGCTGATTGCCTTCAACACGGTCAACGAGCGCATCAACGGCTTCCCTAGAGGGTAACAATCCCGCCTCCTTGAAACGCCCTCTGACCCATCCGGGAAGCCTGGATCGATCAACAGGAAAAATCTGAACAACAAGACCTGCTTTTTCCAGCCCTTTGAACCACTTGCTGTTCTGACCAGAACGATCGAGTCTCGGGAGTACAACGAGCGCTCTGGTGTCGGGCGTCAGAAGCCCAATCAGCGCAGCCAGGCCCTTTGCGCCTGAGTCGCCTGGCTTCCCATTAGGAATCCGCACCTCCAGCAATTTCTGCTCAGCAAACAAACCCATGCTATTGGCGCTGTGTAGGACATCATCCCATTTGAACTGACCTTCAACGTGGAAGAGCTCCCGCTCGAATCCCTGACCACGTAGATGCGCACGAATCCGATCACACGATTCCTGAACAACCAGGGGCTCATCTCCCATCACGACATAGAGGGTGTGGTCGAGCGCCAGTTGATCACTTAGTTTTTCGGGATAAATCTTCAACGTTCTACTGAAGACTCCTGCATGGCGGCCAGCTGACGCACAATCTGACCCGCCAATTCTCGACGCATCTCGGTCATCAACAATTCTTCTTCCTGGCTATTCGTTGCAAGATTGTTCACATCGAACTCGTAGTTGCGCTCCGCATACACCGACCGTGTCACACCACCTTCACTCGTGTTCGACTGTTCGCTTTCCACACCTTGACCGCCCACATAAAATCGATAGGTTAGCTCAAGACGAAGTTCGTAATGAGTTGCGCTTCCCTGACCTGCCGTTGCGAGTGGACGTCGTCTTAATTGCTCTCGAACCAACTCCACACGTCCGGCAGACCCTCTATCAGCAGCTAGGGCGCCAATCTGTGAGAGCCCATCCGCCAGCGCAAAATCTGACTCGCGGTAGGAAGAGGACGTCAAAAAGACAGGGGGCATCTGCACGAGCTGCTGACCCGTGCCCCTTAGATGAAACCCACAAGCCGCGAGTGCGACAAGACATAGCGGCAGCGCCAATTTCATGAACACACGCCTCGGGATCATGACATGTTTACCCAACGACGAAATTGATCAAGCGGTTGGGAACATGGACGACGTTGCGAATCGTCTTGTCCTCAAGAAATCGAAGTACATTGTCGCTGGCACGCGCTGCCTTTGCAGCGTCCTCGGCGGAGGCGTCTATCGCAAGCGTGACTTTTCCTCGCAACTTCCCGTTCACCTGCACAATCAACTCAACGTCACTCGCGATCATCGCGCTCTCATCAGCTTCAGGCCAGATCGCCCCTTCCATGGGCTTACCATGCAAATCCTGCCAAAGTAGATGACAGATATGCGGTGTGATGGGCGACATGATGACAATCGCAGCAGAGAGTGCCTCCTGCATCACAGCCAAACCCTGGGGTGAGGTATCTTCAAACTTCGACACGTGGCCCATCATCGACATCACAGCTGAGACCACTGTGTTGAACGCAAGACGACGTCCGTAGTCGTCTTCCGTCTTTGCTAGGGTCTCATGCGTAACACGCCGCAGTTCTTTCTGTTCTTCCGTGAGCTTGCCGGGTTCCAGCGTAGGCACCTCACCCTGTCTCAGATGCTCCTGTACGCGCGACCAAAGACGATTGCGCAGCCACTTCTCGGCCGACTCGACGCCATGTTCTGACCATTCAAACGATTGTTCCGGTGGCGCTGCAAACATCATCGCCATTCGCACCGCATCTGCGCCATGTTTATCCAACAACACTTGGGGATCACCCGCATCGCCGGCAGACTTCGACATTTTCGCACCATCTTTCAGCACCATACCGAGAGACAGCAACTTTTCAAAAGGCTCGTCCGAGCCCACCAGTCCCTCATCACGCATCACCTTGTGGAAGAATCGGGCGTACAACAAATGCAAAATGGCGTGCTCTTCGCCACCCACGTAATGATCGACATTCCGCCAATACTGCATCCGATCATCGAGCATGCCGTCATCGTAATCAGCGCTGGCAAACCGCGCGTAGTACCAGGATGACTCCATGAAGGTGTCAAAGGTATCCGTGTCACGGACCGCCGGCCGGCCGCACTTTGGACAAGGTGTGTTGTACCAGTCTGGCATCTTGGAAAGTGGAGATCCGGAGCCATCGATACTCACATTTTCCGGTAACGTTACGGGTAAATCTTCATCGGGAACGGGTACCGGCCCACAATTATCACAATGAATAATTGGAATCGGGCAGCCCCAGTAGCGTTGCCGTGAAACCAGCCAATCTCGTAACCTATAGTTCACTTTTCGCTTACCCAGTGATTTACGCTCGAGGGCGGTCGAAATCGCATCGAACGCACGATCAAATTCCAATCCGTCGTACTCACCAGAACCCATAACGACGCCATTTTTTGAGACATAGGCCTCAGTCGTGATATCACATACATCATTGCTGCCCGGTTTTGGCGTCACAACCTGAACGATCGGCAAACCGTACTTTTGCGCAAATTCAAAGTCGCGTTGATCGTGTGCCGGTACCGACATCACTGCACCAGAGCCATACTCCATCAGAACAAAGTTGGCGACCCAGATGGGGATGTCGGTACCCGTCAGTGGATGCTTTGCGGTTAACCCTGTGAACATGCCTTCCTTTGGCAGCTTGGCCATGTCGGCTTCGGCGACGCTGGTCTGGTTACACCTGTCCAGAAATGCCTGCAATTCAGCTTTGCCCGAGGCGGCGCTGAGCGCTAATGGATGTTGTGGTGCCACTGCCAAATACGTCGCACCGAGCAAGGTGTCTGGGCGCGTTGTGTAGACATCCACACCCGTCATATCAGAGACAGGGGATTCCGGCATCGGAAACGTCATCTCGACACCCTGGGAGCGACCGATCCAGTTCCGTTGCATCGTTTTGACCTTATCCGGCCAACCCGGCATATGATCGAGACGATCGAGCAGTTCTTCTGCATAGTCCGTAATTCGAACAAACCACTGGGACAATTCACGGCGTTCGACAGGTGCGTCTGACCGCCAGCCTTTCCCGTCGATGACCTGTTCATTCGCGAGCACCGTTTGGTCAACCGGATCCCAGTTGACCCAGGCCGCCTTCTTATACACCAGTCCCTTTCGAAACATACGAGTGAAAAACCACTGTTCCCACCGGTAGTAAGATGGATCACAAGTCGCAAATTCGCGATTCCAGTCAAACGAGAACCCGAGTCGCTTCATCTGACCCTGCATGTATTCGATATTGCTATGCGTCCATTGCGCCGGCGGCACATTTCGTTTTATCGCGGCGTTCTCAGCCGGTAAGCCAAATGCATCCCAACCAATAGGATGCAGGACGTTCTTACCTTTTAGCCGCTGAAATCTCGAGATTACGTCGCCCAGCGTAAAGTTACGAACATGACCCATATGGAGCTGGCCACTGGGGTACGGGAACATCGATAGGCAATAGAACTTCTCACGCGATTCATTTTCTGTGACAGCGAACGTTTCGTTCTCCGCCCAGTACGCTTGCATGCTTTCTTCGCCAGAAGCCACGCTATAGTTCTTGATCTCATTCACGTCGTATCGTGCCTACATTGATTCTCAACTAACGAATACAAGGGCGACCTTACTCAACTGGCCGTCTGCTTCACTGTATTCCCAGGGCAAAACTGCGATTCTACCCGATCCCAGGCTCGGGAGAAGAACAGACACCACCTCAAGGTTTCATTGATAGGGATTCATCATTCCATTTGAGGTTCGTCGTCACCATCAAAACAATCACGAGCATTGTCAGAAACACCGAGGGTAGGTCGCCTATCGTTCTATAGGGAGTGTCACCATCCATTGCGTAGACCTCAGCCCTAAGGACACCGGCCTCAAAACGCGGAAGCATCTCCCTTACATGACCATTTGGATCAACCACGCCAGTGATTCCGTTGTTTGTTGACCTCAGAAGATACCGCCCATTCTCCATCGCTCGCGCCTGCGCCATCTGCATATGCTGATCCGGTCCAAGCGATGCTCCGAACCAGGTGTCATTGCTGATGGTAACCAGCAGATCAGGTGACGCCGTTTGATTGCGGACCAGTTCGGGAAACACAATCTCGTAGCAGATCGACATGGAAATCGTCAACTCACCGGCTGTCAAAGGTGGTTGCTCAGCAGGACCCGGTACATTCCGAGACATCGGCAGATTGAAAAACGTGATCAAGCCCCGTAGCTGATCTTCAAAAGGGACGTACTCGCCAAACGCCACCAAGCGCTTCTTGAAGTACTCGCCATTACCCCCACCTATTGCGATCGCCGCATTGAGGAAGTGTCCATCTTCATCCATATCCGGGAGCCCCAGGATCAGGCTGCTACCAGCGGACTCCGCGCGTTGTGATATCTGGCCCAGTACACCATTTGCCATATCGCGAAAGAACGTCAGCGAAGCCTCAGGCCATACAACGATCTCTCTTCCCCATTCGGCCTCAGAAAGGGTCAGGTAGGTATTCAGAATCAAACCACGACTGCCTGAATCCCATTTCGTCGATTGCTCGATATTACCCTGCACTAGGCTGACACGAATCGGGTCCCCGGTCTCACTAACCCAGGTCATGGGCAAACTGACAAAGGTCGACAGCGAAAGCACACCGATCACGGCCAACGACCATTTCCTATATCGGTCCTCTATGTGTCGATACGAGACTGCTGTTACCGTCACTAGCACGAGCAGAAAGCCTGTCGTCAGGACACCGACCACCGGGACCATTCCAGAGAAAGGAGCACGCCAACCCAGACCCACCTGGGTGTAGCCCACGAGCAGCCAGGGAAAACCTCCCAGGAACCAGGTATACGTCCACTCTCTGAGTAACCAGAGTGACGCGAACAAAAACGCGCCCATCGGCGCTGGCTTGCGCTCACCGTTCAGCCATCGTTGCAACCAACCAAACGCCATCCACGGCAGTGAAATGCCGAGGACAAACAGAAACACGAGGAATCCCGCCAGAGGCAACGGCGCATGCCCGTGCTCGTGGATGCTCACGTAGATCCACGATGTACCCACCAGGTAACTCCCAAATGCAAATAGGAAATACCGCCACACCGTGCGTTCAGTACTGACCCAGAAGAAGAGTCCCACCGAGAAAAGGGAAACGGGCCAGAGATAGAACGGCGCGAAACCGAGTGGGAAAATGAGACCGGCCGCGAAAGCAGCCAGGTCAAACCGCCGCCAGGTGATATTCAATGTGCGTTCAACGATCCGCGGGTACCAGCTGCAAGAGGTGGACTCGGCGATTGTCCGCGTTCAGCACACGAAACTCGTACTCGTCGATTGTGACAGTCTCATCACGCTCAGGTAAGTGCCCGAACTCAGCAATCACGAGCCCCCCCACTGTGTCCGTGTCTTCCTCAGAGAGCGCGGCGTCAAAAACCTCGTTGAACATCTCGATTGGCGTGAGCGCCTTGACGGTATAGCTGCCATCATCGTGTTGACGGATGAACTCCTCCTCGTCGAGGTCGTATTCATCCTCGATATCACCGACAATTTGTTCAAGGACATCTTCAATCGTGACGATTCCCGAGATATCGCCAAACTCATTGAGCACGATCGCCATATGATTCCGATTGGCGCGGAACTCCTGCAGCAACACATTCAAGCGTTTGCTTTCCGGAACAGAATTGCACGGACGCAGCGCATCCTTGAGCACAAATTTTTGCCGACCTTTCTTGGCAAGCGGGAGCAGATCTTTAGCCAGGAGTATTCCCTGAACGTCGTTGGGCTTCTCACCCAGCACAGGAAAACGAGAATGCCCAGATTCGATCACTAAAGGAAGGATATCCTGAACGGCCATCTCCGCTTTCAGAAAAACCACCTGGGAACGCGGGATCATGATTTCCCTGACCTGCATCTCTGCAACCGTCATCGCTCCCTCAATAATCGACAGCGCTTCTACATCGAGGAGGTCCCGTTCCTGTGCGGAACGAAGCGTCTCCAGTAACTGGCGGCGTGACGTAGGCTCAAGTATGAATACCTGCGAGAGACGTTCCAGCCAACCCAGATGTTCTTCGTCGTCGCTCATTGGCGGTGAGCCCCCGGAGGCTCCTCCCTGTCCTTGTCCATATCACTATCCATCATGTCCCAACACGGGCGTTTCGATGTTCGTTGAAAGTTCCATCATCCGCTGTTTGAACCCTGATCAGAGTTCGGCTCTTTACCCTGTAATCCCGTTTGTATCGTAACCTGATAGGGGTCGTCAAAGCCTGCGTTCCCGAGTAATTCCGCCTCAATCGTTTCCATCTCTATCGCAGCTCGTTCTAACTGATGGTCATGGCCAAGAAGGTGCAGCACACCGTGTATCAACATGTGGGCAGTGTGTGCTGCGATTGTCTTGTGTTGCGCCCTGGCTTCCGAGAAAACGACGGTAGAACAGATGACGACATCGCCAAGCAATAGACCCCCGTCCGGCAACGTCACGTCCGCCGGGAAGGAAAGAACATTCGTAGGCTCTGGTTTTTGGCGAAACTGTTCATTCAGCGCGGCGATCTCCGCTTCGCCCACAAACCGGACCGTAAGTTCAAGATCCTCGCAACCATCCAGCACACGTTCAACCCACCCACGCATGACTTTTTCTGACGGCAGCTTGTCCTGCCCTTCGGCAAATTGAAACTCAATCTGGTGCAAGGGATGACCCGGAGTCGCCCTAAGAGCGAGGTTCCTGATCCGATCGCTGGGAATCGGCGGCGCGCTGATCACGTTGCTCGGCCTCGACGCTATCGTAGGCCTCAACAATTCGCTGGACGAGTGGGTGACGAACGACGTCTTTAGCGGAGAATTCTGTGAAAGAGATACCGTTGACGCGTTCGAGGATTTGCTGCACGTGACGAAGTCCGGAGCGTGTACCCCGAGGCAAATCCACCTGGGTCACGTCTCCTGTCACGACGACCGTTGAACCAAAACCAATTCGGGTCAGAAACATTTTCATCTGTTCGACGGTTGTATTCTGACTCTCATCCAGAATGATGAAAGAGTCATTCAGCGTACGACCACGCATGAACGCCAGAGGCGCGACTTCAATCACACTACGTTCAATCAATTTGCCAACACGCTCAAAACCCATCATTTCGTAAAGAGCGTCGTACAGCGGGCGCAAGTATGGGTCAATCTTTTGTGCCAGATCCCCTGGCAGGAAGCCTAGCTTCTCACCGGCTTCTACAGCCGGCCTTACCAGAAGTATCCGTCTCACTTCTTCCTGCTCAAGTGCTTCAACGGCGCACGCCACCGCCAAGTAGGTCTTCCCCGTGCCAGCAGGCCCGATACCAAAGTTGATGTCATGGCTTTGGATCGCTTTCACGTATCGTTGTTGATTACCACCGCGCGGCTTGATGCTCTTTTTTCGTGTGAAGATCAGTTCGTCATCGTTCTGATCAGGTTGCTCTGCTGTCTCGAGTGCAGCCAATCCGGACTCCTGCAAAAATAGATGGACGTCCTTGGAATTCAATCCGGGGTTCTTTCCAGCCTGACGATAGAGACACACCAGCAGCGTTTCTGCCGTCCTGACACACCGGGGCTCACCAATAAGTTCAAACTCATGACCACGATTCCTGATCGCGACATCCAGTCGTTTCTCGATCTGTTTGAGGTGAGCGTCAAAGGGACCACATAGTGTGGCTAACTGGCGACTATTATCGGGCTCCAGGGTGACCTGGCGAGGGATTGTCTCGTTTTCCAAACTGATGGGGGCGTCGCAAGCTTTTATAGTTAATTGCCAATCACTTTATACCCTCGCCGGTGCAAGTAAAAGTGGGCCGTATGCTAATTTTTGGTGCGCTTTCGGTACACGCTCATAACGAAACGTTATGTTCGCCTCGCAGCGAATTCGGCAACGAATCCGTGATTTCAACATCTGCAAACTGGCCTACTAGTGTCATCGGACCTCTAAAGTTGACCACGCGATTGTTCTCTGTCCTTCCTTGCATTTCAGCAGGATCTTTTTTTGATGGCCCGGTGACGAGAACACGCTGGACGGACCCTACCATCCGCCGACTGATCTCCTGCGCCTGCAGCGTAATTCGATGCTGAAGTATCGACAGGCGTTCCTTTTTGACGGCCATCGGGGTCTCGTCGGGTAAATCTGCGGCCGGTGTCCCAGGACGCGCACTGAAGATGAAACTGAAAGAGTGATCGAAACCAATTTCCAAGATAAGGTCCATAGTCGCCTTAAAGTCCTGGTCCGTTTCTCCAGGAAATCCAACAATGAAGTCAGAGGATAGACTGATGTCCGGTCGTATCGCCCGCAGTTTCCTGACGCGAGATTTGTACTCCAACACGGTATGGTTGCGTTTCATTCGCGCAAGCACGCGGTCAGATCCACTCTGGACAGGCAGATGCAGATGATCGACCAACTCCGGCACATCAGCATACGCCTCAATTAAACTATCAGAGAATTCCATTGGGTGAGACGTCGTATAGCGAATGCGATCTATACCTTCGATCTCGCGAATCACGCGAATAAGATACGCGAGGTCAACAACGGCGCTGCCATCCACCGAGCCACGATAGGCATTGACGTTCTGGCCCAGCAAATTCTCCTCTCGCACGCCCTGTTCCGAAAGCGACAGAATCTCTGTCACCAC
>CAJWYI010000048.1 GCA_913049815.1 uncultured Gammaproteobacteria bacterium
ATCGAGCGCGCACATTACCAGAACGTGATTTAAACGCCAAGTAATCGGTTCAGAAGAACACTGACAGGGGAAGTCTGTTCATGACGACACGCAACAACCGGAGGCAAGATCAAAATGCCTGCAAATAATGGCACTTCCGGCAGGGCGTTGCGTCCAGCGAATCGTCTTGTGTCGGTCACGCCATTCAGGGTGATGCGTCTGTTGACGCGGGCTAATGAGCTGGCCGCAGCTGGACGGGATATTGTCCATCTGGAGGTGGGTGAGCCCGATTTCGGGACACCGGAGCCGGTTGTCCGGGCTGGAATTCGTGGATTGGAAGCCGGTGAGACCCGATACACAAACGCCGCAGGCATCGACGCGCTTCGCGAGATGATCTCTCTCCACTACCATGAGGACTATGGGGTTGAGGTTGATCCCAGCCGGATCTTTGTTACCGCTGGTGGATCAGGCGCTTTGTTGCTCGCAGTGACTTATCTGCTTGATGCAGACGACGAAATCATCATTGGAGATCCAGGTTACCCTTGTAATCGTCATCTCGTGACCGCTTTGGGTGGGAGAGGGCGCCTGGTGACTGTCGATGAGACGAGCCGATATCAGCTGACCCATCGTCGCGTCCAGCAAGCATGGCAGGCCAACACTCGTGGCGTATTGATGTCTTCACCTTCCAATCCAACCGGCAGTGTTGCTGCAAGTGAGGAACTTCGTGCTATCGGTGACGAGTGTCGTCAGCATCATGCATGCCTGATCATGGATGAGATTTATCAGGGGCTATGTTTCGGAGCAGATCGCTTTAGCACGGCGTTGGCTGAGGTCCCCGATGCCATAGTGGTCAACAGCTTCTCAAAGTACTTTGGAATGACTGGGTGGCGACTTGGCTGGATGGTTATTCCTCCAGGGGCCATCGAGATCATGAACCGGCTGGCACAGAATCTGTTTATCTGTGCGTCCAGTATTGCGCAGGAAGCTGCCCTCGCAGCATTCAGTGATGAGAGCCGATCGATTATGGATCATCAACGCGATCAGTTCGAGCAGCGCCTTGAGTATGTGCTTCCCAGGGTAAGAGACATTGGTCTTGAAGTCCCTTGCGAGCCTGAGGGCGCGTTCTATCTTTATGCGCAACTACCCGATTTTGTGCCTGATAGTGAAACATTTTGTGATTATGCTCTGGAAGCCCAGGGCGTTGCGGTTACGCCTGGCACAGACTTTGGCCGACATGGAGCGGACCGACATATCCGCATTGCGTATACTCGAGACTTTCCAGCATTGTCGGATGGTGTTGATCGTCTTGCTCTAGCGCTGGACCATTTTGGTGGTTGAGTGGGTTCAACGACAATCCTCTAGACGACCCTGAGATATCCTATTGAAGTATGCCTCACCGCTTGCATCGGCAAAGCTTTTGAAGCGTTATAAGCGTTTTCTGGCAGACGTTCGCCTGCCTGATGGGCAAGAGATAACGATTCACTGCCCCAATACGGGATCAATGAAAAATTGTGCTGAGCCAGGTTGGCAAATCTGGTACTCCACGTCTGATAATCCTCATAGGAAGTACCCGCATACTTGGGAACTTGCCAGGACCCATCGGGGAGACTATATCGGCATCAATACGGGGCGGGCCAACGACATCATTGCGGAAGCGATTGAGAGGGGCCGGGTTGAGACGTTAAGAGGCTACTCCTCGATCCGCAAGGAGGTTAGTTATGGTGATGAGAAAAGTCGAATCGACCTTTTGCTGACATCAGCGCACCTAAAAGACTGCTACGTTGAGATCAAGAGCGTGACGCTTCTTGAGCAACCTGTGAGCCATGGTATCGGATTTTTTCCAGACGCCATTAGTGAACGAGGGTCAAGACATTTACGTGAGCTGGCGCGAGTGGCGACGTCTGGTCAGCGAGCGGTACTTTGCTTTTGTGTGCAGCATTCAGGTATCCAAGAGGTCCGACCAGCAGCTCACATCGATCCGGATTATACTAACGCACTGGCCATTGCGATGAAGGCAGGTGTCGAGGTGATCGCCTGTAAGGTTCGGTTGTCGACTCGATCCTCAACAGTGAGCCGGCTATTGCCAGTGATGATCGAACCGTGAGTCCAACGATTAAACTGGCGTTCCTATTGGTTGGCGTCCTGCTCATGATAGTGGTCGGTGTCAGTGTGGGACCGTCGGGATCCGATCTTGGTATCTGGTTGTCGGCTGCAAGGGACGGTGGCCAGGTGGATAGGATCATCTTGTACGACATTCGCATTCCTCGCGTTTTGATGACGATCATCGTCGGAGGCGGACTGGCCATGATGGGGGCTGCTATTCAGGGATTGTTTCGGAATCCACTGGCGGATCCTGCATTGATTGGTGTGTCCGGCGGCGCGGCACTATTTGCTGTGGGTTTCATGACTTTGGGAGTGACCAGCCCCTGGCTGGCCATCCTGGGTGTACCGGGTTTCGCGTTCATTGGTGGACTTTTGACAACCTACCTCGTGCTCATTATTGGACAGCGTGGCGCAGGTGTGTCTGGTGTATTACTGGCTGGTATCGCAGTCAATGCTGTCACCATCGCTGGCGTTGGGCTCTTGACCTACATGACGTCTGATCAGCAGTTGCGTTCCGTCGCATTCTGGGCGCTTGGGAGTTTCAATGGGGTGACGTGGGGCAATCTGGGTGTGTCCATGGTGATCGGATGTGCGGCGCTCCTGGTGCTACGTGAACACCGGTGCCTGAATGCCATCACTTTGGGCGAAAGCCAGGCGCGACATCTGGGTATCAATGTTCGGTGGTTGCAGGTTCGTATCATTATTTACGCGGCGTTAGCGGTCGGAGTAGGTGTCTCGATGGTGGGTATTATCGCGTTCGTTGGGTTGGTGGTTCCACATCTCGTACGGATGGCCATTGGTTCGAACCATCGCGTTGTGCTCCCTGGCTCGGCCCTGATGGGAGCGTTGCTCACGTTATTGGCCGATACCCTTGCAAGATTGATGATTGCACCTGCTGAATTACCCGTTGGGCTGCTGATGTCGTTGGTCGGGGGGCCTTTTTTTGTCTGGCTCATCGTGAAACAGCAAAAGACACTGGGAATTTAAATGAGCAAGATTGGAAGACATGAAGAGTGGGTGTCCTGATGTTGCGTCTCGTTGACGGCACGTTGTGTCGAGATGGCCAGATCATCCTCGAACACGTAAATCTGACCTTGGGGCAGGGGGAACTCATGGTGCTGATGGGTCCTAATGGGGCAGGCAAGTCAACGCTTCTGTCCGCGCTGACAGGTGAACTGAACCTGCTTTCGGGACAGGCCTACCTTGATGACATGCCAGTCCGAGATTATCGCTCATCTGTTTTGGCAGAGCGTCTTGCTGTACTCGAACAGAATGACCTACTGGACTTCCCATTCCTGGTCCGGGAGGTAGTGTCCATGGGTCGCATTCCGCACAGCAGCTCTGTAGATGAAACCGCACGTATTGTCTCTGAGGTGAATGCTCAGCTCGGATTGAGCCCTCTTGCTGAAAGGACCTATACGACATTATCCGGTGGGGAGAAAAGGCGAGTACAGATTGCTCGTGTGTTGTGTCAGATATGGGATCGACTGACTGATGGCTGTCTGTTGCTTGATGAACCAACGGGACCGTTGGATCTGGCTCATGAAATCGCAGTCCTTGAGCTGCTACATACGTTGACTCGAGATGGACTGTCAGTGCTCATGGTCATGCATGACATCAATCTTGCTGCCAGGTGTGCCGACCGTGTAGGACTCCTTCATGACAGGAATATCACTTTAGGTTTGCCTGAGGAGATCATCAAGGCAAACGCTCTTGAGGCGGCTTTTGGGACTGCGGTTGACGTAGACATGGATTCTGGGTCGCCCCAGATAAGGCTGCACTCAGAACGCTTCTGAGATGATGTCGGCGGAAATCCAAGGTTTTGTCTTAACTCGGCAATGGTACGAACATGATGGTATTCAGGATCTTGTATTCTGGCTCGCCACTGACCAGGGTCCGGTCAAAGTTATCGCGCGAGATGCAGACTCAATATTTTTCCTGACCGCCGAAGATGCTGGCCTGTTGCCGGACAGTGTGCGCCGACTTATGCGCTCCATGAACGCGGTCCAGTTAACGGATTTTGATCGTCAGCCGGTAGTCGCCTGCTACTTTGCGACACAACTTCAGTTGGTCACTGCCCGGAAAAGACTTGCGACCCTTGGAATGCGCTGCTTTGAAGCGGATATTCGACCTTCGGACCGATTCCTCATGGAGCGATTTATTACGGCAGCAGTCTCTTTCTCAGGTGGTGAGCGGCAGGCCAGCGAGCGATTCCCCACCTTCGTTGATCCGCAGTTGCGACCCAGCGACTACCGCCCGTCTCTGCGTGTCGTATCGATCGATATCGAAACATCCTGGAAAGAACAGGTCCTGTTGTCGATCGCGCTGAGTGCGGGGGACACGGGCCTTGTGTTCATGAAAGGAGACGGCCCTCAAGTACAAGACTGCGATATTCGATATTGCCCTGATGAACGAAAACTGATCGACGACTTTCTTGCATGGATTGATGAATACGATCCCGATGTGCTTATTGGTTGGAATGTTGTTGGTTTTGATCTTTGGTTTCTCCAACAACGTTGTGAGGCAATGGGCGTATCATTTGCGCTCGGACGTCATCATTCGTGCGTCGTCTGGCGGGAATCGCAGACCAATGAGCGTCGATTTGCGGTCGTCCCGGGGCGTGTGGTCCTAGATGGCATCGAACTGTTGCGTACAGCCACTTATTCTTTCACCAGTTTCTCCCTGAACGCGGTTTCTAACGAACTGTTGGGCCGAGGGAAACAGATAGAGGATGTTGAGCAGCGTGCGGACGAAATTCTCTCTCTGTATGCCAATGATCGCCCGGCGCTCGCACGCTACAACCTCTCTGACTGTCGACTTGTAGAGGCGATCTTTGCGCATACTGAATTGATGCAGTTCGCGATAGAACGTAGTCAGCTGACCGGACTGGGCATGGATCGAATGGGCGGTTCGGTGGCGGCGTTTGATTACCTTTACCTTCCGCGGTTGCACCGTTCAGGTTTTGTAGCTCCTGTGCTGGTCGAATCCGGGGGCGGTAGTCCTGGTGGGTATGTTCTGGACGCTGCACCCGGTCTTTATGACAACGTGCTCGTCCTGGACTTCAAGAGTTTGTATCCAAGCATTATCCGCACCTATCACGTGGATCCCCTTGCCCTCGTGATGGGGATCGACGAACCGGATGCGATTCCTGGTTTCAAAGGTGCACGGTTCTCTCGGTCTCATCATCTATTGCCCGAGATCATCGCAACGCTTTGGGGGGCGCGAGACGAGGCCAAAGCACAGGGCCGGGGTGCGATGTCGTCCGCGATCAAGATCATCATGAACTCGTTCTACGGCGTACTTGGCACAACGGCGTGTCGGTTCTACGCAGAGCAGCTTGCGAGCTCAATCACGATGCGAGGGCATGAGATTCTCTTGCGGACACGTGATCTGATCGAGGAGCAGGGTTACCAGGTAATTTACGGTGATACCGATTCGGTGTTTGTTCTGTTAGGACCGCTTGACGATGATGTGAGCGCTAACGATATTGGCCAGTCGCTAGCAACTGATATGAACCGACAATGGGAGGAATATCTACGGAAAGAATTCGACCTGCCATGTCACCTGGAAGTGGAGTACGAAACCCACTTTGGCCGTTTCCTGATGCCAACGGTCCGAGGCTCTGATGTTGGAAGCAAGAAGCGCTATGCCGGATTGAGATACGTGGACGGGCAACCGGACACTATGGTATTTAAAGGTCTGGAATCGGTACGTAGCGACTGGTGTACATTGGCCAAGACGTTTCAACAGGAACTTTATAGAAGGGTGTTTGAGCAGGAGCCTGTTGCCGCTTACGTCAACGAGATAACCGAAAGTGTTCTGTCCGGAAGCAAAGATTCCGGGCTGGTATTGAGAAAGCGGATACGCAGAAAACTCGCCGAGTACCAAAAGAACATACCCCCTCATGTGCGAGCGGCTCGAATGGCCGACGATATGAGAGAGCGGGCTGGGCTGCCCGTTCGTTACGACGGAGGTGGCTGGATTGAATACATGATGACCGTCAACGGTCCGGAACCCTTACCGTATGTCCAGTCACCTGTCGATTATACGTTCTATCTCGAGCGCCAGTTATGGCCGGTTGCCGATGCGATTTTGTCGATGCAGGGAATGTCCATGGAGTCGTTGACGGAAAAGCAGTTGGGATTGTTTTAGATCCATCTCAGGCGAGGAGCGTGTCCACCCGGGACTTTTCCAGCCTCGCGCCAAAAGCCGACACCAATTGAGACGCTGCACGATTAGCCAGCGTTGCTGCACCTTCGAAGTTAAGGCCAGCGGTGATGCCATAGAGGAACGCGCCGGCGAACATATCACCGGCACCTGTGGTATCGACCGCATTGATGGGAACACCTGGAACAAAAACTTCACCAGAACCGTCATAGACAAGCGCGCCATCTGATCCGCATGTGATCACGATCTGTTGACACACGGCCCTAAGTCTGTGCAGCGCATCGCTCCGTGACGATGTTTGGGTCCAACCCATGGCTTCCTCCTCGTTGCAGAAGATAAGATCGATGCCTGTATCGAAAAGGTCCGTAAATATGTCGCCAAATCTCTGCACCATCGACATGTCGGAGAGTGTGATCGAGACCTTGCCTCCGGCGGCGCGGACAATGTGCTGTGCTTCACGCACGGCGTCCATGGCGGTAGGGGAGGTCACCAGATAACCCTCGATATAAAGATAAGTGCTTTTAGTGAGCGCGTCTCGATCGAGTTCAGATGGCGATAGTGTTTCGCTAATACCGAGGTGAGTCGTCATGGTACGTTCTGCATCCGGTGTGATCATGGAGACGCATTGTCCGGATGTGCCGTCTGATGATCGTTCAGTCTCGTCCAGATTGGTTTTGACGCCTGCCGAGTTCAGGTCCTCCAAGAAAAAGTCGCCGATTACATCTGCTGCAACCTTGCAACTGTAAAACCCGCGACCACCCAATTGTGCGACGGCCACCAGAGTGTTGGCGGCAGAACCGCCTCCGGCTTGTTTCACGACTTTGTGGTTGTGGTCCCTTTCAAGCAGGTTGATCAGTTGTTCACGCTCCTGCCGGTTCATGAGGGTCATCTGACCCTTGGGAAGCGACGCTGCGATCAGCAATTCGTCGGTCACTTCGTACTCGGTATCAACCAGGGCATTACCAATTCCGTAAACATCGAACATTCGCGATCTGCCTGTATATAAAACGATAAAGCTACGTTTGGGACGTGCTAATTGCTTGAGACTTGCTTGAACGCGTCAGCGGCAGCAGTGAGGGTTGCCGCGACTTCTTTTTCGCCATGCGCCGATGAGACAAATCCTGACTCAAAGGGTGAAGGGGCAAGATAGACACCTGCTTTCAGCATCGCGTGGAAGAAGGTGTTGAATGCATCGCTGTTAGCGGCCAGGACCTCGTCAAAGGTCGTCACGCGACCATCCGAGTTTGTGGGTGGCTCACGGAAAAAGATACCGAACATTGCACCAACCTGATTGGTTGTGAATGAGACACCTGCTTGTCCTGCAAGGTCCTCAAAGCCTGTCATCAGGACTTCCGTCGTCGACGTGATGTCCTCGAAAAACCCATCTTGGGTCACGAGTTCGAGGGTTGCGAGCCCTGCTGCCATTGCAACGGGGTTGCCAGACAGCGTGCCGGCCTGATAGACACCGCCGAGAGGTGCGACTATGGACATGACGTCCTCTCTCCCCCCAAACGCACCCACAGGCATGCCACCTCCAATAACTTTCCCTAGTGTCGTGAGATCTGGTTTGACGCCGTACAGACCCTGAGCCCCATCTCGTGCAACTCGGAAACCTGTCATCACCTCATCGAAGATCAAGAGACTACCAGATTGATCGCACTGCTCACGGATGGCGTCGAGAAAACCTGCAACGGCTGGCACGCAGCCCATATTGCCGGCTATGGGTTCGATGATCACGGCGGCAATCTCGGATCCTGCGGTTTGGAAACAGGTCTGAAGCGCATCAATATCGTTGTAGGGCAGGGTAATCGTTTGCGCAGCCACGGCGGCTGGGACTCCCAGCGAATCAGGTTCTCCCAGTGTCAAAGCGCCTGAGCCTGCTTTGACCAATAGGGCGTCGCTGTGACCGTGATAACAACCCTCGAATTTAACGATACGGTCTCTACCGGTGTAGCCTCGAGCAACCCGTATAGCACTCATCGTGGCTTCTGTGCCTGAAGATACCATTCGGAGCCGTTCCAGCGAGGGCATGTATTGCTGGACAAGCTCTGCGAGCTCGTTTTCGATCGCAGTAGGTGCGCCGAAGCTTAGTCCGTTCCGCGCGGTACGAGTGACGGCATCAATCACCGCATCGTGGGCATGACCGAGAATCATGGGGCCATAGGATCCAACGTAGTCTATGTATTGATGTCCATCCTCGTCTGTGACCCACGCACCTTTCGCCTGACGGAAGAACAATGGGGCGCCGCCTACGCGTTGAAACGCACGGACCGGAGAATTGACCCCGCCAGGCATCAGTCGCTGAGAGGCTTCAAACAGGGATTCTGATCTGGGTTTGGCGTTAGACATTTTGCAGGGTAGCCCCTCAGAAAAACGGCATTCAAACATCGCGACCGCCCAGTTTCAAACGAAGGAAACTCGTGCGGTCCGTTCGAGTCAGCTCGGATAGTAGCGCTCTGTGCCCTCTCTTGAAAGAACACCAACGAAAGAGTCGATCATCGGGACGCTGATGGGATTTACTTAGAGCGCCCGCTAGCCGATTCCTTAAAGAAAAGTAAGTGCTTCACCTAACGTCGTCGTGACTAGAACCGGGGAAATGTCCTTCCGAGTCTCCTGGCTGAGGGTCAGGTCAATCGCCTATTCAGAAGTGGCATCAACCTGATATGCACGCAGGGCTTTTGTACGATGGATAATAAATGGGAGTTTGTAGAAGGATTGCAGTGCGAGGATGGGAACAGCGAAAGCGGCTTCGTTGTCTCAGACGATCTGCATGATCAGCGCGGCAGATACGGCAGCCAGTCTTACCGGAATGAAGCCGCCGATGGTGTATTTGATGATGATGACTTCCATGGAAAAGATGACGCCCGCGATGGGCGTGTTCAATGAAGCAGAAATGGCGGCCGTGGTACCAACAAGATGAATCGCAGACCCTCTCGACCACCCACTAGCGAGCGCGATGATGCCACAGCAAAATTGGTTCACCATATTCTGCCACTGCAGATTCCCCTGGATTCTTGCCAGGCGTTCCATCACGTGGATGACGACCATGCGAAGTGACGAGCTGTCTCGGAATTTGAAGATCAGTCCCAGAGCGACGGCGCCAGCGACTGGCGATGAGAAACGGGACAACGAGCCCAACATATCAAAGCCTTCTGGATCACTCAGCATCATGGTCAATGGCCACACAATCAGGCCTCCGAGCAGGCGGATGAGTCCCCATGTGACGATGCCTGCGATGTCAACTAGAAAAGCAAACGAGGGTACTGCATCGATGCTGGCCAATCGTTGGCGGAAACCGCGAAAGGTAAGACCTGGTTTGAGTGGTCTGGTAAGCCGCATGCAGCATCACAGGCGCTTATAGCCTCACGTGGTAAGTGCCTCCACAGTCACCACTGACCGCCGCATCACGCTGGTCAGTGACGTCAGGAGGCGCTTAAACTGCGATTTGATCGTGCTAAGCTAGCGAGCCTTGAAGGGTTTATTTCAGAGACATGCGCACCGTCAAAGGTTCAAAACACTACGACATGGTCGTTGTTCAGCGACGACCCTGGTACGTCATTGGCGGTCTTGTTCTCTTGGTGATCGCGCTGGTGGCTTCTTTGATATGGAGCAGTTACCAGCTCGGCATGGATGAGGGTCTTTCGACGCGGGTCTGGATCGTTCAGGAACGTGATGACCTGGCGCAGAAGCTGAAGCAGAGTGTGAGTCTCACCGAGACATACCGCCAGGAAGTCGCTGCATTGAAGCTAGCTGACGAAATTGATCTGCAGGCGGATGTGGGTGTTCAGCAGACGATATTAGAACTTCAGACCCAATTAGCGCGAGTACAGGAAGAGGTTCAGTTCTATAAGGGAGTCATGTTGCCCAAGGTCGAGGATAAGGGACTCCGTATTGAACGTCTGAGAGTTGAAAACTCAGGAGAACCCAATCGTTTCAAGTACAATCTGCTCCTAACACAGGTCGTTAATAAGTACGATTACGTTCAGGGAGATGTCGAAATCAACTTGGTGGGTGACGAGGACAATCTAGGGTCCAATCTGCCATTTGGGGACATTTCCACTCAGGATCAGGATAGTATTCGGTTCAGGTTTCGGTATTTTCAGAACATCGACGGTGAGTTGATGTTGCCAGATGGGTTTACACCCAAGGAAGTCATGGTGGTGGCACAGTCAACGGGCCGATCTTCGCAACGGCAGGAGCGAAGATTCACTTGGCAGGTAGGGGAAGGATGACCATATTCGGGAACAATAAGCCGAGTCGCGGCACAACTCTCATCACAGAGAACTGTGAGATTGAAGGCGACGTCAGATTTTCCGATGAGCTCATTGTCAACGGCTACGTCAAAGGCAATGTATTGGCGGAAGCGGGAACGAAAGCGATAGTGAGAGTGACCGAGCGAGGTCGCGTACGTGGCGAGATACGGGTCCCCAATGTTATTATCAACGGTAAAGTCATTGGCGATATTCACTCCGATCGACACGTCGAGCTATCGGCAAAAGCCGCGATCAAAGGCAATGTGTTCTACCATCTGATAGAAATGGTTATGGGTAGTCGGGTTGACGGCTCCCTGGTACACGTCAAGGACGGCAATATCGCTGATGTGGAAGCAGAGCTGCAGGTCTCGGAAGCGCGCGGATCAGCTTCACGTGCTAGGTCTCGAACGCAGTCTGGAACGGCTGAAAAAGCTGACAAGCAAGAGAAGAACAAAGATAAATCTGAAAATGCGCGAGAGTCCATCTCGTCGGTGTCTGGAAAGACCAAGGATGCTGGCAAGGGTGACCAGTTGGTGGCAGGTTAAGTCGTTATGAGTATTCAAATAGCTGAGCCTCAGGTAGGCCTGTCGAATGCCGCCGCTGAAAAAGCGAGATTACTGATTGAAGAAGAGTCTAACGAATCACTAAAGTTGCGCGTCTTTGTGACGGGGGGCGGGTGCTCAGGGTTTGAGTATGGATTCACGTTTGATGAGGATCTTGAGGAAGACGACACTACGTTCCATAACTCTGGCGTCGACCTTGTCGTTGATTCGCTCAGCTATCAGTATCTGGTAGGTTCAGTGGTTGACTATCGAGAAGACTTGCAGGGTTCTCGGTTTGTTGTCGACAATCCGAACGCTGAAACCACCTGCGGATGTGGAAACTCCTTTTCCATTTGACCCGCATCTACATCCCTGATGTTTTGGTGGGCCCGGTGTGAATCAGCGAGCCTGGTCGCCGGCTGCGAGCTGAAGATTCCCAGCCATACTTGCAAGTTGGGCAAGTACTGGGCTCGTTTCTCGCGTGAACCGCGCCAGTTCAGCCCTCTGAACGGGCTCTGCCTGGGGTAACTTGACGGTTCTTGGGTTCCGATGGACGCCACCCACAAGAAATTCATAGTGCAAATGTGGACCGGTTGACCAGCCGGTTGATCCAACATAACCGATGGTCTGTCCCTGTTTGACGCGCGCTCCTCCGTGGATGCCCCGAGCAAATGCTGAGAGATGCAGATACTTGGTGGTGTATTGCTCACCATGTTGAATGACAATGTACTTTCCGGACGCGTTGTTCTGTCGTGCGATCGCGACTTTTCCGTCCCCCGCCGCAAGGACTGGTGTGCCCGTCATGGCAGCGTAGTCGATGCCACGGTGGGGCATGACCCTCTTGTGAATGGGATGGAGTCGCTTGGGATTAAAGCCGGAGCTGACATGGGAGAAATGTACAGGATCCCTGATAAATGCTTTTCGCAGGCTCCGGCCGTCGGGTGCGTAGTAGTTGGTGTCTCCGTTGCTGTCCGTGTAAAGAACGGCCTGGTACTGCTTTTTCATGTTGATGAACTCAGCGGCAACGATCCGACCATCGCCCGTTTTTTTGCCATCAAGGTATTTTTCTTCGAACAACAACGTGAACTGATCACCTTGCCTGAGATCAAGTGCGAACGAGATGTCCCATTGAAAGATGTAACTGAGCTGCATAACGATGTTGTCAGACAATCCTGCTTTCATGCCGGCATGAAACAGGCTGGGTGCTTCTGATGTAATTTCTGCTTGTCGAAAACTGATGAGTACTTCGGGTTCCACGTGCCTCCATTGGGCGACAAAGTAACTCTCCTCGCGCTCGACATGCAGGGTCCGTTCTGCGTTCACCTTATATTGCAATCCACTGAACTGACCTGTCTTGTCCCGGGTAAATATCACTGTCTGTCCGGGTTGTATTTTGCTCAGGTGACTTACGTCCTCACCGAGGCTCATCACAAGATACAGTTCCTGAGGCGTCAACCCGGCGCGATCGAACAACGTTGACAGATTGTCACCACGTCTGACTGTAAAAGAGGTCTGTGTGTGGTTCGTCGTAGCCTGCGGCGCGTTTGGATTAATCGCTAGGGGGTCTACGATCACAGGATCGGTAGCAACAGTCAGGTTTGTGTCTCCGAAAGGGAGAGCGAGTGATACGGGCACTTGGGTCTTGGCTTCGTGCAGCTCCGACGGTGACAGCGCCATGATGAGTATCAGCGACACCACAAGGAAAGCGGCTGCTTTCAGGTGAGTTCTGGGATAATTGCGCATGCGAGTGATTTTAACGGGTCGCAGCGAGGTGTCGCTTGGCGTTTAAAGGAGCTGGGTTTCGAGCGAGTGCATTGAAAAGACGCAAACCTTGGCGTTGACCCGAGTAGAGTTCGAAGCATGTAGCGAGTACCGAGTATGTAGAGAAACCAGTCCTATGCATCAGATATCTCCCGCAACTTATGACAAAACACGCATAAATATATAAAAAGTAACGATAAATAGAAAGCCAAAGAATTTGATCGTAGGTTGCGTTGAAAAAGCGCCAGAATCGGGTATTTTCCGCACTCCGCGATGGGGGTCGTTCACACGCCTTACCATCTCTCAACACTCTGACATTCGGGGGGAAACATGGCTTCCCAGATGATAGACGATCTGCGCGCGAGAGGAATGGTCGCGCAGGTCAGCAATGAAGATGAGCTGATTGAACATCTGACTTCAGGGATGCGCACCGTCTATTGTGGTTTTGACCCTACCGCAGACAGTCTGCATATCGGTAATCTCGTTCCACTGCTAGCGCTCAGACGCTTCCAACTGGCTGGCCATCGACCTGTTTTGCTGGTCGGTGGTGCGACGGGCATGATCGGTGATCCGGGTGGTCGAAACTCAGAACGTGAACTGAAGCCGGCTGACGAAGTTCGACGGTCCGTCGAACGCATAAGAGAACAGGCAATGCAGTTTCTTGAATTTGACCAAGTCGAGAATGCCGCAGTCGTTGTCAACAATGCGGACTGGATTGAGCCGCTCAATGTCATCGACTTCCTGCGGGATGTGGGAAAGCATTTCAGTGTCAACGCGATGATCCAAAAAGATACCGTACGTCGCAGACTGGAGGATGACAGTAACGGCATCAGCTATACCGAATTCAGCTATAGCATTCTTCAGTCCTACGATTTCGTGACTTTATACAACCAACTCAACTGCACGATTCAAATGGGCGGCAGTGATCAATGGGGCAACATTACGGCGGGGATCGACTTATTGCGCAGGATGTCGTCAGCGAGGGGGTTTGCGATTACCTACCCGTTGGTAACGACGTCTGATGGAACCAAGTTTGGGAAGAGTATGGGTAACGCCGTCTGGCTTGACCCAGCGCAGACGTCACCATATCGGTTCTATCAGTTTTGGCTCAACGTGACGGATGACGATGTGATCGGGTATCTCAGAACATTCACGTTTCTCTCCGTCGGGGACATTGCAGACATCGAGAAACAGCATCAAACGGACCCAGGCCTGCGTGAAGCACACCGAACCCTCGCCAGAGAGGTGACGCGGCTGGTCCACGGGGAGGAGGGGGTTGCTGCTGCCGAACGTATCAGCGATGCGTTGTTTCGAAATCAGCTGACAGACTTGAGTGACGGCGATCTAGCGCAGCTAGCGTTAGATGGCATGGATCGCACCGATGTTAGTAATGAGACGTTGTTGATGGATGCGCTGGTTAATAGTGGTTTGGCTATGACGCCGCGTGGCGATGTCACCCGCGGGCAGGCGAGGAAACTGATCGAAGGCAACTCAATCAGAGTCAATGGGGTGAAGGTGACTGATGTTGAGGCGCGGCTGACCAACGCCACCAGCTTGCATGGGCGCTTCAACGTGGTTCAAAAAGGCAAGAAGAACCACCACCTGGTCGTCGTTGGATCTTGACTTACCGAAGGGGCGAACCGTGGGCAGAAACTGATGGAGCTTGAATGTCAGCATAGAGAATTGGTGGAGCCAGGCAGGATCGAACTGCCGACCTTCTGCGTGCAAGGCAGACGCTCTCCCAGCTGAGCTATGGCCCCAATCATTCGTCAACCTGTGGGAGCCCGGAAGGGGCTGCAACGGTTTCGTCCCAAAAGCTTGGCGCTGACTCTACCACTTTTGTCAGCACTTGTGTCTGCGCCAAGTCACGACCTGTCATGCACCACGATAATCGTCGAAGTGTCAATGGCTGGTGGGTCTGGGTGGATTTGAACCACCGACCTCACCCTTATCAGGGGTGCGCTCTAACCAACTGAGCTACAGACCCGTCGGGACGGCGTATTATACGCAGGGAAGGTCCTAATACAACGGAGTAGACGCCAATGGGTAATAATGATTTGAGGTCGCGAGAATGACCGATATCGGACCACTGATAGAGACTTTCGCAACAGGCGGGATTCTTGACGAAACTAAAATTTCTGTTGCTCAGGTTGAAACCCTGAGAGCAATGGGGATGGACGTCGCCGCTGGCAAGGACGGCAAGTATCGTCTGTCTTCGTCCCTGGAGCTTTTGGAGGCATCGCGGGTTCGGGATAGTATGTCCGATGTGACCAACGATGCGGTCCGCGATATCGAGTGTCACCTGCAAATTGATTCGACCAATACTCGTCTGATGACGATGCCATCTTCCCTTGCGATGGGTCGACTGTGTCTGGCGGAATCGCAAACCGCGGGTCGTGGTCGCCGAGGACGTACATGGCAGAGTCCGTTTGGTGAGAACATCTATATGAGCCTGGGCTGGCGGGTCCCTGTGGGCGTGTCGGTCTCAGGCGTCAGCCTGGTTGTAGGAATGGCGATCACTAGGGCACTCCGCTCGCTTGGATACATGGATCTGGGACTGAAATGGCCCAACGATGTCCTGGTGGAAGTCCAGGGTACTTATCGAAAGCTTGCCGGTATCCTCCTTGAAATGGGTGCGCCTGCGAATGGCGATCATGCGATTGTGATCGGGGTTGGGGTCAATGTGGCCATGTCTGGGCAAGCTTCCGCGATGATTGACCAACCGTTTGCGACACTCCGCGACATGACACCTGTCCAGATGGGAGACAGGGAGTTCGACTTCAGTCGTAATCGAGTCGTCGCGGCTATCCTGAATTGCCTGATTCCTGAACTGATACGATACAATTCAACGGGTTTCACACCGTTTGCGCCCTTGTGGGCTGAGTATGATCTCTTTTTCGGTAAAAGGATCTCTGTTCGCATTGCTGATCAGGAGATGACCGGCATACATGGTGGCATCGATCACGAGGGACAGCTGATCATCGATATCGATGGCCGGCAGCGTACATTTAACGCAGGGGAAATCAGCCTGCATCTTCTGGATGGGGCATCGAACGCAATGTCATCGTGAAAGTTGCTGGTGTCAAATACATTGTCCTGATTTTAGCCGCGGGCAATATCGTGTTTTGGTTCTATCATCAGAGAGGCGACAATGGTGTTGATACCTCAGCAGAGCATGTGCCTGCTTTGCTAGAGAAGAGCGCGCCTCGCTCACTTGTGCTTGAGGGAGAGGTCGCCGAGGAGATGTGGCTTATCGATCGGGTTGTGGTCAATACCGTAGCGATACCTTCGATCAAGGAAGTTCCTGAATGCCTGCGATTGGGACCCTTCAAAGGCCTGGTTGAGGCGAAGGATGGACAATCGCTGCTTGCAGCTCTCGATGTCAAAGTCAGTCTGAGTGCGGTCGATCAACCAACTGGTATTGAGGACTATCGGGTCCTGATCCCTCCGACGAAAACTTCGCAGGAAGCGTTTCGGCGATTACGGGAGTTACAAGCCAGGGATATCGACGGCCATGTCATCACCGAAGGTGTAAACGCCTATGGCATATCACTCGGTGTATTCTCAACCCAGGGCGCGGCTCAGAATGCGCGGAATTCTCTTGAAACACGAGGTTATTACACCGTTATCATCCCGATGGCTCGATATCACCGCGAGTACTGGCTCCACTCGATTGACGCACCTTCGATTGGTGCAGAGGTTTTGTACCGTATCCGTGACGGAGAATCGGCCGTCTCTGTGACACTAACAGAATGCGATCCGCAAGCTGCTAGAAAACACTGAATTCACTGGCTACAATGCGCCGCGAGCCGCTATAGCTCAGCAGGTAGAGCAACTGATTTGTAATCAGTAGGTCCCGAGTTCGATTCTTGGTGGCGGCACCAGACAATTAGATGCAGGCAGCGTTCCTTCGGGATAGAACCTGAAGAACCTGTGATAAGCAAAAACACACGCCAGATCAGGCATTTGCCGGTAGATCGTGCGAGATCCTTTCGCCCAAAATTCATTTGACATGGTCTGACCTCAAAGGCAGAATCTAGCGCCTCATTTTGGAGGGGTTCCCGAGTGGCCAAAGGGATCAGACTGTAAATCTGACGCGTAAGCTTCGGTGGTTCGAATCCACCCCCCTCCACCAACT
>CAJWYI010000049.1 GCA_913049815.1 uncultured Gammaproteobacteria bacterium
GGAAAATCAGCAGATCTTCACCTGAGAGTGACTCTCCGTCGATGACGATTTGACCTGTCTCCTGGAATTCGTTAATGGTATCGCTACTGAGTGACTCTATGGCGCCCTTGAAGTGTTTGAACCGTTTCCCCAGGCGTTTCCCAAGGATCGGTGAGTTGGGTTTTGCAAATAGGTTTATGAAGGCGCCCTCTTCGGTGCTGTAGGACACCTTGTGAACGTTCAGTTCTGCCTGGATGTAAGGCTCGAGACGGGCAATCTCATCGAGCAACACCTGGTCCTGATGGATGACAGTCATTTCGGCGAGTGGGTACTTGGTCTTGATCTTCTCCTGATTGCGCTTCTGTCTGCCGAGAAGCACGATGTGCTGCATGCGCGTGACAGCCTGCTCGAGAACCGGCTCTATCAGCGCTTCCTCTGCTTCTGGGTACTTACATAAGTGAACCGAGGCGGTCACATCTCCGTCGAACGCGGATAATTGCTGATAGAGATAGTCAGAGAGAAATGGTGCAAATGGCGCCATGGAAATGCACAGATCGCGAAGCGTTAGGTACAGCGTGCTGTAGGCGGCATGTTTATCTTCTGTTATCCCTTCACTCCAGAAGCGTGAACGATTCAGGCGGATGTACCAGCGTGTGAGATCGTCGATAAACTCAAACAGGGCCGGAACGACGTTGTAGAGCCTGTACGACTCCATCTCACGCGCGATGTTGGATTTGAGGGATTGCAGTCGTGACAGAATCCACTGGTCCGTGATGTTGGATGACACGGCGCTGGGGTCACGGGTCGCTGCTTTCCATCCGTCGATGTCTGCATAGGTCTTAAAGAACGTGAACGCGTTCAGCCATGGCAGCAGCGCACGACGTACCATGTCGCGCACACCCGCGTCGGTGAACCGCTGTTCTTCTGCGCGTACCAGTCCTGAGTTGATCAGATACAGTCGCAGCGCATCGGCACCAAACTCTTCCATGAGGTCATCAGGTGGCGTGTAGTTACGCAGCCGCTTGCTCATTTTTTTGCCATCTTCTGCCATGACAATCCCGTTCACGATGACGTTCTTGAATGGGTTTGTGTCAAAAAGTGCAACACCAAGAACAATCAAGGTGTAGAACCAGCCGCGTGTCTGATCCAGCCCCTCGGCGATGAATTCGGCAGGGAATCCACTGTCAAAAACATTCTGATTCTCAAAGGGATAGTGCAGTTGGGCGTAGGGCATGGAACCGGATTCGAACCAGCAGTCCAGCACCTCCTCGATGCGACGATAGGTGCCTTCTTCTCCCTCACGTGTGAAGGTCAGGTGATCAATATTCTCACGATGCAGGTCGTCGGGTTCTTCCCCGGTGTACTCCTTCAACTCCGCACGGGACCCGATGCATACTCGGTTGCCAGTCTTATCGTTAACCCAGATGGGTAACGGTGTTCCCCAATAGCGATTTCTCGAGATCGCCCAGTCGATAGCGCCTTCGAGCCAATTCCCCATGCGGCCTTCCTGGATATGCCCAGGGACCCAGTTAATGTCATTGTTGACTGCCAGCAAGCGCGAACGCATTGCTTCAACACGGACATACCACGAGTCGATCGTACGATAGATGATGGGTGTGTCCGAGCGTGGGCAGAAAGGGTAGCTGTGAACGATGGTGTCGTGTCGATACAGACTGCCGTTGTCACGCAACATACGGATAATGTTGCGATCCGCGTCCTTGACGTGCTGCCCGGCAAAGTCTGAGACTTCGTCCGTAAACCGTCCTTGCAGGTCGACTGGACAGACCATGGCGGAGATACCCGCAGTTTTCAAAATACGGAAGTCATCTTCACCAAATGCAGGTGCCTGGTGGACGATCCCTGTACCACTGTCTGTTGTGACGTAGTCGTCGGAGACAATTTGAAATGCGCCATTTGCTCTTTCCCCCTCAAAGTAAGGGAGCAAGGGGTCGTAAGTGAGCCCTACGAGTTCACGCCCAGAGATTTCCGACAGCTCTGTGAGTTCGCGCCCCTTGCTAAAGTCGTCCAGTCGCTCCTTGGCAACGAAGATCTCCCTCTCTGTTTCGACGTCCTTGACGCGTACGTAGTTGATATCGTCACCGACGCACAAGGCAAGGTTGGATGGCAAGGTCCAGGGCGTTGTGGTCCATGCGGCGATAAAAGCGTTCTGCTCGCGCAGTTTGAATAACACAGTAACCGCTGGGTCCTGCACATCCTGATAGTTTGAGGTAGCCTCGAAATTTGAAAGGACTGTGCCAAGAGCAGTGGAAAACGGTACGACTTTCAGCCCGCGATATATGAGGTTTTTCTCCCAGAGCTGTTTCACGACCCACCAGACGGACTCCATGAACCAGGGGTCCATGGTCTTGTAGTCGTCGTCGAAATCTACCCAGCGACCGATACGCGTGATTGTACTTCGCCACTCTGCGGTATAACGCTGAACGATCTTCCGGCACTCGCTGTTGTAACCGGCAATACCAAGTTTCTCCACAGCCTCTGCAGAGCTCATGCCTAGCGCCTTGTCAATTTCGTGTTCGATGGGCAATCCGTGACAATCCCAGCCGAAACGTCGGCTGACGTGGTAGCCCTTCATCGTGAAGTAGCGAGGAACTACATCCTTGATCGTCGAAGCCACCAGATGTCCGTGATGGGGTAGTCCGGTCGCAAATGGCGGACCGTCATAAAAGATATACGGCTGCGCGTTGCTTGTGCTTTCGAGAGATTTCTGGAATACATTTTCTCGTTCCCAGAACGCGAGCATGTCGTGTTCCATATCGACGAATGAGAACTGATCGTTGCGATCTTCTTTGGTTACATCTGTGTCTGATTGTTCATTCACGGTTAATCTACTGTGGCCCTGTCGTCGGTCATGTGTATCGAGATTGCTGCTTTTCATCGGCTGCTTTCCGCATGGTTCTCGCCGAACAAGGTTTTACCGAACAGTTGCCCATTCGAATACGTCCTAAACGAAAAAACCCGCCATGTGGCGGGTTTGTACGAACCGTTCAAGCACGTATCAGCCCACCAGTGACGGCGGAATGATTATAATCATGTGGCGTAGGCGCTGCGTATCCATAGGTCAAGATTAGCCGATCACATTTTGATGTCAACCCGGAGCGCATCCTTGTTTCAGTAGCGTCGTGTTTCGAGGATCGTGGCGAGGGTTTCTATGAGAAACCGACGCTCAAGGGCCTGTACTCTGGCTGCGAGGGTCATCGGTGTATCGTTGGGCATCACTGGCACTCGGGTTTGCGCGATGATGTCTCCCTCATCGTAGTGCTCATTAACCTCATGAATGGTGATACCCGTCACCTTGTCCCCAGCTGCGAGGACAGCTTCATGAACCCGGGATCCATACATTCCCCGACCCCCGTATTTCGGTAACAGGGACGGATGCGTATTGAATATCCGGTGCGCATAGGCGGCGAGGACACGTGTTTTCAGCTTCCTCATGTAACCCGCGGTCACAATGTAGTCGACAGCATGGAGGTCAAGGGTCCGTAGGATAGCCTTATCCAACTCGTCGGGATCGGGGTGTGTTGTTGAAGAGAGGTGATGTTTGGCGATGCCGTGTTCTGATGCGCGTAACAGCGCCTTAGCCCCGCTATTGTTGCTGATGACCACGGCAACGTCAGCCTGCAGCAGGTCTGCCTTACAGGCATCAATGACAGTCTGAAGGTTGGTGCCTTCGTGGGAAGCGAATATGGCAAGTTGCCTGCGCATGGTCAGAATCGACGGGGAGCGTTCAAACTAGCGCGCGCCTGAGTCGTATTCCTCACGCAGCACGTTTTTCTGGACTTTACCCATGGTATTTCTGGGTAATTCGTCCACGAAGTAGACGCGCTTTGCGACTTTGAAGTTGGCCAACGTCGATTTGAGATGTGTAATCACATCGTCCTCAGTCACGGACGCATCCTCATCGAGTACGACGACGGCAGTAACTGCTTCTCCAAAGTCTCTATGGGGTATGCCGATGACCGCGGATTCGTTGACGCCTGCTATCCGATCGATCGCTGACTCAACCTCTTTAGGGTAGACGTTGAGACCACCCGTGATGACGAGGTCTTTGCTGCGTCCTACGATGGAGATGTAACCGTCCTCATCTCTGTTGGCAAGATCACCAGTTCTGAAGAACCCATCCGTAAATTCCTCTAGATTCTTATCTGGCATTCGCCAGTAGCCGGAGAAGACATTCGGACCTGTTACGAGAAGGCTGCCGGTCTCACCTTCCTCAACCGGTTCATTCTTATTGTCGACTATTCTGACATCGACATTGGGTAACGCTGGGCCAACGGTTCCGGGCTTCCGTTCACCGACGAGTGGGTTGGATGTGTTCATACCGGTCTCGGTCATGCCGTAGCGCTCCAGAATCCTATGTCCGGTACGTACCTCGAATTCTTTGAATGTCTGTGTCAGCAGCGGCGCTGATCCGCTGATAAACAGCCGCATGTTGGTGCACTGCTCTGTGTTCAGTGCTGCTTCTGCCAGCATGCGGGTGTAGTTTGTTGGCACACCCATGTAAACAGTTGCAGAAGGCAAGGCTTCAATCACTGATCTGGCTTCAAACTTTTCAAAAAACAGCAGTGGGCTGCCGTTGTATACGGCTACATTGGTCGCGATAAAAAGACCATGCACATGGAAAACGGGGAGTGCATGTAGCAGGACATCGCCTGGCACAAATCCCCATAGCTCGTGCAGTGTCCTGGCATTCGATGCAAGGTTGCCATGACTGAGCATAGCACCCTTGGGTTTGCCCGTGGTCCCCGACGTATATAGGATCGCGGCGAGGTCATCGTGTGATCTCGGAACGATGCTTTGACTGACGTAATCAGGTAGTTCTTCGGTAAAGCTCCCTTGTCCGTTGGCATCGAGTGACTCGACCGGACACCGCGCGAAATCCTTGAAGACTGGCTGTTGTTCAGGTGAGGCCACGACCACAGCGGGTTCTGCATTTTCTGCGAAGTACGCAAGCTCCTCGGGTTGGTACGCTGTGTTCAGCGGCAAGTAGACAAACCCGCCTCGCAGGCAGGCGAAGTAGAGGAATAGACAGAATGGCGACTTCTCTACCTGAACCATAACGCGGTCCCCGGGAACAGCACCGAGTCGCTCCAGACGATCGGCGTAAAGCGAAGAATAATGCTCAAGATCTGCGTAGCTGTGGAGGTCTGAACCATCAGGAGACCGGATGAACGGATCTTTGGGAATAAATCGTTCTGCGAATACCGTGTACAGATTGTCGTTCATCTTTGAATCTGACTGAGAGCTGATGCGCAAGAATACCGAGTTGACCTACGACCGAAAAGCACTGTGTGGGATCGCTAACCGCTGGTATGACAACGTTCATTAGCGGACAATCCAGTGTCTACGGTTCGAGGGTGGCAGGAACAATGTTGTCGATTATTCGCGCGTGCGCGTTCATGCTGATCATGTCTGGCGTCTGTAGCAGTGCGCTCGCGTCGCCCGATATGTCTGCACATCACAAGGCGCCTCTACTTCAGTCGGATCAGGCCCTGCAATTTGAAGCCTGGTCACGCGCGACACCAGGCGCGGTGCGAACCGCAGCGGTTTATGGTTCGATGACCAATCTGAGTCAACAGACTATTTCGGTTCGTACGATGACAGCGAGCAATGCAGATCGAATCATGGTGCACGATACGATCCTTGCGGATGGCATGATGCGTATGCGGCATCAGGAATCAGTGACCATTGATGCTGAAGACGCACTGATCCTGGAACCAGGCGGACTCCACCTTATGCTGACCGGGCTCCGAGCACCGCTAAGGGAGAACGAACACTTTGATGTCACGCTCGAGATATCGGTGCTTGACGACAATGAACTGACAGAAAAAAGCAGAATCGAGATGACGACCAAAGTGATTGTGATGGAGGTAGGGTCCCTGGGACCTGGATCGGCGGAGTCGATGGCTAACACCGACATGTCATCCATGGAACATCACCATCACTAGAACCTTGCGTGTCATGAAACACAAGAACGAAAGAAGAAAAACAAGAATCGAAGTAACTTCTGAACCATCAGACCTGATGCCGTGAACGAAGCCACCCTCAAAGCTCTGAAAGGAGCAATGGATCGACAGATTGCTGGTGATCTGCAGTTTGCCGAGCAGGTTTACCTCAGAGTTCTTGAGGAGGATGCCGACAATCCCGATGCGAATCACTTGCTGGGTCTGGTCAGGGGCGAGCAGGATCGCGATTCAGAGGCCATAGCACTCATAGAAAAGGCTATTGGTTTCAACGCTGATGCCTCAGCGTTCCACCACAATATTGCAGGAATCTATCGCAGGGTCGGGCGCTTGGAGGAAGCAGTGTCGGAATTTAGACGTGCTATCGCTCTGAAATCAGATTATGGCGAAGCCTACCAGGGACTCTCGGAGATGGTTCGTTTCGGACCCGGTGATCCTTTGCTGACACAGATTATGACGCAACTGGGAAATGCTGACCTCCCCAAGAATGTAGCAAGCTATTTTCATTTTGCAGCCGGAAAGATACTGGATGACTGTGGGCAACATCGCGTTGCGTTCAAGCACTATTCCCGCGGCAACTCACTAACCGAACGAAAATTTGACAATTCGAATTTCCAGCAACAGGTCAAGGAAACCATGTATGCCTTTGATGACCGGCTTGCCGATCTCGTGGGCGAAGTGGGTCTGGCTGACTTTTCGCCAATATTTGTCGTCGGGATGCCTCGATCAGGGACCTCTTTAGCCGAGGAGATTTTGGCGAGTCATAGCCAGGTCGAGGGTGCAGGAGAGCTAAATGACATGAAATTTGTCACGCGCTCTGCCTCTCTAGTCGCTGGTGGTCTCCCCTGGCCTCTCAGCATGAACCAACTGGATAGTGCTATCTTTCAGAATCTGGCTCGTCACTACGTTGACCGTGTTGGGCATTTGTTGCCGGCGGGAAAATCACGTCTGGTCGATAAACATCCTTTGAATTTTCAGTTTGTGGGTCTGATCCTGCTGATGTTTCCAAAAGCTAAGATTGTGCATACCACTAGACATCCTCTTGATACCTGTTTGTCCTGCTTCTTCCAAAACTTCACTCGGGGGCAGGACTACAGCTTCAACTTGGATAGTCTTGGCCACTTCTACGATGACTATCGGCGCCTGACCGAATACTGGCAGTTACGCTTTCCAGACAAGATCCTTGAGTTGTCCTATGAATCGATGTTGGCAGACCAACGACAGGAAACAGAACGTTTACTCAGTTTCTGTAATCTGAGTTTTGAGGATGCGTGCCTCAACTATCACAACAATACACGCAAAGTGAAGACGGCGAGTTTCCTACAGGTCCGGAAGCCGCTTTATACATCGTCCAGAGGGCGATGGAAAAACTATATGTCGGAGCTTGAACCGCTCGCCAAGATCATCGGCTATCCTCTCGAACTACCGGTTTCGATTACGCTTGGGAGGAACGTTCTGGGATGACTCGCAGCGAACAAATGTCGGACGGTCTCCATGCCTGAAGAGACGATTCCATTGCCGGTTTCCTGGGGTGCCTTGACCGACGCAGAGCCACAGATGGCGGCGTTCGGACGAGAGCGACTCGATGGGCAGCTGGCCTATTTTGCGACGATTGCAGGTTCAGGCTGGCCACGCATCCATCCGGTCACGACCATCATTGCAGAAGGGCGCTGTTGTGTTTTTGCAGATGCCGAGTCTGCAAAGGTCAGTCATCTATCGAGATCATCGCTCTGTTCGTTGCACAGCAGCCTCCCCGACAGCTCCGGGAGCAGCGGTGAGTTTCGTATTCGCGCCCATGCCCAACAACTGACCGATCTATGGCTTCGAGAGCGGATTGAAGCAGAGTGCAACTTCCGACCGTCCTCCAAGTCGTTACTGTTTGAGTTGAGAATTGTTGAAGCCGTGATGACAAAATATCGACATGGCAATGCACGGCACGTTAGATGGCGTCCGGTGTGATCAGATTTCTTCCACGTCGGGCGCAGCGATCGTGAGTTCGGATCTGATGTCAACGACCCCTTTCACCTCTTGGGCAAGATCGATAGCCCTTGCACAGGCAGTGTCCTAACCCATACGTTCGTTTAATGTCACGATGCGATAGCGTAGATCGATGTCGATGGTGAATGCCTTGACCATCGACATCGCCAATGCAGACGGCCTTCAACGCCGCTCTAAATGTCACACCGTCTGCAATTTCAACTGCGCTACGTTCATCTTGTCAGACGTAATATCCAGCGACTGCCGCCACACCGCCTGTGAGTGATGAGATGGACAACATTAGACACAAAATGAGCCAGAGGTAGGGAGTCTGACGTGACTGAGGGGAATCGAACCAAGGCTTGTTCATTTATCTTCTTTTGGTGGGAGGGTTGGGAAGGATTCTTCCAGAAGCCATTCCACCGCACTCATGGACAGAGGGCCATAGCTGACGAGCGAGTTCATGAAATCAGTCATCTCGAACCGATCCCCATATTCCTTTTGCACCATGCGTTCGAGACGCATAATGTTGCGGTAACCTCTCATCGTGTCCAGGTAACGGCCAGGGTGTTCGCGCGTTGCCGCGATAAGGTACTTAGCTTCAGCCGGCTCAACGCCCTGTGACTCAAGGAAACGGTTCGCATCATTGACAGACCACGATTGGTAGAGGTATCCGTGGTCGATCATCGCGAGGAGGACCTGGCGTCTCAAGAATCTAAGATAACCGTTGACGGATTGTGTTGGCTGACCATTACGCATCATATGGTCGGTAATATAGAGCGACCAGCCCCTGCGATGGGCGCGTGTGTCTTCGGTATCCTGGATACCACGCCAGCGCATTTGATGTCCCATCAAATGAGCCCCAGGGACACCGTGAAACACAATCTCACTGGGAGCTTGCGTGAGGTCTCTCCGTGGTGTCGAGGTGAGATCAAAAAAGGCTGTTGCCGACACGACGTCGTAGTGGTCGCCGATGGCGTCAGGGGGCTGCAGGGCAATGGAAAGTGGTGGCAGTGTATTGATCTTCCTCGTTAGTATCTGTCTGGCACGCGGTAACATCGATATGAGTCCATCGTTCAACGCGCTCAAATACAGTTGCTGTGCGTCATTGGACGTGGGGGTCAGCTCATAGCCCCTCGGCAATGCTGTTTCCTCTGGTAGCATCGATGTCAGGTCGTCGAACATGTCATCTGATGGTGACTGATCGTTATCCAAACTACTGTCCGGACCCTTGCCCAATGTAGTGTCCAAGCTCTGCAAATGTCGCCAGATGAGAGCATTTTCATAGGAGAGCAGATCGGGATCTACGCTTCTCTTGATGTTGAGCCAGTGCGTCGAGATAACCTGTTCGCTGTTTCGGCCAAGTTTCACACGATTATTGAGTTCGTCATCGAGTTTTCGAAAGAGCGTTTCCGCAATACGGTTCTCGAATGCTGGCAACAACTGCTTAGCGGAAGCCCTGTTTGTCGACTCATGAGTATCTACAGATGGCACAGATGGATCTGGGCCATGGGTTGAGCATGCTGCTGTGAGCAGGCAGAACACCATGGAAAGTAATAAAGGACGGAGGCGCTGCGCCCTGATCGAGACGCGAAGATCTCGCCAATCTGGTTTACAGGTTGTGATTGATGGCCGCGACAAGATTCTGCAGTTGGGTAATGGCAGTTTGTGCGCCCTTAATTGTGTCAGAAAGGGTCTTGCGATTGGACTCATCTTTGATGGAGTTCAGATTGATTTGAACGTTCAATTGCGACGCACTTATTGTCGCAATCAGCAATTGGGTGGCGATTCCAGTATCTGTGACGAGATTCGTGTTGCCGTTCACGTGAAGGGATTGAAGGGGTTCGACGAGATTCACTGATAAGCTGATCATCTCGCGCGGTGGCGTTGCTGCGGCAAACAAAGCCTCTTGAATCTGGTGTTTTCGTTGATCCATAGGCGTGGACCCCGGGGGTTTCTGGTAGAGCTGCATTAGGGAAAGGAAGTTCGTGATGTCGGCGTTGACCAGCGAGAGGAATCGTGACCGCGCATCTTCGGCGATTGTCGAGATTCTCTGGATGTCTTCGGAGGTCTCACTGAGGGCACAAACCATTGACATCAAGGAAGTTGCTTGTGCGCCAGTCACACCGGCAGCAGCACCGCCACCGGGCGCGGCTTCATTGCTAGCCAGACGAGCAAGGTAGCGATCCAGGCTGATATCAGGTTCAAGTGAATTAGGAGCTAAGCCATCATGAATCATGATGGAAATTCCGGTAAAGGCGCAGCGTGTTCCGTATACACATGGCGACTGTCATAGGACCCACTTTGGGAATGTAGATACGGTTGCGATGTGTAATGTCCTCATCAAAGTTGCTGTAGCTTGAAAAATTTAGACAGACACAGTCAGGGCGGATTTCTCCGGCTGTTATCTTTTCGAAGTCTGCGCTTGGGACACCCGTCACAACGATGTCAGATTCTTCCAGCGCCTGAGTGCGGCTAATGTTGATCTCCTCAGGGCGCGCGTCGACAAACAACATGGGCCCGTTCACATCAAAAGAGTAGACCTTTGCACCGTCATTGGACAACATAATCGCGAGTGGTCTGCCGATGACTTCACTGCGGTTGAAGATTGTGACCGTTCGTCCTGTCAGCGGTTGGTTGTCTTTAGCATAGACGCCGATCTCGCCCAGGAGCTTCACGATGGCGAGTGGCGTGCAGGGTAGCAGCGCTTTCCTCGACGGGTCTCCGTCTACGAGCCGGTCGTTGTTATAGAGTTTGCGCGTCCAGTAGATGCTGCCCGCTTCGATGTCCTTACGATAGTCCACAAGGTTACGCAGGTAGCTGTCCTGTTCATTATGGAACACGGGAAAATATATGAATATCCCGTGGATCTCGGGGTCATCGTTCGCTTCGATGATAGCTGTTTCGAGCGCCAGTCGTTCCACTTGCAACAGTTCATAGTGAATGCCGATCTGAGCGAATTTACGTTGGGTCGCCTCTGCATACTCGAGGGACGGCCGATCATGGTTGGCAATCATACCGCGAACGCGGATCTTGCCTAATACGCCGAGATCATCGATATCAACGCGCGCAGCCTCACTGAAACGATTGGCAACAGCCGCGGGATTCACGTGTTCTGTTCACTTTGGCCGCGAGTGATACTACCGAGGTATCCGCTGTGGTGTCGCATACCATAGTCCTCGCGTGTAAATCCCTTTAGCTCCAAGAGGGTCAGCGCAATCGCATCGCTGATCGCGTGCATGACCGCAGTGGTGGCAGTGGGAGTCAGATTCAATGGGCAGGGTTCTTCAATATCCGGCCCCATGTCCAAAATGACCGTTGAGAGATCACGTAGCAACGAATCCGTGTGTGAGGTGACGCCGATCACCTGGGTGACCGACAGTTGCTTTGCGATTTGCAGCATATTTATGACTTCATTTGACTTACCGCTTGTGGAAAATGCGACGATGCAATCTTCAGGGTTCAGCATACCAAGATCACCATGTCCTGCTTCTGCCGGGTGAATGAAGACGGCGGGTGTACCTGTTGAAGAGAGTGTCGCCGCAAACTTTCGAGCCATAAAGCCCGCTTTCCCAATACCCGTTGCCACTACTTTGCCGTGACATTCTTTTAGCAGATTCACCGCGTCTTCGAACTGATCGGTGACGTTAATGGCTCGGATCGCCTCGGCCTCGGCGAGGATCACCCGCTGCATGTTTTCCTTGATGTTCAAAGTACTGATCGCCGATTTATTTTCGACCGATTATACGTCTCGGACCATTTGCTGAATACTCGAAAGAACAACCGGGTGATGCGCGAACAACGTTTCGACGTTGTCAACAGGATACCAGCGTGCAGAGAGAATGTAGGCTTCATCATCCACGGCGTCGGGCGTGTCTCGGCTCAGCACACCGCGGTACCACCAGGTTTCGCAATCATAGGTGCTACCGTTCCATACGAAGGTGTATCGGGTCACTAGCTTTGTCGCCACATCGACAGCGATGTGAAAGCCGCTTTCCTCCAGTGTTTCCCTGACCGCGGTGTCTGCAGGGTCTTCGCCATTCTCAATACCTCCGCCGGGAACCGTATGAAACTCATCGCCCGAGTGGGGGTCGCGCATCAGAATAGTCAGAATCTTCTGTTCATGGATCACGATGGCAGAAGCGCGTTTTCGGACAGACATCAGAATATCCTCGATGAACTGGAATGCGAGTAAACAATAGGACGATCGATTGCTTCCTGGGTCTGGTGAATGTTTGAAGAGGGATGGTTGTCATTCACGGTCATCAATCCTTTGGTATCTGGGCGATGTGCGGCGACCAGTTTAACAGTGGTAAAGGTGACAACCGGAGGGCGGCTTAGAGGGTCTGAGCAGGGCTGTCGCTGTGTAGAACACATCTGACGTAATGTTCCGACGCGACGACAGATATATCGGGTGGCTCCCCCGAGCATGAAGGTAAGCAGTCTGGACAGCGCGGATGGAAAGCACAACCTGAGGGAGGATTGATTGGAGACGGAACGTCGCCCCCCAGTGTTGGGCGAGGTGAGCGCTTTTTGGGATCCGGCACGGGGATGGCGGAAATCAGGGAACGGGTATAGGGATGAGCTGGTGATCGGTATAGCTTTTCACTCTCCGCCGTTTCGACGATTCTACCCAGATACATCACTGAGATTCGATCTGAAATGTGTTTCACCACAGAGAGGTCGTGTGCGATGAACAGATAGGCAAGGTTCATCTCTTTCTGCAGTTGGATTAGCAGATTGAGGATCTGACTTTGTATGGACACGTCCAATGCCGAAACCGGCTCGTCGCAAATGATCAGCCGTGGTCGCAGTGCGATCGCCCGAGCGATGCCAATTCGCTGCCGCTGTCCTCCTGAAAACTCGAACGGATATCGCGTGCGTGATCGTGTGGGTAGACCGACCAGATCCAGAAGTTCCGTGACACGTCGTGCTCGTTCGCCAGCGTTGCCCTGTTTGTGAATGATCAATGGCTCTTCAAGAATATCGCCGATGCTGTGACGCGCATTCAGAGATTCCATTGGATCCTGGAAGATCATCTGGATGTGCTGGCGGTAAGGCAGCAGTGCCCTTTGTGTGAGGTTAGTGATGTCGGTTTCGTCGAAACGAATCTGACCGGATGTAGGGTTATAGAGGCGCACGATGCATCGGCCCAATGTAGATTTCCCACAGCCTGATTCACCCACGAGTCCGAGTGTCTCTCCTGGAGAAATCGTGAGAGACACATCGTCGACGGCCTTGTTGTAGGCTGTCGTCCGCATCAGGACTCCTTCCCGGACAGGGAAGTGCATACGGAGGTTTTCGACCGCGAGGAGTGACGAACTCATAGCTCCTGCCACCTAAGGCACGCGACCCTATGGGATTGCGCCGTAGTCGAAACGTTGAAAGTTGCTGCAAGGGAGGGCGTCTGGCTCGTGCAGAATGGTCGGGAAAATGTACATCGGTCTGAGAAACGGCACCCGGATGGCAGGTCCTGTAGACCGGGGACGATGCCCTCAATCACCGGAAGCACAGTTTTTGGGATGCTGTCCAAACGCGGTATCGAAGCCAGCAGTCCCTTTGTATAAGGGTGCTTCGAGTGATCAAAGATGTCATAGACAGAGCCGGTCTCAGCGACTCGTCCCGCATACATGACTATTACATTGTCACAGGCTTCAGCAATGACACCAAGATCGTGAGTGATCAGAATGACCGCCATTCCCAGATCGTTCTGTAACTCTTCGAGCAGGTCGAGAATTTGTGCCTGGACGGTGACGTCGAGCGCCGTGGTTGGCTCATCGGCGATGAGCAGTGTGGGTTTGCAGGCGAGTGCCATGGCGATGACGACGCGTTGTCGCATGCCGCCCGAGAGTTGGTGTGGAAACTCACCCATTCGGATGTCGGGTGAAGGAATACCCACCTTTTCAAGAATCTCCATGGCGAGAGCGGTTGCTGAGCTGATGTTCTGCGTCTCATGGAGCAGAATGCCCTCGAGCAGTTGTTTGCCAATCGTGTGTACCGGGTTGAGCGCGGTCATCGGTTCCTGGAAGACCATGCCGATCTGTTTTCCTCTGATCGTTTCCATGGTCTGATGATTCAGCGAGGTGAGGTCTTGCCCGTTTAGCGTGACAGACCCTTTGACGATCTTTCCCATGGGTTGTGGTAGCAGACGCATGATGGACAGTGCGGTGACACTTTTGCCACAACCGGACTCACCGACAATCCCGAGCGTTTCACCGGCCTCAATGGAAAAGGACACTTCGTCGATAGCCCTGACTCGACCTTCGTCTGTGTCGAATTCGCAGCTTAGATTGTTGACGTCGAGTAGCGACACTTAGTGGTGCTGATCGTAAATACGAATGCTGGGGGGCCAGGAATCGCCGAAATTCCGCGCGGCCATGGTTTCCTCTTTCAGTGCAGGGTCGAGCCAGTAGACAAAGTAGGATCCGCTACTGGAAGAGTGCTTGTGGTTGAAGAATTCGGGGTAACGGACCCAGCGCCAGAACCCGACACGATAAAATCGCTGCTTATATCCAGGCACGAACGATGCATGCTCGTGGTGCAGCGCAGTCATGCGATGTGCAAGATCGATCATCTCTGCCTTGTCGTCGTTCGCTCGATAAGCATCGATCATGTTGTCCATGTCTACGAGCGCAAGGGCTTCAAGGTTGTTGGTCTGGGTTTTTACGACTCGATCAGGATTGTCGCTGCCATCGTCGAGGAACGGCACGTCGAAGGCGTTGACCGAGTGATAGGTTTCCCAGAACCGCGGATACATTTCCAGGGACACGCCGAAGGCAGAGAAGTGTAGGTCATGTTTTTTCTCCTGTGCTTTCTTCCATCCTGCGGTACCGTCCAGGACCTCAATCCGAAATTCGAGACCGGCCTTCTGAGCTTCCTCTTTGAGAATCGTCGGCACATCCTTGAGGGATTCATAACCGGTAGAGAGAGTAAACGCTAGTCGCTGTCCTTTTGAATTGACGAGGATGCCGTCACCACCACGTTCGCTGAAACCAGCTCGCGCAAAAGCTTGCAGGGCTTTCTCAACATCAAACGATCGGGCTTTGAGTGTCGGGTGGGAGAACTCACCGTATCCATCGGATGAGGTTTCCATTCGCTCGTAGTCGCCTCGGAAGTACTTCTCGATCACCAGGTTCCAATTTGTCGCATAGTTGATGCCAACTCGAATGTCTCGATTCTCGAGTAGGGGTTTTGATGTGTTAATCCAGAGGCCGTAGGTCGGCCGTGGCCTTTGATTATAGAACTGGACTTTGTGGACGTAGCCGTTTTGTACATCGGGATCTTCGTTCGGCAGCTTTTCGTACCAGTATTCTGCGAGATTGAGTCCGAACTGATCGATTTCACCTCGTTTGAACGCTTCAAAAACCTTGGCGTTCTCTCGTATAACAGTCAATTGAATCCGGTCCGGATTGTATCGATAACGAAAGAACTTTCTGTCTTTGGCCCACCAGTCCTTGTTGCGAGTGACAACGACTGACCGACCCTTGTCGACGTCATCATCGTGGATGACGTATGGGCCGGTCACTGGTGCGAACCGCCACTGGTAACGTTCCACGTAGTCATCACCGAGTTCTTTGAAAAAATGTTGTGGAACGGGTCGGAGTTCTAGTATTCGGGAGTCCATGTCCGGTTTGGCTTCGGGGATGGAGATGGCAAAGGTGTGATCGTCGAAGCGCGTGATCTTTGTATACTGGCTGCTGTACCAGTTGTTATACCAGGGCGCGACGATGTAATCGGAACGGAAGAAGAAAAACATGAACAGAAAGTCATTGCTGGTCACAGGTACGCCATCGGACCAGGTCGCAGTTGGCTCCAACCTGACATAGATAGTCTTATTTTGTCGATCGACTGCCCATTCGTTAGCGAGTCCAGGATAGTACTCGAACTCATCGGGGTGCCGATGTGCCAGGCTCACGGTGTTTGAGTCTAGGAGCCACGGTCTGAATGATCCATTGGAGTCTGGACCGACAGTTCGAAAAGTTCTTGGAAAATCGGTAAGACGGGAATACTGGGTACCCCCTTTTTCTGCCTTGGGCGAGCCGATATCCGGCAGGTGACCACCGTTCTGCCATTTGAGGTTCTTAGGTAGCTGGTCAATAGAGCTGAATGCAAAAAAATGAGGATTGTCCGCGTAGTAGGCCTCGACCTCAGCCGTATTGTCGCGCTGAGGGAAACTGCCGTCTTCTTCGGATCCACCGCAGCCGATGAGCGAAAGCAAGCCAAGTGCCACCACCCATCTCAGATATCCGGACTGTCTTGTCGCAAGTTGCGATTGGATATTCACGGGTAGTCTCCTAATCCGGAATTGATGGGCACCCTGCATCGCATCATCGATAAACAGTGAATTTGCGAGGATCGAACGCTTCTCGAATGGCTTCACCGATGAATGTCACGAGTGTGAGGAGGATCACGAGTGTGCCGAACGCGGCGGTGACAATCCAGGGAGCTGTTCGTAATGTCGCGGTTCCTTGTTTCAGCAACTCACCCAGACTTGGTGTGGGAGGAGGTAGTCCAAATCCAAGAAAGTCCAATGCCGTGATGGCAGTGATGGCACTAATTATGGTGAATGGCATGAACGTCATCAGTGTCGACAGAATGTTGGGAAGGATATGACGGAAAATAATTCGTGTGGTCGATGCACCCATCACCCTAGCTGCAGCAGCATAGTCACGCGTCTTTTCTTTGTATGTTTCCGTACGCATATAGTACGTCATACTGGTCCATGAAAAGAGCACCATGACTGTGAGCAGTATGGCGATGCGTCCTGGAATAGAGAACGTCGATGGCACCACCGAGAATATAATGATTACCATGTATAGAAACGGGATGTTGGACCAGATTTCAATTAACCGTTGGAATACAAGGTCGAATACGCCGCCGAGATAACCCATCGCACAACCGAT
>CAJWYI010000050.1 GCA_913049815.1 uncultured Gammaproteobacteria bacterium
GGGGTTGTGGTTCGGTGGCCGGACCGTGGAAGACGCCACCGGTCAAACTCGAGAGGAGGAAGTGCTTGCCGAGTAGATAACCTGCAAGCTGGTCGGTCTCTTCACGCTCAACGATATCGAGGAACACCCTACCTTTGTTGACCAGATTGCTGAGCCCCTGTTTGTTATTGCCAAGTGCACCCGGTGGTGCAAGCTTGCCCAATTTTCTTTCTGCGGCAGCCTGCCGGTCGACCGCTTCTCGTAAGGATTCAAGTTCATCAAAGGTCAGTGCGTTTTCAAACAGACACATCCCATAGTCTGTGAGATCCGATTTGGCTTGATCATAGCCACTTGTCATCGCGGGAATCGGTAAAGGATCGGGCGTAGTCAATGTCGGTGCAGCCACATAACGAGTCTGGCGGTGTGCAGCGTCTGACATGAGGGCTCTGTTGAGTCTGTGGTGAGCCTACAGTTTGCCAGTTTGGAGTCAGAGTAAACACTGCGACCCTAAACCTGACAGTAGAGTGCAGCGGTCAAGTAACAACCGACGACGGCGTAAATGGGGGTTTTACACTGACCCCAAACCAGGGATCAGCTTCACTGTCTTTAAGGTTCGCAGCGCATCAACTGGGGAGCGTTGAGCAAAGTTGAAGTATTCGGTCAGCGGACCCATGCGGTGCTGGCGCCGTCGGTATTTCCGTTTGAAATACAGCTCAACGCGACCCTTGCCGGGTAACACTTCGCTGACGGTGACTGTTGCCTCATGACAGTAGTGTCCCAGCTCAGCACGGATTTCTGTCACGCGTTCATCAATCGGACGGTGTGTCATACCGATCTTGTTGAGCGATATCGGCTGTGAGCGCGAGGTTTCGTGAATGGTCACATCCAGAAAATACAACGACTGTTGCATCAGCTTGTTGAGATGGGAAAGGTATAACTGGTAGTCAACCAGGCTTGTACCACCGAGTGGCGCAAGGGTTTTCAGCCACAGCAATTTGCGGGCGATGGCATCCTGCTGCAGTTTGTCGAAGGATGATAGCGACAGGCGATTCTTACCAGCGTTGGCGTACTGTTTACCAACCTTAGTATAGGTGTGGGAACCCACGTTGTTCACCCATCGTTGGCCTTCGGGAACTGACTCGATGAGTTCAGCGTCCACCAGCCGATCAAACGCCTCGCGATAGGAGCCTCGAAACTGCGATTGGTTGAGCTGATCTCGCTTTAGTGTGTGAGTCAACAAACGAAGGTCACTGGCGAGCAGGCCTGGCAATGTCGCAATTTCATCGTATAGAGGGATACTCATTGCGATACTTGTTCTGGATTCACGACAGGTTTCACCATCATGAGCAAAGTGGTGTTGGTTAATGTTGCCTTTTCGTGCAATCAGAGGTGCCCGGCAATAGGGGCACACCAACGCGCTACGTCCACTCTCGACCTCCTCAACGCTCACCAGTGCCAGGTGTTGACCATCTTCATGATCATCGGGATTGAGCCCGTATTGAAGAAAGACCTGGTCTGACATGCAATCTGAACCTGCTCTCAGGTGGTCGACATGGTGGCATTAGCAACGCGGAATGTCATGTGTTCTCATGGAGTCAGTGCAATCGATTGATGGCTGCGCGATACTGCCAACATGGATATTGAAGAAGACGTATTCGTTGACGCCAAAGGGCTTCGCTGCCCAGAGCCGTTAATGTTAGTACGCAATAAAATAATGGATATGTCGTCTGGGCAGGTTGTAAAAGTGGAGGCAACAGACCCTTCGACATCGTGGGATTTTCGTAACTTCTGCAAGTTTCTAAGTCACGAGATGCTAGCTGATGCAGAGACCGACGAAATCTACACCTACTGGATCCGGAAGGGTTGAGGGCTTCCTGCGGGATTCAGGGGAGCATGAGCGTCTACTATTTCGCCTATGGCAGCAACATGAACCGGTTGCGCGTTGAGACACGGGGTATGTCATTCACCGCTGTTCAGGGTGGCGTTCTTATGGATTATGCTCTTCGGTTCAATAAGCGTTCAGTGAAGTTGCCGGGGGCTGCATCGGCGAATGTTGTCACGGCTCCTGACTCAAAGGTCGAAGGAATCCTCTATTCACTTCCAAGGGAGGATGACATTTTTGCGATGGATCCCTTTGAAGGGTATCCGGTGCGCTATGACCGACAATTGATGCCGATTGTCTCTGAGGGTGGTACCTGTTCCGCGTGGGTGTACACCGCCAATGACAACTACGTGCAGGAAGGTCTGAAACCGGCACGATGGTATTTGAACCACCTCCTGGCCGGTAGTGCCTATCTCAGTTCTCCATATCTCACTGAGCTGCGCGGTATTGCTTGTCTTCCGGATTCTGATGTTGAACCGGCCTGACTATACCCGTGTCGCATCGGGACAGATGGACGCGGCGACCCTTTGTCGCCTCTTCGATGGTTTGTTTCTGAGTCGATTCCATACTCGTTTGCGCGGTGGTGGTGGTGAACCCTTGTACACACCTGCCGTGGAAGATGAACCTGCTGTAATCACTTTTCGATCCGATTACATGTCGAGTGCGCTGCACGAGGTGGCGCACTGGTGTCTGGCTGGACCCGCGAGAAGGGAGCAACAGGACTACGGATACTGGTACTGTGGTGATCGTAATGCTGATGTGCAGCGTCGTTTCGAGTCTGTGGAGGCCCGGCCACAGGCACTGGAATGGATGTTCAGTCTTGCGATGGGGATCCGGTTTGTTCCCAGTCGTGACAATTTTGAGGTGCCGTCATCCCCAATTTTTAATCGACAAATCCTTGACGAACTGAAGGCCTTTGTCGACACAGGTCTGCCACGCAGGGCAGAGATTTTCGCAACCCATCTTTCAAAGGGGAAGGACTATTGGCGTCTTGCCAGTCTAGAACTTTCAGTTGTAGACAGTTAAGGCGCGGATAGGGGGAGAAGGTCATGAGGGAGAAGGGCATACAGGACAAAGTTGTGGAGGACAAAGGTGGTCAACCTCTATCTGATTGATGCGTCGATTTATATTTTTCGCGCGTATTTTTCCATGCCATCTTCAATGACTGACCAGAATGGTGAAGTCAATCACGCGGTCTATGGGTTTACCCAGTTCCTGCTCGATTTCCTAGATTTTCAGAACGATGAGGCTGACGCCGGTCTGGTCTCGGTAGCTTTCGATGAGAGTCTCAATACGTGCTATCGCAATGCGATATTTCCTGAATATAAGAGTAACCGTGATGAGCCGGACGACAATATGATTTATCAGGTCTCTTGCTGCCAGGAGGTGACTGAACTGTTGGGTTTACACTTTCTCTCCCTGCAAGACTACGAGGCGGATGACATTATCGGCACCATCGCACACCAGATGGGCGACGAGTATTGTAGCGTCATTTTGACGCGGGATAAGGACCTGGGGCAGTTGCTTAAACGTGACGACGTGCTTTGGGACTTTGCTGGTGGGACGACAATGGATAGCGACGCAGTGGCTGAAAAGTTCGGTGTCCGTCCTGATCAGATCGCCGATTACCTGGCTCTGGCGGGAGACTCAGTCGACAATATTCCTGGCGTCAACGGGGTCGGTGGCAAAACAGCAGCTGCATTGTTGACGGCATTTGGTTCTATTGATGGACTATATGCGCGATTACCAGAAGTCTCCGATATCGGTATCCGAGGTGGTAAAAAACTGCGGGAGAAACTTGAAGCTGCTAAGGACAATGTAATGTTGTATCGGTCGATTACTGCCATTAGTCTGAAGGCACCACTATCAGTGCATCATGACCTTCTGGTTCCTGGTGCGATAGACATCAGTGGCATAACGAACTTCTGTGACCGAATGAATTTCGGCAACCGAATTCGAGACAGGGTCCGACAACTCAGTGAGATCTGACGTAGAGGGTCCCATTCCGTTCGCTATTGGTGAACCCCTCATCCTCGGTGTGCTCGTCAACCCGATTGCGGGTATTGGCGGTCCTGCTGGTCTGAAAGGAAGCGATGGTGTCGACGTTCAGAACGAGTCCATGCGCAGAGGGGCTGTCTCTCGTGCATCGCATCGCATGCGAGATGCATTGCGTCATCTTGCAGGTGCAGAAAATGTTCGCATCATCTCGGGTCCGGGTCCTATGGGGATGGTCAGTTGTGATGACGCTGGAATCGACGCCCGGAGTCTGGACCTCACGATCGATGATGAAACAGGACCCGAGGATACCCGGCGAGTTGCCCGGCGACTATTGGAAGCCCATGTTGACCTGTTGTTGTTCGCCGGTGGTGACGGTACCGCGAGGGATGTGCTTGACGTGATCCCCACGGGTTTTCCGGTCATTGGCATTCCTGCAGGTGTAAAAATGCACTCAGGCGTCTTCGCGATTTCCCCTAACGCTGCAGGGGAACTCCTGGGTACGATCGTCAGTGGCCAGGCGGTTTCAGTGACTGAAGCGGAAGTTCGCGATATCGATGAGGACAGTTTCCGCAGTGGTGAGGTGAAAACCAGATTCTATGGAGTCATGTCCGTACCCGACGACCTACGCTATGTGCAGCAGGTCAAAACCGGAGGCAGGGAAGATGATGCGTTGGTGGCGATTGAGATTGCGGCGTCGTTTGTCGAATCACTTGAAGCAGACGTGACGTATTTGCTGGGTTCCGGATCTACCGTACTGGCGATCAAGGGTGCACTCGGATTTCATGGAACGCTGTTGGGAGTCGATGTTTTCAGGAATGGCAACGTGTTGGCAATGGACGTGTCTGAGCCAGAGCTGGCTTCTTTTTTGTTAAAACCTTGCGCCATCGTCGTTTCGTTCATTGGGGGTCAGGGACACGTGTTCGGGCGTGGCAATCAGCAGTTCAGTGCAGAAGTGATTGACGCTGTGGGTCTGGAGAATATCCATATCGTCGGTAGCAAACGTAAGCTGGCGACTCTCGATCGTCGACCTCTCCTGATAGATACCGGTGATGTTTCACTTGACCGCAGGTTGTCAGGTTTGCGCCAAATTATTACCGGCTACGAAGACGCCGTGTTTTATCGGGTCTCGGACCGGGTCGCGGTGGCTCCTGAACGCTAGAGTGGTATCTGGGCAAAGAAACGTACTTCAACACTCTCGCGGGGTTGCCTGCCCTCAGACCCCGGGATCGGTACGGCGGTATGCAACGTGGGACAGAATACGGGATCATCCGTTGGGTGTGAGTCATACGTAGTAAACACGAGCGCTTCATCGCGGGTCATCTGTGAATAGTAAAACCAACGCTGATCGTTATTGGGCTTACAGAAATGTGCATTGAATGGCCCTGGTTTTGCATTTGGGTTCAACTCATACTCTAGGTCATCGCGGTCAATGGATGTCCGGTCGCAAACCGCGAGCGGAAATCGTGCAAGTGGTTTCTCGCTAACGGATCGCCAGATGTTGATCCCAATGATGCGCTTGTCGTTCGACATTCCCATGATTTCTGAGAATTTTTTGGAGACCGTACCGTCATCTTTGATGAAGTCTGCGTAGTCGTTGTGGACACCGGTTGCACAAGGCCCGTACTGGATGCCATCGATCCAGTGGTGTTCCTTGATATTCTCGTTACGGTAGGTATGGGAGGTGATTGCAGGGATCGTGGCGCTGGGCATCAGTGTCATGAGCAGTTGACGACACTCTTCATAGTAGTGATTCGCAATCTCCCTGGTATCCGTCCAGTTCTGTACGTCTGAGGGGGCATTGGCGAGCAGAAAGCCAATGCCGTCTGTCAGGTGTTCCGTCTGATCCTGCGGAGGCTTTACTACGCCGTACTGGATGCGGGCGTCCTGGATTAACGTCTCTCGGTTGCTTCTCTCGGTGATCGATGGCACCACCGAGTCAACCTGATCGAAGAGGGCGGGACTTACAAAATTCAGCGGTCCGTTGAAATCCATCACTCGCCTCCAGGTAGTCTCAGCGCCGTTAACTAATCGGCCACTAGTCTCGGTACCAGATGTACGATGTTTCTAAATTAATTTTGCAGAATATGCCGAACAACTCGCTTCACCGCAATGGAGGAACCGCTTTTCAGCGCGTTTCAAAGCTGATCAATGCCGTCCTCTAGAATAGTGCCGACGTATCAAGGGTAACTTCGTCAGCAAGTCAGCCAGTTCAGGGTAAAAAATCCTGAAGTGCAGGTTGGGCTATCGAGACCGTATGCATCGTGGCCTTCGATAGTGGCCACATCACCCAAGCAGACCGGTTTCTTGTTCGGAAACGCGATTTACATGATGTTCAGAATCCTGCCGAAATGCCGGTAGAAGTTCTCGATATTGATCTAGGCCATGGGAGCATTATAGGTCGCGGCGCTATGAATTCGCGTCCACTGGCCACTAACGCTCGTCGCTTCGTCGAAAGCCCTCAAAATGATTGACATAATATGTCGGCGAGGTAAACTGAGTTTGGTGACATAATATGTCGCAGCATTAAGAAGTACAGGGTGCACTTTATGCATCCTGACTGGATGGAGAAGAATATGGCGACTCGGGATCTAGCTCAGCGCCTTCTCGAAATCGGAAGTTTCGACGGGTTTGAGTTTGATTGTCAGCCGATCCCTGGGGAAATCGAACTGCTCCAGGTGACGGTGAGTGAATTTGAGGACCTGCCGGTTTTCGTATCGGTGACAGATAACCAGATTTTGTGCATCACTTATTTGTTTGCTGAAAGTGATCTGGATCCTGCGCAGCGCTCAGACATACTCGAGGAGATGCTGACGCTCAACATACCGATGCCGCTGTCTTCATTTGCGAAGATTGATGATCGTTACGTGGTGTTTGGGGCGCTTGCGATTGGTTCGGGCATCGAAGAAATCTGTCACGAACTTATAACCTTAACGGAGAATTGCGCTGAAGCGTTGCTGGCGCTCGAGGAATATCTGAAATAGCGGTTATTCATCCAACCGCTATAAGCGCTAATGAGGCCACGCGGTTCGAGAACTATGTTTTGAAAGGGCAACTGCCCGTATTCATCCACCATGTGATGGAAGGAGAAGCGAAGGTGAGCATTTTGAAAAAGATTGTTTCTGCGGTAAGAGGTGGTGCTAGCGAACTTGGTGAATTGATCGTCGATTCCAATGGTACGCGCATCTTCGAACAGGAGATCCGTGATGCGGAAAACTATCTCCGCAAGGCCAAGCATGATCTGACTGATGTCATGGCAAAGCAGATGCAGTCTTCCCGCCAGGTTGAGTCTACACGCCAGGAAATCCTTCAACACGAGTCTTATGCGGTCAAGGCCCTGAAACAAAACGACGAGGCGCTCGCACTTGAGGTGGCAGAAAAGGTCTCAACATTTGAGGCAGACCTCGAAGAGCAGGAAGCGGTGCTTGCGGCATTCACGGATCACGTCACTCGCCTGAAGACATTGGTGAAAAAGACCGAACGTCAACTGGCGGACTACGAGCGTCAACTTTCGATGGTGAAAACGACCGAAAGCGTTCAGAAGGCAAGTGCTTCAATCAGTGACAACTATGCCTCAACGAGTTCGCGCATTTTATCCGCAAAGGACTCACTGGATCGTATTAAGAAACGCCAGCAGGAAACGTACGATCGTATGGAAGCTGCTGAAGCGCTTGAGAAAGAAGAGCAAGGCGATCTAGATGAAAAACTGGAGGATGCCGGAATCATTCCGCCCCCCAAGTCTGCCCAGGATGTTCTGGACCGTATCAAACGCGAACAGGCATGACATCGTCTGGAAAATGGGATGGTGAACGACAGGCTGTCAGGGCCGTACAGGTTGCTTTCGATGTCGGGGATGAGGTCAGCCTGCTGATTCGTCGAGAAGCGTTGGAACTGTCCATCAATCCGTCGGATCGTGTTCGACAGATTCTTGGCCTAACCATTTCGCGCAAGCCCGTGCGTCCCCGACTCTCTATTTCCCTTTCCGAGAGTGATTTTGAACAGTTGGCTGAACAGTTTGGCTTGTCGCTGGATGACCGCCTTGGGATCCGTCGGATGGCGGCAGAAAAACTGATAGAGCACCTTTCAAAACAGGATGATGGCTTCAGCGTCAAGACTGACTACAACGAAAACTGAAACAGCAAGCGTCCCCCGAATACCCTTTTAAAGGTGTTCTCTGCTACGCTTGCGCGTCTCATGCAAGGCGTCAGCAAGCAGCGGTGCAGTAATCATGTTTTTTATAGAGGTCTTCGAACGCGTTCATCGCGATCGTGAAGCCGACTACCTGAAGCTCAGTCGTGACAACGATGTCGTTGTCAGGCAGAACGAACCCGGCATGTTGGTTCATGTCCATACCCGTGTCGATGAAGATTATGGATCGGTGACGTATCGATGGCAGGAAACCTATGACGATGTGGATGCGTTTCGTTTTCATGGACAGACTTCCAATGTACAAGCACACCTCGAGAAGCTGGCTGATGGCATCCTTGTCGAACCTATTTCTGTCGTGGTGTACTGCGACTGGCCAGAAGCGCGAAAACAGAAGTGGCTTGAGCGAACCAAAAACCTGTCTTTTGCGGAAGTGACCAGCGGATTTCTTCGCTGACAACTAGCTTGTCGAGCAATCTACCAAACCCTTTGTAACTGTCAGGAGAAATGATGAGCAACATTACGGTGGAGAGGCGGGGGAACGTGGCGGTCGTCATTCTTGATGCGCCCGAAGTTTTGAACGCTTTGTCCGGTGATATGGTTACTGAGCTATCGGCTTCTGTTGATGAAGTGCTGGCTGGAGACGCGCGGGCGCTGTTGCTGACAGGGGCGGGGCGTGCTTTTTGCGCCGGCGCGAATCTTCAAGGCAGAGATGAGTCGCCAGATGATGGCAAGAAGAAGCCAGCAGCAACGACAGGTTCCGTACTGGAAACCCACTATTACCCGCTTTTGAACAAGCTACGGCACATGGACATTCCTCTGGTGACTGCCGTGAACGGTGTTGCTGCAGGTGTGGGTATGAGTTTCGCGATCATGGGTGATCTGGTTGTCGCAGCCCGGAGTGCCTACTTCCTGCAGGCGTTCGCCAAAATCGGTCTGGTCCCAGACGGTGGCGCATCCTACTACTTGCCTCGCATTATTGGCTGGCGTCGCGCAATGGAGCTCTCGATGTTGGCTGAACGACTACCCGCAGAACAAGCGCTGGATTGGGGCTTGATCAATCGCGTAGTAGACGATGAAAACATGATGACCGAAGCGCTTGCACTGGCCGAACGTCTAGCCAACGGGCCTCGATCATTGGGTCTTATTCGACAGGCGTACTGGGATTCTCTCGACAACTCGTTCTCTGACCAGTTGCAACTTGAGGCGCGTTTACAGAATCAGGCAGGTAGAACCTCTGACCACCGAGAGGGCGTCAAGGCATTCCTTGAGAAGCGTGACGCGCAATTCCAGGGGCAATAGGGTGAGCCGCCTGATATATCAGCCAAAGTGCTTGTTAGATCACTCTATAATCAATCAATCTCCATCTCAGTAGCGCAGGAATAGGACATTATGACCACACTGGCCGGCAGTCTTGCCCGCGCATTTGGTGATATCGACACCATGAAGAAGCTGTATCACCCCGACATCGTTTGGAAACTCTCTGAGTCGTTGGGTCCTATCAAAGGACCTTACGAGGGTATTGATGCGGTCCTTCAGTTCAACGAACGTGTGTGGGGTAGGTTCTACTATCCTGAATGTACGATCGATATTCTGGATGAATTGGGTAATGACGAACTTAGCGCGGTCAGGTTTTTGTACACCACTAAACTGCGCAGAACTGACGAACCGTATTCCCTCGAGTACGTGATCTTTGCCAGAGGCAAAGACGGTAAGATTCATGAGATTGCAGAGTCGATGGACACGCTGGGGTCAGCCAATCTGTTTGCTGGGAAACCCAAAGACTTAAACCCCTATATTGGAAAGTCATCTCCATGAGCTACCGTATCGCCGTCATCGAAGGGGATGGCATCGGTAAGGAAGTCATCCCTGAAGGTATTCGTATGCTGGACGCTGTGGCGTCCCGTTTTGATTTTGATATGCAGTTCACACACTTCGACTGGAGTTGTGAAACCTATCATTCAACCGGTCGAATGATGCCAGAGGACGGGCTCGATCAGCTGCGTGACTTCGATGCGATCTTTCTCGGTGCTGTTGGATTCCCGGGTGTTCCAGACCATGTGTCGCTCTGGGGTTTGTTGATTCCGATTCGTCGAGCATTTGATCAATACGTCAACCTGCGCCCGTGTCGACTGATGCCCGGTGTTGCAACGCCGCTCGCGAATCGTACTGAAGAAGACATCGATTTCTGGGTCGTTCGCGAGAATACCGAGGGGGAATACTCCAGTATTGGTGGCCGAATCTATGACAATACCGAGCAGGAGACCGTGGTCCAGGAATCGGTATTCACTCGACGTGGAACAGACCGGATTCTGAAGTATGCATTTGACCTCGCTCAGACCCGCCCCAAGAAGCACCTAACTTCAGCCACCAAGTCCAACGGCATCATCCACACCATGCCTTACTGGGATCAGCGATTCGAGGCGATGGCACAGCAATATCCTGATATCAGAACTGATCAATATCATATTGATATTCTCACAGCGCACTTCGTTCGAAATCCCGATTGGTTTGACGTTGTCGTAGGCAGCAATCTGTTTGGCGACATCCTTTCGGATCTGGGGCCTGCTGTCGCAGGGAGCATTGGTATTGCGCCATCTGCAAACTTAAATCCTGAGGGACTCTATCCATCGATGTTCGAGCCGGTGCATGGGTCAGCACCCGATATCGCAGGTCAAGGTATTTCGAATCCGGTTGCAACTCTGTGGACGACCTCGATGTTGCTTAACCACCTGGGGGAAGATGATGCCGCCGCCGCAGTGATGGCTGCCATTGAATCCTGTCTCCGGGACGGGGGTCCGACGACGCCTGACCTTGGTGGCAACGCGGGCACCGAAACGGTAGGCAAAGCGATTGCTGCAGCGATCTAGTGTAACGATATGATGTCAGTTGGCTGTTAACGTGAATTCAGAAAACAGTGAGCGACGAACATTGATTAGTAGGCCAAACTTACCTAAGTTTGCTTACTCTAAGATTTGAAGGATGGCGGATGTCTGGTGCCGATGTACACATACCGACTCCCTGCATTATGGTGTGCACCCTGAACGACGACGATGTCTGCGTAGGATGCTATCGCACGCTGGAAGAAATCGGTGGTTGGGGTGACGCTGATACCGAAGAACGACTGGCGATACTCGACCGGGCAGATGATCGCTATCGGAGCACCCGACTTGACCCACCGCGGAACTAAGCCACGATGCGCCCTATTTGACGCCACGCCTAACCATCTCCGGCGTCAGTTGTCTTAGACAAAGTACCTTTGTGCAGAGGTTGCCGCCGCAACATTTTCTCGCATATGTTTCCAAACTTGCATGTCGGCGTTGACCGCGTCGAGACCGTGAGCAAGCACATACGCGTAACTTCGCTGAAAGGCGGTCAGTGGTGCAACCAGGAGTGCTCGGTCATAGTGTTCATTGAATGCATCGGGTTTGCCCCACCCCAGGAACCGTCGACCTGCGATGTAACGACCTGCTTTCATACCAATGAGTCCAATACCGGCATTGCGCGCGGCATCCAGAACCGGACGAAGGTCTTTCATCGATTTACCATCATCAACCATCGAACGTGAAGCCCAGTCGTACCACCCGGCAGGTGTGATTGCTATCTGTGCAAGGCTGTACCACCCTGTGCCAGTTGCAGCCAGGAGCACATTTTGTGCATTCTCGTGGGTCGAGAGGCCATAGTGGCTCACCTTCCCGGCACTTTTGGCAGCGAGGAAAGCTTCATGGACCTCTTCACTGCGAATGAGCTCCACATTGTTTGCGGCCATCAGGTAATAGGCGTCCATATGCTCCACGCCGAGGCCCCTGAGACTCTGGTCTATGGCTCTAGACCAGCTTTGTGCCGCAGATTTGGCCATCGAGGTATTGATAGACTGGTTCGGCTTGAAATCACCGGCGTAGGCTTTCGAAATCAGAAAAATATCGTCACCGTGTCTCTTGAGAAAAGGCGCAAGATTTCTTTCTGCATGTCGATAGTAACCCTCGAAACCGACGTCAAAGACGTTCATTCCCGCTTCAAGTGCAGGTTCCAGAAGATGATTGGCTTGCCCTGAAGAGAGCGCTGCACCGCATCCAAAAACGAGACGACTTCCGGAGAAACCGGTATTCCCCAGCGTGCGGTACTCCATGTCAGGCCAACCCTCGACAGACATGCTTGCGTCGGAGCGGGCCGCTTTCAGATCTCCTGTTGTGACCAGTGTACCGGTCGCAACCGCGAGCGTGGACGCGCGATGTAAAAATGATCGTCTAGGAATCTGTGTTGAGAGGCGCTTCTTATCGATGGTGAAAGGTCTCCAAGTCGCTAATTCTGTTAGTGGCAGACAGCTTGTACGCATATTTGACACGTCTATCGTGGGTTTCGCACATTGGTGACAACATCCCTGAATATGGCGGTGATGAAACACGAATTTACCAAATATTGGCTATTCTTTTGAGGCATCCGTCAAAAGAGTCACTAAAGATGATCCGCATCCTGACGAAAGGGAAACTATGTCGCTGAGCAATCATCAGCCTATAACTGATTCGGCAGATCTTGAACGTCGGGCAGAGGAGTTTGTGAGACATGGTAATGTCTGGGAGTGAGTATCCACGGGTATCAAAACATGGTTCGAGACGTCGCCAGCGGACAACTGATGTATCTCAACGAAGATGATCAGGAGCCAGGTGGACTTGATGAAAACCCGGAAAATGTTGCTGAGACCGACGCCTTCAATGATGTCGTCAAAGATGCCATTACGCAGCTATCCTAACGCGAACAGCTATTCATGGCACTGTTCTACCAGGAAGAACTGAATCTGAAAGAGATTGCCAGGTACTGGGTTTTAGTGAATCGCGAGCCTGGCAGTTCCATAATGTAGCGTTGGGACTTATCCGACCAGGTCTGACACAATGGACCTAGTAGCAGACAGACTGAATCGCCTACCGCCGGACAGGTTACTTTCGTCTGACGTCAATCCCGTCAGATATGCTAGCGATAGCGACAACACCAATACTGTTCCGCATCGGCTAGAATAGCGTACCTGTGTTCGCTTATTTTAGATTGCCGCGTAAAGTAGTCGTCAGGCCATGTAGTCAATCTACTCTGCGAACCGGAAGACGTTGTCCATTAATTAAGACGCGTACCCTATGACTGAAGTTGCGTTGTATCCACGCCCGGAAACGGTGGCATTTCCGAACATGGTTCAGCCACTTTATGTTTTTGAACTACGTTGTCGCCAGATGGTGAATAAATGTATCCGCGATGGTCGCCTATTGGGCCTCAGTCAAAGCCTTAAGTTGCTTCGAGCGGTCAGTAATGAGCAGACATCCTGATGAGATGCGGCAATCCAATCAGTCGACAGACCGGCCGTTTGATGTATTCCGTATGGGCCGCTGCGAGAAGGGGATCTGATGAAGCCGGTATTGGAGTCGCGACGTACCAGTGAGCGTCTGAAGATTATCTGTGGCGTACTCGACAAGTTTGATGGGGAACGTCATCAGAATTTCCAGCATATAAGTGTAGATAGAAGAGAATGAATTACATTTCCTACATTGAACGGACAAAGGCCTTTTACGCCGCCCAGGGATTCGATGTACCTTACCAATGGTCGCAACACGACGATGTGCCGTTCTCGCCGATGTCAAAGCGATTGAGCGACGCACGTATTGGCATCGTCACTACGGCTTACCGGGATCAGACAACGCCGATGATGGCGAGGCAAGCAGAAGCAGTCCCTACTGAGGATGCACCTACGAATTTTCTGAATGAGGACCTGTCCTGGGACAAAGAAACGACGCACATGGCGGACCGCCGGTCATATTTCCCTCTGGAATACCTAAAGGTGGGCGTAAAGAACGGATTGATCGGTTCACTGTCGACCCGATTCTATTTTGCACCCACACAATATAGTCAACGACTGACGATCGAGCAGGATGCACCTGCGATTGTTCGGTTTGCGCAAGAGGATGCTCTTGATGGGGTTGTACTGGTACCTATATGACCGGTTTGTCATCAGACCGTCAGTCTGACGGCCAGAGCGCTCGAATTGGCAGGTATTGCGACGGTCGTCGTTGGAACCGCATGGGACATCGTGACCCACTGTCAGGTACCTAGATTTGTTTACAATGATCTGCCATTGGGTAATCCCCTTGGCAATCCATGGGATATCGTCATGCAGTCACAGACCATGGACAGGGCGCTTTCAATATTGGTTGATGCCAAAACACCGACCGCAGAAGCAATGCAGCATCGCTTTTCTTCAGATGATCGATGGAAGATGACCTATATGGCGGTGACTGATGAGAACAGGGAGGAATTGCGGGAGCGCGGTGAAGAGAATCGAAGGCAGAGGCTGGCCGATAAGGCGGATGGGTTGAAGCGGGAATGAGTCGCGGCTCATACCAGGACAGATGAAATGGCTCGGAGATAACAGTGCCAAGAGCAAGTGAACTCAATAGAGGTAATGTCGTGTCTATCGATGGTACGCCGCATGTTGTGCGACAGCTCGAGACGCGCAGTCCATCAGCAAGGGGAGCAGCTACACTCTATAAGGTTCGGTTCATCAATCTCTTGACTGGACAAAAACGTGATGAATCTCTGAAAGGTGACGTGATCCTGGATGAGATTGACTACGAGAAAGCTGCTGTTTTTTTCTCGTATGTGGATGGTGAGCATTACGTGTTCATGAATGCAGATGATTATTCCCAGTATCTGATCAGTGGTTCGGCACTGGAGGACGAGATACCTTATCTGATCGAAGGTATCGAAGGGGTGACGGCGCTGATTGTTGAAGGTCAAGCGGTTGCGATTGAACTGCCGCAGTCGGTAATGATGGTAGTGACCGATACCGCGCCAGGCATTAAAGGAGCCAGTGCCAGTGCGAGGACCAAACCTGCAACGCTGGCCACCGGGCTTGTGGTCCAGGTACCGGAGTATCTTGAACGTGGTGAGATGATCAGAGTCAACACGACTAACGGGAAATTTATGGCGCGCGCCTGATTCCTTATTGCCAAATCGAGCGATTAGTAAGCAAGAAAGCAGAAAAATGAATGACGAAGACAACAAGGTAAGACTGACTGACGATCAGATCAGGCAGTTCATCTGCAATGGTGTGTTGGTCCTGGACAGCCAGATTGCACCAGCCACTCACGAACGAATCTTCGAGAAGATCGAGAGGAACAACGATCACGAATTCAATATGGGTAATAACGTGCTACCGCGCATCCCGGAACTGCAGACCGTGCTGGATTCCCCAGTCGTGTCCGGAGCGTTGGCAAGCGTATTGGGCGATGAGTACGTGCTTCATCCGCATCGGTTCATGCACGCGAGCCAACCGCTGGCGCCAGAGGAGCGTGAGCTTGATCTGTCGGGTTCGGAGAATGGTCCTGTCATGGGGCAGCGGTCTTCGGGTTCCAGTTATTGGCACCAGGATTCGCAAAGCCCACTGTCAAGAGCGCGATATCATGTCCCGCGATTGGCAATGATCCTGTATTTCCCGCAGGACACGCCGGTCGCTAGAGGGCCCACGAGAGTAATCCCGGGCACACATCTTCAGGCAAGGCTTGAAGAAAGTAACTATGAACACGCGCTCGTGCCTGATCAGGTAAAAGCGGGCACCTGCCTTCTGATTGCGTTTGATATTGGTCATGCCGGTCTCACCAATATGACGGACATGAGCCGCTATATGTTCAAGTTCGTTTTCATGCGCACCCGAAACCCATCTAAACCAACGTGGATTGGAGGGAAAGATACCTGGCAGACGCCGCGGGACCGAAAAGGGCCCTACGATCATAAGTCTGCGTGGCGATATATCTGGGACTGGATGCGAGCCGCGTCCGAACCTGCCGCCCCAATTGAGTTTGGCGAAGTTCCAACTAAGATCAGTTTATTCAATGCATATGACCAAGGTCACCGGCTAGCTGCGATCTATGACGTGGCTGCTGTAGGTGAGTCTGTCATCCCTCAACTAGTGACGTCCCTCCTTCAACACGCGGGGCGTAACCGTGAGTTCTCTCTTCAATATCGTAAAGATGAACAAGGACGCTTTGTTCCTGATGGTGACCCGAACGAGCGTCGATGGAACGAAGGCGCTTATGTGCTTCAGGATGAAGCTTATTGTCTTGGTGCGATGGGTCCCATCGCGGTCGACACTCTGATTACACTGACTAAGCATGAGGACGCGTGGATCTGCATCAATGCTGCGTTCGCACTTGGCGAGATTGGTGAAGCGGCGTCGAAAGCCATTCCGGCTCTTACCGCATTGCTTGATCATGAGCGTCACCAGGTTGTGCGCGCCGCCTTGGACGCGATCGCGTGTATTGGCTGTAACGTCGATGTGGCCCTACCGGCGATCGATCGCATTCTCACTAAGGAGAATCACGCGTGGAAAAGGGTAATTACGCGAGGCTGGACTGGGCAGGATCAGGTTCGTTTCAACGCTCTGTGCGTGCTATTGAACTCGGACTTGACGCTTACGCAATTAGAGCCTCTGTTGTTGCATTGTTTGGAAGACGATAATGGCTATATTCCTGCTCTTGCGCTGGAATTACTGACCCGTCCATTAGGTTCATCAACAAATGCTGATTGTCTTAGTCGAAGGGGTCTTGCGGCCACCATTGACTTCCTAAAGTGCCACCGATTTGACGACACGCTGTCAGCTGATCGGCGAGTTTTCTAAGATCTTTCCCAAAATCAAAGAAGCCTAAACGCAAGGCGTCGTTTTTATGAGCGACTTCTAAAAGCGACTCGTTAACGCGAAGTTGATCCTAGGGATGAACCAGCCGCAAGTGATGGCGTGGAATGCCCATGATTCGAGCTAGGGGGAAGATCAAAATCCCCAAGAGAGTTTCTGT
>CAJWYI010000051.1 GCA_913049815.1 uncultured Gammaproteobacteria bacterium
TGCGAGTCACGTCTTCTGCTCGCACCTCCTCATCGTCAATGACTTCTTGAAATCGGCCGCTCGTAAGGTCGTCCAGAGATGAAATCGCAAGCTTGTGTCTGAGCAAGCTCTTTGGAGACATGATGATCAGGGGACGACGTAATGTACTGACGATCTGACGTCGTAACAGATGGAAGATCTGCGCAGGTGTTGTCGGTGTACAGACCTGCATATTGTGTTCTGCACACAACTGCAGATAACGTTCCAGACGGGCAGAAGAGTGCTCTGGTCCCTGCCCCTCGTACCCATGAGGCAATAACATGGTGAGACCACACATTCGCGCCCATTTATGCTCACCGCTGGCGATAAACTGATCGATCACCACTTGCGCACCGTTCGCAAAATCACCGAATTGCGCTTCCCAGATATCGAGGGTTTGCGGACTTGTTTGCGAGTAACCGTACTCAAAAGCCAACACGGCTTCCTCCGACAGAAGGGAGTCAAATAGGCTGAACTCTGGCTGGTCCTCCTTTAGATGCTGTAGAGAACAGTGCGAGCGATCCGTTTTCTGATCGTAGACAACAGCATGCCGATGCGAAAACGTACCACGGCCGACATCCTGTCCCGTCAGCCTGACGCCATAGCCTTCGTTCAACAATGTCGCATAGGCCATGACTTCCGCATATCCCCAGTTGATCGCCATCGCACCGGCAGACATCTTTTTCCGATCCTCGAGGATCTTGGTGACTTGCCGGTGGAGTACAAACCCCTCGGGCAACTCCTGAACCTGCGCACCGACAGCTCTGAATTGCTCGGGCGCAACGCTCGTGTCTGCCGTGTCAACTTTGTCGGGATCAAGGAAAGGCCCCCAGTCGACAAACATCGAAGTATTGGGTTCTTTCAAATAATCCCAGGCGACCGCCTTGCCCGCCTCCAGATCATCACGGTACTGCTCGGCCCGCGAGAGATATTCCTCTTCAGAGATGACACCTTCCTGAATCACTTTCTGCGCGTGCAGTGTCAACGTTGTCGGGTGTTTTCGGATAACACTGTACATCTGTGGCTGCGTGATCGCCGGCTCATCGCCTTCGTTATGCCCACGTCGACGATAGCTCACGATGTCGATGACTACGTCCTTCTTGAAGGTCATCCGGTAGTCAACCGCCATCTGAGCGACAAAAAGAACGGCCTCAGGGTCATCCCCGTTGACGTGAAACACAGGGGCCTGAATCATTTTGGCGACTTCGGTACAGTAGTACGTAGACCGCGCGTCTTCCGCGTTGCTGATCGTGTATCCGATCTGGTTGTTGATGATCACGTGGATGGTGCCGCCAGTTTTGTAGCCACGTGTCTGAGACATCTGGAAAGTCTCCATAACCACGCCCTGACCTGCGAACGCTGCATCCCCATGGACAATGATTGGTACAACCAGTGAACCGTCATCATCCCCACGACGGTCCTGGCGGGCACGTACTGAACCCTCGACCACCGGCGCGACGATTTCGAGGTGTGATGGATTAAACATGAGCGCCAGATGCATCTCGCCACCTGGTGTCATGAGATTTGAAGAAAAGCCCTGGTGGTACTTGACGTCGCCAGACCCAAAACCTGGCTCATAGCGTCCCTCAAATTCATCAAACAACTCGGAAGGCTGTTTCCCCATCAGGTTGACGAGTAAATTCAGTCGTCCGCGATGCGCCATCCCGATAACAGTCTCAACGGCGCCCTCACGCCCGGCCCGATGGATCAATTCCGCCATGCAGGGAATGAAGCTCTCGCTACCTTCCAGACCGAAACGCTTTGTACCTGGATACTTGTTGCCCAGGTACTTCTCGAGCCCTTCTGCAGCGATCAAACGGTCAAGGATACGTCGTTTGACATCATGTCCGAATCCACCCTGTGAACGGGCGCTTTCCATACGTTGCTGCACCCAGTTTGTCTCAACCTGGTTTGTAATGTGCATGTACTCGGCGCCAATATGGTCACAATAGGTGTCTTCAAGCGCCTCGATGATCTGACGAAGCGTGGCTTCCTTATCGCCATAAAACAACGTACCCGTCTGAAAAGGTGTATCGAGATCTGCGGGGGACAATCGGTGATAGTCAAGATCAAGCACCGGTGCAGGTTGTTTATCAACGAGACACAACGGATCCAATTCCGCCTTCAGATGCCCTCTGCGCCGATAAGCGGAGATCAGTTCCCCGACTGCAAACTGCTTACGTTCATAGTCAGATGAGACCGACGATGCTGGAACCGGAGTTACCCGGGCCTGATTCTTAGCCAGCAGGAGAAAATGATTGCGGACGCCTTCGTGGGAAAAGTCAGGAGAGACGTTGCCTTCAACCACGGGGAGCGATTCAAAATAGCTTCGCCATTGATCAGGAACGCTTGCGGGATTATCGAGATATAACTCGTAGAGATCCTCGACATAGGATGCGTTGCCGCCGGAAATATGTCCCGAGCGCCTCCACTGCTCCATTGTGCTGCCTTGCATCCGATACTCCTTATCGCCGTGCCGCCGTCCTTTTGTGAACAGACAAGCACGACCGCCCATTCCTTTCAGGCAAATGGGTCAGCCATGCATCTGCAACCGCGATTCGGAGTTTAAGCCAATGATGACGGGCATGCCATGGACAGCATCGATCTCCGGCCAGCGACTGGTGGGAGTTCAGTCAGTGAAAGTGTGACTCAGACTGCGCGGCGCAAGAGCATGTTGCGGATGTGCCCGATCGCACGTGTCGGATTCAGACCTCGTGGGCACACGTTTACACAGTTCATGATGCCACGGCAGCGGAACACGCTGAAGGGATCTTCGAGTTCTTTGAGCCGTTCCTCCGTCGCCGTATCACGACTATCGGCAAGAAAGCGGTAGGACTGAAGTAGCCCGGCGGGTCCAATGAATTTATCTGGATTCCACCAGAAGGAGGGGCATGATGATGAGCAGCATCCACATAAGATGCATTCGTACAATCCATCAAGCTTTTCTCGGTCTTCAGGGGACTGAAGTCGTTCCTTTGAGGGTGGCTCTTCATCATTCACCAGATACGGTTTGACGCGACGATAGTTTTCGAAGAACTGTTCCATGTCGACGACCAGATCTCGGATCACTGGCATACCCGGTAACGGTCTAATGGTCAGCGAATTCCCAGTGGTAACATCGGAAAGTGGGGTAATGCATGCAAGACCGTTTTGGCCATTCATGTTCAAACCATCAGAGCCACAAACACCTTCCCGACATGAACGACGATAGGCGACAGATGGGTCCTGCTCTTTGATCAGAGCCAGAACGTCTAGCACCATCAGGTCACGACCTTCCGGGATCGCTACGTCGAAATCCTGCATTCTAGGTTCAAGATCCTGTCCAGGATCATATCGGTATATGCTTACTTGCATCAGTATTTCCGTTCTTTTGGATCGAAGAGCCCGTCAGGCAGGTCGTCATCGGTCTGGATGAGTCTTGGCGTGAAGTTAACGGCCCGTTTGCCCAACTCCTTGGTAGTCGGATCGTAGATCGAATGAGCGAGCCAGTTCGCATCGTCACGCTCCTCGTAGTCATCGCGTGCATGGGCGCCACGAGATTCCTTTCGCTTCTCCGCAGAGATCGCCGTCGCTTCGGCGATCTCCAGCAAATTATCGAGTTCCAGGGCTTCTAACCTGGCCGTGTTGAATGCTGCACTCTTGTCGCCGAGGCCAGCCTTTTCGATTCGCTCGCGGAGTTCCGCCAGTTCCTCGATACCCTTCAACATGGTGTCTTCTTTCCTGAAGACACCAAAGTTCAGTTGCATACAGGACTGCAGGCTCGCGCGCAACTGGGCAACCCCTTCACCCCCCGATGGAGATTCATTCCACCGATTCAGACGCGAGAGCGCTTCGTCCAGATCACTGTCTGACGCCGGCGTGGTGTCGATTCCCTGATTGAGCGCCTCAGTGACATGCAGTCCGGCTGCCCGGCCAAAGACCACGAGGTCGAGTAAGGAATTGCCGCCCAACCGATTCGCGCCATGCACTGATACGCAAGCGGCTTCTCCAGCCGCATACAACCCATCAATGATCTGGTCCTCACCATCTCTGTGCAGCAGTGCCTGTCCATGAATATTGGTTGGTTGACCACCCATCATGTAATGACAGGTCGGTACTACAGGAATTGGCTCCTTGACGGGATCAACATGCGCGAATGTCTTGGACAGCTCTACGATACCGGGCAACCTGGAATGCAGAATATCTTCGCCCAGGTGGTCCAGTTTCAGGAAGACGTGATCACCCGCATCGCCTGCACCTCGACCTTCCAGGATTTCGAGAATCATCGAACGTGCGACAACGTCACGACCTGCTAGGTCTTTTGCTGTCGGCGCATATCGTTCCATGAACCGTTCGCCATCCTTATTGATTAGGTAGCCACCTTCGCCGCGGCATCCCTCTGTGACTAGTGTCCCTGCACCGGCAATACCGGTTGGGTGGAATTGCCACATTTCCATGTCCTGCATTTGGAAACCGGATCTCAGGGCCATCGCCGTACCATCGCCTGTATTCATGAGCGCATTCGTCGTCGATTGGTAAATGCGACCAGCACCACCTGTGGCGAGTACCGTCGCCGATGCTTTGATGTGATGAACTTCTCCGGTTTCTATACAGATGGCGATGACGCCGACTACCGCACCGTTCTGGTTCTTGACCAGATCGACCACAAACCACTCTGACAGAAATACCGTACCCGCCCTCAGGTTGCCTTGATAGAGCGCGTGCAATAGAGCGTGTCCGGTTCGATCCGCAGCTGCACAGGTACGTGCTGCTTGGCCTCCTTTTCCGAATTCTTTGGACTGCCCACCGAACGGCCGTTGGTAGATTCGACCATTGTCCTTTCGCGAAAATGGCAGCCCCATATGTTCAAGTTCAAAGACCGCTTTGGGCCCCACTTCGCACATGTATTCAATCGCATCCTGGTCGCCGATATAGTCAGACCCCTTGATAGTGTCATACATGTGCCAACGCCAATCGTCGTTAGGGTCCTCGCTGGCGATAGCACAGGTAATACCGCCCTGCGCAGATACCGTATGAGATCGGGTTGGAAACACCTTCGAAAGGACCGCGGTCTTGCGGCCGGACTCCGCCAACTGCAACCCCGCGCGCATGCCCGCGCCTCCGCCACCAACAATGATGGCATCGAACTCCATAATGGGCAGTTCAGCCATACCTTAGCCTCCCCAGAGAATTTTGATAGTCCAAATGAGATAACTCGCAATCATTACGATACAGACGACCTCGTAGATGAGTCGCAGCCGATTTGCACCTTCTCCAAAATAGTGCTCACGAATATAGTCCGTACCGATGGTCCACATTCCCACCCATGCATGCAGGCCAATAGATCCTGCCGCTAGCAGTGTGAAGATCTGCATCCAGGTCGCGTCAAAGAGGCCACGCCAAACCTCAAAGGTTAACGGTTCCTGCACCAGTACGTAGCCAGTCAGAACAACGGTGTATGCCGCCAGAATATAGGCTGTCACCCTTTGAATAATCCAGTCCGAGACGCCGTTTCGACTCAGACTCGTGGCCTGTGTGACCATCGTTCGCTCCTTTGTACTGTCTTACAGGACTGCGTTAGGTTGGTGCTTATGCTGGGAAAATCCAGATGGCCGCCAGGACCACCAGGATGCCACCTAAGAGCAGCGTGATCTTCGCCGCAAAACGCCCACCTTCGAGCGTGTCTGCAATTTCTAAATCCATCAGCAGATGCTTAATGCCAGCCACAAAGTGATAAGCCAGTGCTGCCAGCAGCCCCCAAGTCACGATTTTTCCAAATGGGGTCAGAATGGCAGTCTTCATTGCATCGAAAGACGCCGCGTCCGTCAACGATTGTTCGAGCGCATAAAGCGCAAACAGAACCCCCGCAAATAGAACCACTCCTGTCATACGATGGCTGATCGATGCGATAGCCGTGACAGGCCACGCGAAACGCATCAGATCAACTGGATCGACATTCACCGGTCGATGAGGTTTTCCGGGGATACTCACATTTGACTCCAAACTTCCCAAAAATATTCCGCCATCCAGAACAGAGGGCAGTTACCTTCTTACGCGAGGTCTTGCTCCGTGGATGTCATTCGACAGATGTCATCATAGTTTTATTGGGGTAAAAACTCAAAAGAAGACGTGTTTAAAACATGACGCTGGATCGGCGCCAGCCCTTGCCTAATGGGACTTTACGACAACGGGTACGACACTACACCTTTACAACATACGGCGGTTTTGAAATCATGGGCCGGCTTCGCTCCGATCACATCACTGGAATCACTCATGGCAGAAAAGGTTCAGATCTCTATCGACGGCCGAACAGTCGACTTGCCCACGCTGGAGGCCAGCGAGGGCTCCAATGTAGTCGACGTCCGTGGGCTCATCGCCGAAGGGATCTACACCTACGATCCAGGGTTCCTGTCAACCGCAAGCTGTGATTCCGAGATCACCTACATCGATGGCGCTGCAGGTATCTTGATGTACCGCGGTTACCCGATTGAGCAGCTGGCTGAACATTCGAACCATCTTGAAGTCTCTCATCTGCTCCTGAACGGTGAACTGCCCACCCCAGCCGAGTACGACAAGATGGTCAATACCATTAATGCCAATCAGGATGTGGACGAGAAGTACCAGCAGCTATTTAACGGTTTTAAGCAAGGCGCACATCCGATGGCGATGGTCGGGGCTGCTGTATCAGGTCTTGCCGCCCTCTATCATGAAGATACTGACATTACGGTCTATGAAGATCGCGTCACAACAGCTCACAGACTGATCGCAAAGATCCCAACCATCGCAGCAATGGCCTTTCGTCATGGCGCTGGCAAGACGTTTATCACACCCGATCCTTCGCTAGGTTACGCCGAAAATTTCCTCAATATGTGCTTTGGTGACGAACGAGAGATCAGCCCGACCATCGCAAAAGCAATGGATCGAATTTTTATTCTGCACGCTGACCATGAACAGAATGCATCAACGTCAACGGTCCGCATGGCGGGATCCACGGACTGCAATCCCTACGCCGCTATTGCAGCCGGTATCAGCGCACTGTGGGGACCCGCACACGGCGGTGCCAACGAAGCCGTTCTCGACATGCTTAACGAGATCGGAGACGAATCGAAGGTTGAGGAATACGTTGCCAAAGCCAAGGACAAGGACGACCCGTTCAAGCTTATGGGGTTTGGTCACCGTGTGTACAAGAATTTCGACCCTCGAGCAAAAGTCATGGAAGAATCCTGCCATGAGGTCTTTGAGGAGCTTGGGGTCGATGATAATCCGCTACTTCGACTGGCCAAACGACTGGAAACGATAGCTCGAGAAGACGACTACTTTATTGAACGCAACCTGTATCCGAACATCGATTTCTACTCAGGTATTACGCTACAGGCCGTCGGTATACCTACCAATCTGTTTACCGTCATCTTTACCTTGGGACGCATGCCCGGATGGATAAGCCACTGGCATGAAATGCTGAGTGCTCCCTACAAGATTGCCCGCCCCCGGCAGTTGTACCGCGGCTCAAATGCTCGCGACTACATTGCCATCGACCAGCGCTGAGACTCAACTTTTCGAAAAGCGACCGGACGCATCATTGTTCCGGACAGACATCTACTATTAATGACGAGGAAACCGCCTTGGATATCTCACTTTCTATAGAGACCAGCAAAGGGACAATCAACCTGACGCTCAAACCGGATGAAACCCCCGTAACCGTGTCCAGTTTTGTAAATCTTTCGAAAAGAGGCTACTACAACGGGCTAAATTTCCACCGTGTGATCAGCAATTTTATGATTCAGGGCGGCTGTCCACAGGGTACCGGTACAGGCAGCCCGGGATACAACTTTGAGGACGAGTTTGATCCTTCCTTGCGACATGATGGACCTGGCATTTTATCCATGGCGAACGCAGGACCAGGGACCAATGGCAGTCAGTTCTTCATAACTCATGGCCCGCAACCTCACTTGAACGACGCACATACTGTGTTTGGCAAGGTAAAATCAGACGAAGACCAGGCTATTGTCGACGCCATTGAACAAGGTGACACCATCGTTAGCATGACCGCGATCGGCGACGTTGACCAGCTGCTTGAAGCCAATGCTGACCGCGTCGCAGAGTGGAACGCAACGCTGGATCAGAAATATCCCAATCTGACCTAGGACCCGAGCGTCGTGAATCACCGGAACGACGAAAGGACACCACGAACACCGACGCAGAGCATACTTCTCGCAGTGGTATACTGCTCCGATGTCGGACACTACTGACAACGGATCCCTTCCCTCGCCCGTTGAACCCAGCACCGATGCGGTGGAGGAACGTACATCCGTGGACGAGGCTACCCGTAAACAAAGTGAATCGCTCCTCGGTTGCCTCGTCCTGCTGACACAACACTTCAAGCGACCCTACTCACCAGAAGCGTTGACCGCAGGACAGCCCCTTGTCGATGGACAACTGACACCAGCCCTCTTTATCCGAGCTGCAGAAAGAGCTGGATTTAATGCGAGTCTCGTCAAACGCGATCTCACGAAGATCAGCGATGAGGTGCTCCCCATCGTACTCCTGATGAAAGACGACGCCGTAATGTTGTCTCACATTGAAGATGACGTGTGCACAGTCATGAGTGCCTGCGGCAAGTCAGCACAGGTACCCCGCTCAGACATCGAAGGAAGTTACCAGGGACTGTGCCTTTATCTAAAGCCAGCGTATGACTTCTTCGAGAAAGACGATACTGAAGGACAGCGTCAGGAACACTGGTTCTGGAGTGTGATCAAACGATCACGAGGCATCTATGCTGAAGTCATTGTCGCTTCTCTGCTCATCAATTTATTTGCTCTCGCTACGCCGCTGTTCATTATGAATGTTTACGACCGGGTAGTCCCCAACTATGCGGTGGAAACCCTTTGGGTACTCGCAAGTGGTGTATTTATCGTGATCTTATTCGATCTCATGATGAAGTCGCTTCGCGGTTACTTTATCGATGTAGCCGGTAAACGTGCGGATATCATCCTCTCATCCAGAACATTCTCGCGTGTCATGGATATTCGGATGAGTGAACGGCCAAATCGCGTGGGTTCTTTCGCAAATAACCTGCAAGAATTCGACAGCTTTCGCGAGTTCTTCACTTCTACGACCCTCACAACGGTCATCGACCTCCCCTTCGTAATTTTGTTCATACTCCTGATCTATGGCATCGGTGATATGCTCGCTGCGGTCCCGTTGGTTGCGATTCCACTCGTGGTTCTCACAGGAATTTTGCTGCAGGCACCGCTTCAGGACGTGATCAATAAGACGTTTGCCGAATCCGCTAAGAAGCATGCCATGCTGGTTGAGTCACTCACCGCTCTCGACGCCATTAAAGGGGCAAGGGCTGAAGGCGTCATGCAAGAGCGCTGGGAAGGTCACAATGGTCGCCTTGCCAAACTGTCATTACGTTCCAGACTACTATCCCTCATCACGGTTAACCTGGCTCAGATGTTCCAGCAAATTGCGACTATTGCTATCGTGATTCTGGGTGTCTACATGATCATGCTGGGTGAACTGACAGTAGGCGGACTAATCGCATGTACGATTTTAACCGCACGCTGCCTTGCCCCGATGGCTCAGGTCGCTAACATCTTTACCCGTTACCATCACTCTATGGCGGCGTATCAATCAATTAATCACATAATGCAACTACCGACAGAGCGACCCGCAGGTCACAAATTTCTGCACCGACCAGAACTGGACGGTGGCGTTGAGTTCCGCGAAGTCTCGTTCAGTTATCAGGGACAACAGGTACCCGCACTACGCAACGTCAGCCTGAAAATTGAACCCGGCGAGCACGTCGGCATCCTCGGAAAGATCGGTTCTGGTAAAACGACGCTGCAAAAAATGCTGATGAAGTACTACTCGCCCGCCGCAGGCAGCATCCTGGTTGGCGGTACGGACATAATGCAACTCGACCCGACAGATCTGCGAAGAAACATTAATTATGTCCCACAGGACATCATCCTGTTTGATGGCAGCATTCGCGACAATATTGTCATCGGTGAACCCACGAGCGATGACGCCGCCGTTTTACGGGCAGCACAATTATCGGGACTTGATGACTTTGTCAGTAAGCACCCTCAGGGTTACGACCTACCTGTAGGTGAACGTGGAACCAACCTGTCCGGAGGCCAGCGGCAGTCGATCGCTATCGCACGAGCTTTCATCGGGGATGCCAACATGCTCTTACTGGACGAACCCACCAATTCAATGGACAGCGCTGCAGAAGCCGTCTTCCGGGAAGGAATCATGTCGTATCTAAGCAACCGCACACTGATACTCGTGACCCACAAAACCACGATGCTCACGCTGGTGGATCGTGTCATTGTGATGAATGAGGGTCAGGTGATTGCCGATGGACCTAAAAACGATGTGCTGCGAGCACTCTCCGGTGGACCGCCCGCCATCTCATCAGGCACGGATCCACGAACAACCGAAGCAGCGGGTTGATGGCCTATCATGGAGAAGACATCGCCTATATGCCGGACACCGTGGCGGCCGAGGTGGAACGGTTGCCTATCCTATCCCACGCAGTCCTTTGGTTAACCCTGATTGTGATCGTGACGGGGATCACCTGGGCCAACATGGCAACCGTCGACGAGGTTGCACATGCTGAGGGACGAGTCATCTCATCAAGCCAGCTACAGGTAATTCAGAACCTCGAAGGCGGGATTCTTCAACAGGTCATGGTGCGGGAGGGAGCTCGGGTTAAGGAAGGTCAAACCCTGATGCTGCTGGATGACACACGGTTTGCGTCTACCTTAAATGAAGGACGGATCGCCACGCTGGCCCTTTCAGCGCAAATTTCGCGCCTTGAGGCAGAACTCGAAGATCGTCCCTTTACGCCACCGCCAGACTTCCCTATTGAGCATTCGGACATCATTGACCGTGAACGACAGTTGTTCTTCGCACGTCAACAAGAGAAGAATTCAGCGATCGACATATTGAATCAGCGCTTGATGCAACAGACTCAGTCCCTTGCAGAATTGCAGGCGGAAGAACAGAAGCTGAAGCGAAATACCGATCTTGCACAACGCGAACTTGAGATGACCTCGCCGTTGGTCGCAACCGGGGCGGTCTCCGAAGTGGAACTCCTTCGAATTCAAGCTGCAGTCAACGAATCAGAGGGCCAACTGGAAGTCACTCGGACAACAATTCCCCGAGCACAGGCTATTATCAGTGAAGCGGAAGACACCATCGTTGAGCGCCGTCAGCAGTTTGTTCGAGAAGCGCAGACCGAATTGAACCAGGCCAAAACAGAACTAGCCAGGATGTCGATTTCCAATGTGGCCTTGGAAGATCGCGTCGAACGTACTGACGTGCGTTCGCCCGTGGATGGCACGGTCAAGCAGGTTCTGGTGAACACCGTCGGTGCAGTGGTGCAGCCTGGCATGGATCTTGTCGAGATCGTACCTCTCAACGATACGCTGCTGATAGAAGCCAAAGTACGGCCTGCGGACGTTGCCTTCATACATCCGGGACAAACTGCCACCGTGAAACTGACAGCCTACGATTTCTCAATCTATGGCGGTCTCGATGCGGTTCTAGAGTTGATCAGTGCTGACACCATCACAGACGATACCGGCGAATACTACTTTCAGATCCATGTCCGGACTCACAAGAACTACTTGGGGAACGAAACCAATCCCATGCCAATCATTCCTGGAATGATCGCAACTGTAGACATAATTACCGGTGAAAAGACAATCATGGACTACATCCTAAAGCCATTGAAACGGGCACAAGAGGCTGCACTGTCAGAACGCTAAGGGAGATCCATCATAAACACCCGGTACCGCAACACCTCAAGTGTAGAGGTAGGCACTAACAGTTATACGATCTTTTCTTTCGATGCACGGATCGACAGATACCCGGTTGATCAACTTCCCTTTTGCACTTTGTGTTACGCTGACTCTCCGAAAACGACTAGCTGGTCTCCTCATCGGTCGCGAGTTGCGATCTGACCTCAAGCGCAAGCTCCCGCAGTTTCCTCTTGATCTTACGGGTATTGTCGGGCCCCATGCGCAATAGTTGCTTTTGCGCACTCCCCAAAGACTCTAGACGCTCGTCGGCAAACTCATACATGACCGCCGGACGTATCAGTTCAATAGAGCCATCAATTTCTGGTGTCTCCAGCAATCTGCCAACTGCCTGAAACAACACCGTTTGAAAACGACCCTCTTGATATCCCAATTCCTGCCAGGCTTCTTCGAGCAGTGGGTGCAACAAGACATAAAGTTCCGCAGTACTTCGACTGTCTAAGGAATCAAAGATCTCGACGACGGGATCAAACCGTTGATAGGACACAGGATTAAGTTCAAACCTATTTTCCGAAATTTCGATCACGGAAAACGGCTCACCGGGGGCCAGAATGGCCAAAGGCTCACGAACGAGCTGGCCTCGAGCCAGATTGTCAATCACCAGTACCGTTTTGCGGATCAGGTTTTCACCCCCTAACCAGCCGTTGAGCGATTCAATCCGCGATAGGCTGACCACGCTATCCCGGAACAGCGGGTCGCTGTCGTCCAATCGTGGGAGTACGACAGCCGGAACAGCGGGCACTGTGACGGGTTCTTGGGGTACGGGCTCCTCGGTTATGCTGCCAGGTAGCACCTGATTCTGCAGTTCCGCGACCCCGTCGGGTTGATCTCGATCAATTGTTTGGGACTCGGTTGGCGTAACTGGGTCCGGCAGTGTTACGGAAACTGTTGAAGTCTCCGTAGGCTCGTCGCTCACACTAGGCTCATCACTCTCACCTGTCATCAATGAGACGACGCCGGAGATGCCCACCACAATCAACATCGCGGCTGCGATAAGTAACCATCGTTTATTCATTGGAGACTCCTGACGTGCCGGGGAGCGCTGTCCTCAATGTGGTGGACCAGTCGGACCACAGTCTTGTTGCGTGCTTCCAAACCCTAGGCTTTTATGGCTAGTTAGCGCGGAGCTCAGCAATCATACTGGCTCGGTGATCCTCATCAACAAATCCAAAACCTGCGCTGGTGCGATCCGTGAAGTCACCGTAGCGAGCTTTCATGGTCGGAACGACCGTCTCTGGTTCTCCCATCACACCAAAGACATTCAGCATGTCATCGGTCACCAGTTCAGCCATATCCGCCCACTTGCCCTGCTTGGACATCGCATTCAATTCTGGTTGTAGGTCACCCCAGCCATGGGCCCCAAGGACCTGCTTATAGGCAGGTGTCGACCCATAGAATGAAATCCTGTTCTTCGCGGCTGCTTTCTGCACCTCGAATGTCTGCTCATCTTTGCCAGAAATAATGAAGGGTGAGTACGAGATTTCAAAATCATCCATGGAACGACCCGAACGACGCAGACCTTCTTGGACTGCCGGTAATGTGACTTCGCGAATGTACTTTTCATTTGAAAACGGATGGATAATCAGTCCGTCTGCGACTTCACCTGCGATACGGGTCATGATGGGACCAACCGCTGCCAGCGTAACCTTGGGAGCACCATATTCATTATCCTGTGGCGTAAATGCAGGTGTCATCAAGGTATGGCTGTAGTACTTGCCCTCAAATCGGAGCGGCTCACCGTCATACCAATTGGCCCAGATAGCGCGCATTGCCTGAATGAGTTCTTTCATCTGTCCAGCAGGTGCACCCCAGGGCATGCTGAAACGTTTGGTGATGTGCGCTCGAATCTGCGAACCAAGTCCCATGGTAAACCGACCCTGCGAGTACGCATTCAGGTCGTGTCCCAGATTCGCGAGAATCATCGGGCTACGAGCAAACGCAACCGCGATGCTCGTACGCAGCTCGATCTTCTCGCTATGTTCTGCGGCAAGCAGTAGAGGAAAAAATGGATCGTGGTTCATTTCTGCAGAGCCAACGCCATCAAAGCCAGCGGCTTCCATGGCTTGAATGTGTGAAGGAATTTTCTTCCAGTCCGCAACCAGATGGCCGTCAAGTTTCATGTTGTGTGCTCCAGTCGTTGAGATATCTGAGTGTAGGTTTGAACTGCACGACTATTCTGCCGCGGTTTCATCAACAAATTCTTGATGCTGCATCAGGCAGTAATGGTGTGCTTCGAGCAATGCCTGCCAACTCGCTTTTATAATGTCGACATTGACACCCACTGTGCCGAATATTTCCCCCGTAAAACTATGTTCAAGATAAACGCGTACTTTTGCAGCGGTCTCTTCGGTACTGTTGATGACCCTGACGGTGTAATCTGTCAGGTGCATGTCGGCTACAATGGGGAACGTCGGTAATAGAGCCCGTTGCAGTGCCAGATTGAGGGCATCTACCGGACCATTCCCCTCTGCTGCACACAACTCTACCTGATCACCAATCCTGATTTTTACCGAGGCCTCAATCAACCCATCGGCATCCTCAGACCCGTCGCCACCACCTGGCGTATAGATTCGGTAGGACAAAGGATCGAAGGCGGGTTTGTACCGACCCAAATGCCGCCGAACGATCAGGTCAAAGCTGCCGTCCGCATTCTCGAAAGAATAGCCCGCGTGTTCTCGCTCCTGAATTTCTTCAAGAATCGCCTTTGCGGTGTTCGTTTCTTCCAGCTCCGGATAGCGATTTGCGAGTTTGGCACGAAGGTTACTGCCACCTGACAGTTCACTGATCAGAATCTTTCGAGCGTTACCAATGGACTCAGGCGTCACGTGTTCATAGGTTTCAGGATTGCGTTGTACGGCGCTGACATGAACACCGCCCTTGTGTGCAAACGCGGACGTCCCTACAAATGGCTGGCCCATAGGCCCTTCTCGTCCAATCAGTTCCCAGACCTTTCGTGACAGCGCGGTCAGATGGGCGAGTTCGCCATCTGGCAGACACTGATAGTTCATCTTGAGTTCGAGATTCCCCAAAATGGCTATGAGATCTACGTTCCCGCATCGCTCCCCAATACCGTTGATCGTGCCCTGAACCTGAACAACGCCCTCTTCTACGGCACGTAAAGTATTTGCGACTGCCAAACCACCATCATTGTGGACATGGATACCCAACTTGATACCAGGAATCTCTTTTCTGACTTCGCGAATCGCAAAAGCAACCTCATGTGGCATCACCCCACCATTCGTATCACAGAGAATGATCCGCTCGGCACCGGCCTCGTACGCCACCGTTAAAGTTGCAAGCGCGTAGCCCGGATCGCTTCGGAAACCATCAAAGAAATGTTCTGCATCATAGAACACAGGTTTACCAGTCGCTGACTTCAGATAGCCCACCGAACCAGTAATCATATCGAGGTTTGCCTCTGGGCTGACCCTTAACGCCTGTTCGACGTGCAAATCCCAGGATTTCCCAAAAATGCACGTGGCATCGGCCTTCGCTTCAACAAGCTTGGATAGGAAAAAGTCTTCCGATGGATCAACGTCTGCTCGATGTGTTGAACCGAAAGCCGTGACCTTGGCGTGGTTCAGATCGAGACTGCGTACACGTTCGAAAAAGCCGTCGTCCTTTGGATTAGATCCTGGCCAGCCACCTTCGATGAAGTCGATACCCACTTCATCGAGGATCCCCGTCAGCGTCAACTTGTCTGCGAGACTGAGCTGGACACCTTCACCCTGATTACCGTCACGGAGCGTGGTGTCGTAGATCTCAATCTTCTTGCGCGACATCAGTCAACCGGCCCGATAGCCAAGACGCCGTGCCGTGATTCGCACATCAGCCGACCTTTCCAGCAACGCATCCAACGGGTCATAGGAGCCCTGAAGGAATGCTTCGCGCGTGGAAGCCTTCATTGTGATGTCGAAGCTGTTGTTTACACAAGTCACTTTCATGGAGTCCAGATCGATGAGGACCTCAATGGTTGGATCACTCTCGATCAGTCTTGCGAGACGTGCGCGATTCTCATCGGACATCACGGCACAGGGAATGCCCAGCGTTGTACTATTGCCGTGAAAAATCTCTGCATAAGACCCTGCAATTATTGCTTTGAAGCCGAACTTCTGAATTGCTTGTGGTGCATGCTCTCGACTGGACCCACAACCAAAGTTGCTGTCAGCAATCAATACTTCAGCGCCACCGTAACGAGACTCGTCTAGAACGTGTTGCCTAGAGTTCCCATCGCCATCAAAGCGCTCATCGTAGAAAAGAGACG
>CAJWYI010000052.1 GCA_913049815.1 uncultured Gammaproteobacteria bacterium
ATGGGTCTGCCATGGAAGTACTCGTGATCCCGTGGATCTGTTGGTGACAGTCGTCGTCGTGCTTCGGTGGTCAGATACGCGTTGATCCCGTTAACACCCAATGGACCCTCGTGTGCAGGACACAGAATTCGGGTTTGCTCGAATGCCAACAGCAGGTCCTGGGGTGGCGGTCGATTAGCCAGTAACGAGAAATAGTCATCATAAGTCTCGAGCACGCGAGCTCCGATGTCCTCGTCATCGTCGAGCGAAATAAGTACAACAGACCCGTCCGCATCATGATGTTCGGCGAGAGTGGTATCCGGTGCAATCCTGGTGAGGGTAGGGTTTATGCCGCTGACGACTTCCCGCGCTAGACGACCGATGCCCTCGTGCATGTTGAAACGGTAATTCTGCGTCAAGCTGACCATCGCATCCTGAAGATCATGGGTCGTGATGACCTTTTCCGTTGGAGCGGCGGTCGGCGGGACGGGATCAAAACCGAGCGCGGACTGTATCTGTGAGCGTACCGAGATACTGAACCCGGGAGGTGATCGCCCGAGGTCAGCAAGGACGTTTCCAGCAGTTACGGATGGTAATTGGTGTGCGTCTCCTAGTAAGACCAACCGAACTGTATTAGGCAGGGCAGAGAGCAATCGATCCATCATGGCAAGGTTGATCATCGAGACCTCATCGACCACCAGCAGATCGATAATAAGAGGATTATGGGGACCATGGCGGTACCCTCGACCATCCCCGTAACGTCCAAGCAGCCGATGAACGGTACTCACAGGGATGTCTCCCTGACCGACATCGGCCAGTGCCAAGGCTAACCTGTTGGCCGCCTTACCGGTAGGTGCAGCAACGCGTACACGCACCGCTTCGTCGCTGCCGATCGTAGAGCGGTACAGTTTGATCAGATGCGCAACGGTGGTGGTCTTGCCCGTGCCCGGTCCACCCGTGATCACCGTGAGCCCACGATGTAGCGCTAAAAAAAGTGCTGTCTTCTGGTCAGTGCCTGCCGGGAGATTCTTGATAGCTTCGACTATGGTGTTACGTGGCACGTCATCCGTGAGGAGGCGGGGTTGGTTGCGGCGGCGCAACTGGTCAGCAATTCGCTGTTCATAGAGATAGTATCGCTGCATGTATAGTCTGTTGCCATTGAGCACAAGGGGTGTTGGCGGGGCGGTTGAATCCGCGATACCTCTAGTCACATCGGTGACGACCGGTAGCGCTTTGAGCAAATTTTTCCATTCGACTAGGGAGTTGTCGATTGCAAGTCCTGTCAAATCGAGGCAGCTGTGTCCGTCGCTGAGCGCAGTTGCGAGTTCGTAGAACGCTCGCCCGGCATTCCCATCCTCCTCACAGTCGCTCAGCGTACACATAAATGCCCGAAACTCACTTGCGATCAGCGACGGCTTGTCCACGGTGACAACTGGCGCTGTAACATCATGAGTGGTGTTATGCTCATTCACAGGCTCGAGACATCCATTTCGGTAGATTCATTGAGTAGTGCATCGAATGCTTCGATGTCGGCTGCAGGGGGCTTGTCGAAATAGATGCCCGTATTGTCTTTTGCATGCATTCCCCTGAGAAAAAGATAGTAGACACCGCCAAAATGCTGATCGTAGTTAAAGGTTGGCAAGGTATGCCGCAAATGGCGAGTCATCGCGACCGTATAGATCAAATACTGTAGTCGGTACTGATGAACATTCATGGCTTCGTTCAATGCTTTTTGTTCGTAATCGGGGAACGCGGATCCCAGATGGTTTGACTTATAGTCCACAATGAAATAACAACCGTCATGTCGAAAAGTAAGGTCAACGAGTCCGGTCATCAGACCCCTGATGTCAACGTCCTCATGCGTACGTATCCCGCCGACGTAGCCGCGATTCTTTAGAAATTCGAAGACGCGGTAGCTGGCTTGGACAGGGAAGTGGAACTCCATCTCGTCGATTCTGTCCGAGCGCGAAATATCGCGGAGTTTCATTCCCTGTAGATCACTCCCCAGAATATCCTCACACCAGTCTTTCAGAACTGGCTCCCATATGTCTTGCTCCCTAACCAGGCCAACACGTTCGAGGCATTGCTGCAGTAGTCTGTGTTGCTTTTCTATCGGTTGGTCGAACGCCAGCGATTCGAACAGACTGTGAAGGGCAATACCGGCACGGGGTCCTCTTGGGAAATTAAACCGGTTTGGCTTCAGGTCCGCGGGGTCTAACGCAGGAGCGTTCGGTGTAACCTCACCAGCAAGTATTGCCTGGGCAGTCTGTACGTCGTCATCGCTGTATCCTGGTTGATCGGTTTCGGTTTCTTGGGCCGCTAACAATCGTGTGATCCCCGTGTAGCTGTGCACCTGCCAGCGTTGATCTATGACGGGTCGCGGTTCGGGTGGGTTTAGATGGGCGGCATCATCCCTGCGTTCGTTCACCAGAGTTCTTTCCGTCTCCGTCACAAACCCTGTATCGAAAAGCGTTTCCGGCAGTGCGTTGAAGACGTCAGACATGTCTCGTTTTCCTTCGTACCCCAATAATCGTGCAAAGGCAGTTCTTTTCGCATCGCGAGTATGTGGCATACCCAGGTAACAACGAAGACGTGCACGCGTTGCAGCGACATAGAGGAGGCGCATGTCTTCTGACATGCTTTCAGTGTTGGCTAGTTGTACTGCGGTATCAGATCCGCCGATATCGATCTTCAAACGGTAGCGATCGTCTTCCAGATCGTGATAGAGGTGCGGTTCCTGGTTCGCGAAAAAGAGGCCAAAACCGGCGATGGGAATGAGTACGATATCGTACTCAAGCCCCTTGGCGGCATGCATTGTCACAAGTTTGACCAGGTTTTGATCACTCTCTAGGCGCAGCTGGTGCGACTCCGGGGCAACTGTCGAGGCCTCCCGTCGTTCACGGGCATACCATTTCAGCAAACGGCGCATCCCAGGAGCCTGCATCGAACGTTCCTGCATTAATTCCGTGAGATGTCGGAGATTGGTCAGTTGACGCTCTCCCTCCTTCGTCTGCAGTAATCTGACGGCGACACCCCGTTGTTTAATCAAGGATTCCATCATCGGAGCAATGCCAACCTGTGCCCAACGTGAGTGATAGCGTTGGAATTCTGTGAGCATGTCCTGTTGAAGTAGCGTATCTTCTCCCAATCGTGCAAGTTCCTCTGCGGTGCTTGCCAGTAGAGGTGACGCAAGTGCTGCTTTTATCTTTCGCTCGTCCCCTGGATCGGTTACTGCTTCGAGGACGGTCATGAGGTCGGTCGCAGTCTCTGTTAGAAACACACTCTCCAAAGTGAGATAAACACTCTGGATCTGTCGACGAGCGAGAGATTGTTGCGTGGCTCTTGCATGGTTCTTGTCGCGAACGAGGACTGCGATCTGTCCGGCGTGCAGAGGTTCTCCGTCAATCGTGGTACAAGGATGAAGCAGGTTGGCTGAGATTTCTTCAGCTGCCCACTCGGTGGCAAGCATGGTGGCCGCACGAGGCTGGAGTCCTTTACCGTCATGTCCGGTGAACTGGCGGATGACGACGGGTGGGTTATGTTCACCACGGATTAATACTTCCTGTTCTTTTAGGCCGGGATCCACCGGCACAAAAGGCATGTCGTCGTCATTGTCGAAGACATTGGGCTGATTGAAGAGGTGATTGATAGCGTCAACGAGAGGTGGGGTTGATCGATAGTTCACTGTCAGTGAGTGCACACCGGATTGCTCTGCTGTCTGCTTGCGAGCATTGATGTAGGTATAGACGTCAGCACCCCGAAATTGATAGATGGCTTGCTTAGGGTCACCAATCATGAAGAGCGCACGTTCGTTAACAGAACTTTCGGAGTTCCCCTCAGAAATAGTGTTGGAAAACGCAGAGGTGCCTGGCTTATGTTCGTCAACATAGATCCGCTTGAATATCTGATACTGCGTATCGTCCGTATCCTGAAATTCGTCAATCATGGCGATCGGCCATCGGTCTGCGAGTCGTCGGGCGAGTCTGGTCTCGTTGAGATTGGTGGCCACGCGAGACAGCAGGTCATCCAGCGTAAGGATACCAAGCTCCGTTTGTTGGTGGCTGAGGCGTTCTTTGATGTTACCTAGTACCTGATGCCAGAGATTCGCCTTCAACTGGCTAAATTCGTGCTGCAGCCCCCAAAGTTCATCAAAATGATCGAAGATCGCGTGGTCAGGAAGGTGCCCGCTTTTCTTCAGGTGGCGTTGCATGTGGTCGTTCGTCCAGAGTTCCCATAGATTGGCGCCACTTCCTGCACGCCCATCCAATTCTGTATTCCCGCAGAAGCTGGTCATCTCATCAATATGGGTCAGGCAACGTCGCTTGGCGATAAACCCGGCTTCGCGCAAGATCGACGGGATATCCTGCTCAACCCACATATGTTTAATCGCTATCGCAAGTGTTCGATAACGCGCCAGATCGACGTTTCTCTCAACGGGTTGAACATCAATGTCATCTCTGTAGATGAACTGGCGTATCTGGCGGTGAAGATGGGTTGGTGTCGGCCACATGCGTTGTGCGATTTCAAGAACGGGCGAAGACAACTGCATCAACTCACTGCGGTAACAGTCTTCAACGGCGAGCGTCAGCATGACATCGGGATCCGGGTCGACTTGTTGATCGAACGGCGCGCCGGTCTCAAAGGCGTAGTCGGACAGTACACGGCTACAGAAGCCGTGGATCGTGAAAATCGCGGCGTCATCGAGTAGTGCGATCGACGCTGTGAGCAGCCGAATGTCCCGATCGACATCCTGGCTCTGATCGAACAATTCTCTAATGATAGTGTCGGCATTGTGAATGCTGTTGTCAGCGTCTCCGTTCCGTAAGCCCCATTGTCGTGACAGGAAATAGAGGCGCGTCTCCATCAGACGCGTTCGAATACGATGTTTGAGTTCAGCGGTCGCAGCGATCGTAAAGGTCAGGACAAGAATCTCGTTGACCGCAAACGGTCTCTCGGTTCCCCGACCCAGAATCAATCGAAGGTAGAGACTTGTAATTGTGTAGGTTTTGCCGGTTCCCGCACTGGCTTCTATCAACTGAAGACCTATGAGAGGCAAAGTATGTGGGTCGAGAATTTTATGGCCGGTTGTCATGACACGCTGTCCAGATGTTCGAGCACGGGCTGCCAGATATCGACGGCGATAGATTCAAAGTCGGGTTGGTAGAGATCATCGAAATTGAAAACCCGCTGGTATTCGCGGTCAAAGGCTTCGCTATAGGCGGCTTGTGACCACGCGCGCTGCGCTGTGCGTTTGGCCTGATGTTTAGAGTCCCCTGCAGCCAGACTGCTCGCCCACGCATGGCTGGTCTCGGGGATGAACATCAAGGGGGCTCGTTGACCATCTTTGAAATAGACAATCAGTCGCGAGAGTAAGGAGATCGCCTGGTCTGGACTGACTGCCCGAAGGACATGCAGCACAGGCGCCTCTTTGTCGACCGAGATCGCGATGCTCTTTTTGACATTGCCGGTTGTACAGGCAAACAGATGCCGTATCCACAGATCGATCAGTTGTCGCTTGCGTAACTGACCGGTGCGAATGTCAAGCAAGATATCGTCGCGTATGTTGTCTATGTGCCCAGTCAGCATCAGATTGTTTGGGAGGCTAATGACGTGATTGATCGAGGTGGGTGTTTCCTCAAACTGTGTGAGTACGCTCGCGACTGCGACCGCTTTGTCAATTTGTTGATCCAGCTGTCTGTTGCCCATCGGACCTGGCAATACAAGGCCACTGGCGACTATCGCTTCACGAAACGCTTCGATGTCCTCGCCTCGCGCCAGGGTTGCCAGTGCGGCATCTGCAATCTGATAGCGATCCAGCGGACTGAGTTGAAAGGTCTCAGTGTCAGGGAGTGCGTCCTCGCCGATTTGCAGATTGACCCCAAGACGTACATTCAGCCAGAAACGAACCGGATGTCGGAAGAACAGGGTCAGGTCAGAAACATCCATCGCGATCATCTCTTCTGTGTCTGATGGCGCCGGTAGTGCACCTGATACGAACGGTTTGGCGGGAGCGGTTTGTTGCAGCGCCTCGTACCAGAGTGGGTCCCAGGATCGCAGCGATAAATTTGCAGTACTGTAGTAGTCCGTGCTGAATGGTTGAAGGGGATGAATGGTCACCAGTTCCCGATCGAATCCCCGTTGCAGGTAGTCCAAGAATTCGGTGACAAGTACAGAAGGGGGTTTTTCCTGGTTGTCTCGAATGCCTCGTCCCACGTAACTGATGTAGAAAACCTCGGTCGCCGCCGTTAATGCTTCAAGAAATAGATATCGATCATCCAAGCGTCGCGAACGATCGCCTCGTCGCGGTGCTTTACTGATGCCATCAAAACTAACCGGACGATCAGGGCGAGGAAAATCAGCATCGTTCATACCCAAAAGGCACACCACCTTGAATGGGATGCTGCGCATCGGTATCAGGGTGGCGAACGTGACACCCGTGCGCATAAATCCACGATGTTGTCTGGGTTCGGACAGGCTGCTTGTCAAACAGGCATGTATTAGCTGATGGCTGACTGGCATGTCTACGCTGGCACCCGTCGCCTGGTCGTCGAGCTCGAAAATGGCATCCCGAATCATGGTGAGTGCGATGTCTTCATCATCTTCAGCATCAAAGAAATCGTCGATCATCCCAAGGAGCAGTCGACGCCAATGTTTAGTGTCGTGGGAACGCGCTAGGAGCGAGCGGTAGCGACCCACTTCGTGGATGAGATGCAGAAAACTCCCTAATGTCTCGGTATCGTCAACATCGACGTCCAGTGGCAGCACACCATCGACCGGTCCACTGGCCTGTTCCATGGCAAGCCCCGTCAGCAGTCGTGCACGACCCCATTGCCAAGTGTTTTTATGTTCAGGTGGTACCTGCCATCGTGATTTCGCATCTCCATCAAACTCCCAACGAATACCGGTTTCAGCAATCCATCGTGTAATCAGTTGGAGATCGGCTTCATTCAGCTGAAATCGACGTGCGATTCCAGGAACCTCAATCAGATCGATCATCTCAACTGCACTCAGTCTCGACAGGGGAAGTTGTAGCAGTTTCAGGAAGGCGACAATCGTTGGTGACTCCTCGCGCCATGAACGATCAACGACGGTATGCGCAATCCGTTCTTCAAAGACGGCCTCGATATAGGGCGCGTAGGCTGACACATCAGGCATCATGACAATTATGTCCTGAGCTGCAATGTTGCGAGGATTGTTGTTGTCGAGCAACGTATGTAACGCGTCAAACAAGACTTCGACTTCTCGCATGCGAGAGTGGCAGACATGGATTTGAACACTGTCATCCATCGGCGTGTCAAGTGGTCTGGCTGGCATGTTGTCGAAAGTGCCCGCGAAGGTCATATCCAGAATGTCATCCTGGATGATAGTGAGTAGCGTGGGAGACGTTAGCTTTTGGGCGACTTCGCTTCGCCGTTTAAAGTCATCGATCACATGTAGGCTATCGATCGTCAGCAGTTGTTCCAAAAACTCCCGTCCCAGGTGACCCATGGATGCCAACAGGGGATTGCCCACCGATAGATAGTCATCCTCGAGTAAAGGCTGATCGATGTCTTTGTCCACTAACGCGCGTACCGACTGGCGTGCCTGGTCTCGGTTCGAGATGATGTCACCCCAATATTCGGCACAGGGATTTTGAAAGAAAATCTCCACATCCATGACGTGAGAAAGCGCCATAAAAGTCTCGAGATGAATCGGGGGGAGTGAGGCAATACCAAAGATGCGAAGCGTTGTCGGCAGGGGCGAGACGTCCGCGCTTCCGGACGATAGTTGTGCCATGAGCGCCTTGTGTAGATGCGCACGGTGATCGATTGAATCGATACGGTCCGTATCGTCCATCATCGCTCGCCACAACTGCGCCTGCCATTGGAGGCTCCGGTTCGTTGGCAGTTCGCCGCTCTCCCAGGCGATGATCCAGTCGGGTCGATAGACCAGATACTGGTCGTAGACGTCAGCCAACTTTGTGGCGAGGTGCCAGCGTCGCAGATTTTCATCCCCGGGAGGTTCGAGGTAGCGGGAGAGCTCATTGAATGACTCGTCTCGAATCAATCTGGGCAGCAGCTTGTAGAGTCGCCAGGCGATGTTCCGTGCGTCGAACTGGATGTCTTCAGCGAGTCGAAGGTCCGGGAGCAAATCTCGATATAGCTGCCAGATGAAACGCGCCGGGAGCATGGTAGCTATATTTGCACTAATCCCCTGATGGCGTGCCAGTTCCATCTTGAGCCACTGACCCATACCATGACTGGGGACTACAACAGGAGTGGGGTGCAGAGGATCGGGCGGTGACAATCGTTTCCGACTGAACGCTTCAACAAGTTGCGACAGCTGGTTGGATTGAGTCAGAGTCAACATGGCTACGTAGTATGAGAGTATGTCAGTTGCAAAAAAAGTGGATCACGGTGATTTAAGACCCCGACGTGAAGGTCGGATTCGCTCATCACCGACGCTAATCACTTACAATGACGATTGATGGGTGGTACTGACGTTGACCATGGAACACGTGACAGATGAGACGACAGCGAAAGCATGGGTTCAGGAGGTGACCGCCGATGCGGTTGTCCTACAGGCGGCTTGTGCCGAAGGCACATTGCCGATCAGACGATGGCCAAGGATGTCGACCATGCCAGCAACGTCTGGTGGTCCGGAAGTCCCGGTATTGCTGGTCCATGGTGGTGCTGGTTCCTGGACACACTGGATTCGGAATATTCGGCCACTAAGTCAGGTACGAGATGTCATCGTGCCCGATCTGCCGGGGCTGGGTGAAGCGGCGACATTGCCCAAGGGCTATACACCCAAAGATGCAGCGACACCTCTGATCGATGCTATCGGCACTTTTGCCTTGGCGTCGAATGGGCTGCACATCGTCGGTTTTTCCTGGGGAGCCACGGTGGCGTCACTGGTGGCTGCAGAACTTGGCGAGGTATCTGATGCGATACGTTCGCTTTGTCTGGTGGGTCCTGGCGCGTTGGGAGATATACCGCTCGGAGAAGGCATGAAGCCAATACTTGGACGCGATCCAGAGATGACTGCGTCGGAGATCCGTGCTCTGAACCGGGAAAATCTGCATCGCCTGATGTTTGCGGAACCCAGCAGTGTGGACGAACTGGCGGTGTACCTGCAGAGTATCAACACCGCGCGGGCACGATTCAACTCCCCCCGATTTGCCAAAACCGAGATTGTTAAAGATTCGCTGGCTCGTATCCGATCTCCAGTAACGGTTGTCTATGGGGATCGAGATGCACCCGCCATGAGGCATCTTGATCTTCGCCGGAATATTGTGCGTAATGCCTGTCCGCAGGCCGTGTTTGAAATCATGCCCGGTGGACACTGGTTGCAGTACGAATCCTCAGAACAGTTCAATCCTTGGCTCGCAACGTGGCTGGCCAATAACGACAGACAATAATGACGACTGCGCCAGTGGTATTGCTCCACGGATTGGCTCGCAACGGCGCCTCGATGTACTCGTTGGCACGTTATCTCAGGGATGCTGGGTTCGAGACCCTGGTCGTGTCCTATCCGAGTCGTCGCGATCCCCTGTCGAGTCTGGCCTCGACGGTCTCGACTGAAATTCATGAAAACTTCCCCAAAGTTGATCGCTTCTCGTTTGTCACCCACTCGATGGGGGGCATCGTGTTGCGAACCATGGTTGCCGATGGGCTATTGCAGGTGCAGCGTGCTGTGATGCTGGCGCCACCCAATGGCGGGAGTGAAGTTGTCAATGGGCTGCGCCGTGTTCCTTTTGTCAGCCGCATCATGGGTCCAGCATTCCTCCAGTTGTCAGTCGGGACCGACGCAGAGGCTTCATGGGTCAGTGGTCTGCCGTCTCCTGATTTTGAACTCGGTGTAATTGCGGGGCGGCAGTGGACCCCGTTCTTTTCACCATTGTTACCCGGTCCAGGTGATGGAAAGGTCACCGTGGCATCAACCCGTATTGAAGGGATGTCAGATCATCAGGTCGTGCGTACAGGACACACATGGATTATAGGGCATCGTCTGGTAAAAGCCTCTATAGTGACTTTCCTGAGAAATGGATCTTTTGGCAATGCTGGCCGACGGGCAGACTAAAACAATTGTCGGCAAGCAAATTGAGGATATCGCCCGATCTGTTGCAGAACGCTTCGCACAGGGCTCGCCATGCGACGCGCTGAAACCGGTTCCTTGTAGAGCGCGAGAATCCCGTTCGTATAGCGTGGTGTAGTGAACAGCAAAGCAGAGGCAAAGAGGGTGCTTAGCATGGGTCGATGATCTCTGATTGTTCGTGCTGCTGTGGGTGCAGCCAGATGGTTTTGAATCAGAACACCGTTTTTGCTCACGCGGCCTGCCAGTGTAGTAAGCCAACGATCAGGTGGGGGTAGTGCAGGTCGTACAGGGTCTGCGAGACGGGTTTCTTGAGTCGATGCATGGAGATAAAGGTCATCAACGAGCAGTGTATGGCGTTGACGGTGTCTCGAGATCCATTCTGTCGCGTCAGCTTCGACCAGGGTCAGTCCGGGCAGATCTTTGAGGCCAAAGAATCGTTTCGCCAGGTAAAGATGTTGCGGATCCAATTCGATACCAATGGTGTGCCTGATCGCCAGGAGGTTGTGGCATTGGTGGACCGCCGCGCCACCACCAACGCCCAGGATCAGTGCTGTACTCGCGTCCGTCCTACTTTTACGGCCGCGTTGGACACGGTCAAGCTGAGACGGCACGTATAACGCGGGGATGGTCAACAGATCCCAGATCCCGTACGTGAACGTGCGATGGGGGTGGAACTGAGTATGAAACGCGCCATTGGTATAGAGACGTCGACTTTGACCAGCCGTTCTAACTTCATAGGAGACCCCTTTAATGGACTGTTGGTAGATGATGGTCAAGTTGTAGGCCGCCAATTTCACTCATTGTAAAGAATAGCATTCACATTAGTCTGTCGTGGAAAACCGTCAATCGCTGCAAGGCCAACGAGGCCAAGTCAGGTATCGGCGAAAGCACGGGCGGGATATAACGTCTGACGGCCTGAGTGAATTTTTGATGAGTTCATTGATCTGGGACGTACTTCTGAGATGCTCTGTTGCGGACCGGCATCGATCATCGTGTGTTGACGCGACTCTTCGATGAGATGAGAGATTGTTTGGGGGAAAGTGTCGGATGGGGAGCGTCCGATGAGCACAGAGTTGTTTAGAACCATGATGATCGAAGAAAATGACCCTATTGGGTCTGATAAAGTCGCTGCTGTTCGAGAGGCACTCAGCTACTGTGTCTATATTGGATCGAGTCGGAACTACCGGTATCTGACGGTCGATAAATAACCCAGCCTTGTTCAGGGGGTAAAGTTCAGTCGAACTGCGATAGCGCGTCGATTGGGTCGCAAACAGGTATATCAAAAACTGGTGAACTGGGAACGCATTGAAGGGTTGTCCGCCGCCGTCTCACGCTAGAATGCCCTGTAAGCAATGCCAGTATCTATGCTGAAGCGCATCGTTGGCTAAGCGGGTGCGTTGTTGTTGATGAAATTGCTATCAACGCGCGCTTAGGTCAGTTTGTCGGGCCCGCGTATGTCCGTTTCATCGTCAAATGCAGATTAACCTAGCTTACCCGTGTTATCCCTATCGAGGAAAGGTCATGCTGGCACTATTCAGGACCGGCCACCAACCACGTCCCTGAAATGATATGCATACCGGTCAGTTGCTCGCGAAAACCAAGTTTCTTATAGAAATCGACGGCCGTGTCGGTAAACAGATAGACGCGTTGACCCGGACAGGCATCAATAATTTGATGCATCATCGTTGATGCGACGCCCTTACCTCGGTAACCGCTGTGCGTCCAGACGTCGACGACATAGGCATTGCAGACACCATCTGAGAGCGCGCGAGCAGTCCCGACACATCGGTTGTCTTTATCCATTGCGAAGACCGGAATCTGACTGCTGGCGAATGAAGCTTCCAATTGGTCGTTCGTGCGGCCGTTGTGGAAATCATCAGCAATTAAGTCCTCACGCAGCGTCTGCCAATCAATAGTTGCAGGATCGTTACTGTATCGAATCATCACTAGACTACCTGGAAATCTGAAGCAACCATTTATTGCACATCGATTTGTGTTCTGGTGTTGTAACGAATGCAGACGTGGCTGCGTCAACAAATCATAATAGGTTATAAGTCGCGGTATTCGAAACCGCTTTGGAGTGGAAGATGACGGCAGGCAGACTGGTTCTCGTGGTGGCACTGATGGTGATGGTGGGAGCGTTCTTCTACTGGGATCTGGGTGCTTACCTCACGCTGGAGTCGCTCAAAACGCAACAGACTGCACTTGATGCGCTGGTTGCGGCGGACGTGGTCCTTATTTCTGCGGCGTTCTTTGTCGTGTATGTCCTGGTGACCGCTTTGAGTATTCCAGGAGCGGCCATTATGACCTTGGCTGCAGGTGGTATGTTCGGACTAGGGCTGGGTCTCCTGATCGTGTCGTTTGCCTCTACCATAGGGGCCACGTTGGCCATGCTGGTGTCCCGCTATTTGCTGCGAGATCAAGTGCAGCGCAGATTTCAGCGTCAGATGGATGCGATCAACGAAGGTGTTAAAAAAGATGGCGCGCTTTATCTGTTTACGCTCCGACTGGTACCGATCTTTCCCTTTTTTGTAGTCAATCTACTGATGGGACTGACAAACATTCGGGTGCTGGTGTACTTCATTGTCAGTCAAATAGGTATGTTGGCGGGGACGATTGTCTATGTGAATGCAGGTACTCAGCTTGCACAGGTGTCAACACTATCCGACATCGTTTCACCCACCTTGCTTGGGTCGTTTGTGCTCCTGGGACTGTTTCCATTACTGGCGAAGAAACTGATGGACTGGATCAGGGTTCGGCGGGTCTATCGTGGGTTCCTTAAGCCGGCTTATTTTGATCAGGATGTAGTAGTCATTGGTGCAGGGTCGGGTGGGCTGGTCGCAGCATTGATTGTCGCCACCTTGCGCGCGCGTGTGACGCTGGTGGAGAAGGACAAAATGGGGGGCGATTGTCTAAATACGGGTTGTGTCCCAAGTAAATCGCTCATTCGCTCGGCAAAACTCGCCGCCGATATGCGACGTGGACACGATCTGGGATTTGCCGCTCCGGCACCGAACGTTGATTTCAACGCGGTCATGGAACGCGTTCAACGCATCATCAAGACCATTGAGCCTCACGATTCACCCGAAAGGTATGAAAGCCTTGGCGTCGACGTTGCTCTGGGGCGTGCCGTGGTCAAATCACCGTGGCAAGTCGAGGTGATTGACGACAGTGGTGAATTCCGGACGATCAACACACGTTCAATCATCATTGCATCAGGGGCTAGTCCATTTGTACCTCCCATCGAGGGCCTGGCTGATATCGGCTACCTGACGTCGGATACCGTCTGGTCGGTACGCGAACAACCCGAAAGACTTGTGGTGCTGGGCGGAGGTCCAATCGGCTCAGAATTGTCACAGGCATTCGCTCGTCTCGGAAGTCAGGTCACGCAGGTTGAAGCTTCCGATCGTGTCATGACGCGCGAAGACCCAGAAGTTTCCGAACTCGTAGGCAGTGCACTACAAGCAGATGGTGTCCGACTGTTGACCTCGCACATGGCCAAGTCCGTGCTGACGGATACAGACGGTGGGCATGTACTCGTCGCCGAGCCTACTGAAGGTGGCGAAGCTGTGCAGGTGCCTTTCGACAGTATAATGGTCGCCGTCGGTCGCAGGGCAAATGTAACTGGTTTTGGCCTGGAGGACATTGGCGTTGAACTGACCGAGCGCGGAACGGTTGCAGTTAATGACTTCCTTCAGACCAATTTTCCGAATATCTATGCGATTGGTGATGTTGCCGGTCCTTACCAATTCACACATACGGCATCCCATATGGCCTACTACGCGGCAACTAATGCCCTTTTTGCGACTTTCTGGCGGCAGAAGGTGGACTATTCTGTGGTCCCTTGGTGCACGTTTGTCAGTCCTGAAGTCGCCCATGTTGGTCTGAGTGAGACGGAGGCTGTCTCACAGGGCGTCGCGTATGAAGTCACGCGGTATGACATAGCCAGTCTGGATCGTGCATTGGCGGACGAGGAAGCACATGGGTTTGTCAAAGTGCTGACTGCGATGGGCAGCGATAGGATCATCGGAGCGACGATTGTGGCTGATCATGCGGGTGATCTGCTGCACGAATACGTCCTTGCTATGAAGCACGGGCTAGGCCTTGGCAAAATCCTTGGTACGATCCACGTCTATCCTACGCTCGCCGAGATGAACAAGTTTGCTGCAAGTGAATGGCGCAAAGCACACAAACCGGACTGGGCGCTGGATCTGCTGGCGAGGTTCCACGACTGGCGGCGTGGCAATCGACATCACTCTCGCGGGGAGCGTCTAGAAGAAATTTGAGAAAGTGACTGTAAAATACTGATATAAATACTTATTTATTGATATCCGCAATGGACTCTGGTCTAGTCTGATCGCAAAATTTAGTATTCTTGGGGTACCTGAAATTGCCCTGTGCTCTCTAAATAGTGGTTCATCGCCCCCCGAATCGTCGTCGAAGACTCGTTCGGCATGGTGCCACCACCGTTCTTGCTGGTGGGTAAAGGTGCACAGGCGAAGTTATCGGCGTTTGACAATGATCAGAGTGTGAACGCGCGCGGCGTGGGGTTTGAGGTGACATTACTACGTGGTGGTTTCCACGATAAGAGTGGCACGATCGGTAAGTTACGCCAGGTGAGTGTTCGCATTGTCCCAGAAGGACGCAGAGGACGACGTCAGACTACCAACGGCCAGGTCCGATAGCCCCCCAATATCGGCATCATCAGTTTCCTCATTGACGGCGATTCGAACGATACATTGATCATCAACGGCGACGATCTCTCATTCGCGTCGTTTGACCCAGGGGGATGGCGGATATCAATACCGTAAACTCAATCATTGTGTAAAGTAGCGAGAACTATTACCTGTGACAATAATTCGGACACGCTTGGAATCCTCATCCACGAGGACCAGATCTGCGGTATTGTCGGCTGGTTGCCCTGAAGAAGCGCTAAATACGGCGCGCATTTCGCCGACAATCGGTCTATAGTTCGCAGCCGCCCAGATCGAACAAGGGAATTACCATGTCGCCGGGTGAAACAAATCCGCAGAACACATCTTCCGATGTTCAGGATTCTGACGTCCCGCAGAGTGAACCTGGAGCCTCTTTGATGACCCGTCCACAGCAGCCTCGCCTGAAACGGGGCAATGATCTGCTTCGCGATCCACTGCTCAACAAGGGGAGTGCGTTTACCAAAGAAGAACGCCGTGTGTTGGAACTGGATGGCCTTTTACCCGCCACCTTCAATACCCAGGATCAGCAGGCCGAGCGATTCTACGCGATCTTTGCAGGGATTAATGATTCATTGGACCGGTATCGAGAACTGTCCTCGTTGCAGGATCGGAACGAGTCCCTGTTCTACCGAGTGCTGCAGGACCACATCGAAGAAATGATGCCGATCGTCTATACCCCGACGGTGGGGCTTGCGACGCAGAAATTCTCTGATGTGTTCCAACGTGGTCGCGGTATCTGGGTGAATCCATCACACAAGGGCAGGGTTCGCGAGGTCCTTGATCAGGCTACAGCGGGTCGTGATATCCGATTGCTCGTGGTGACCGATAATGAGTCCGTTCTTGGCATCGGTGATCAGGGGGCAGGTGGTATGGCCATCTCCATTGGCAAACTGGCTCTATACACTGCGTGTGCCGGGATTTCACCAGCAACGACACTACCTGTCAGTCTCGATGTGGGAACGAATAATGCAACTCTGCGCTCGAATCCCCGTTATCTGGGCTGGCCCGAAGCTCGGTTGAGTGGAAGTGAATACGACGAGCTGATCGAGGAATTCGTGCAGGCGGTGACTTCTCTCTTCCCCGGCGCGCTGCTGCAGTGGGAAGATTTCCGCAAAGATAACGCGCTGACGATTCTTGATCGCTATCATGGTTCCCTACCCTCGTTTAATGACGATATCCAGGGCACTGGCGCGGTGACACTTGCCGGCCTCATGTCGGCATTGAGGGCGATCGATCGTCCACTTTCAGAACA
>CAJWYI010000053.1 GCA_913049815.1 uncultured Gammaproteobacteria bacterium
GCCAGCACTGTCCCAATTTGCTCGCTATACAATCGACATGATGGATTCAGGTCTATTTGATTTCATCGCGCATCCGGATCTGTTTGGCAACTGCTACGCGCAATGGGACCAGGCCGCCGCGTCATGCGCAAAAGACATTTGTCAGGCGGCCGCTGACCTAGATGTTGCATTGGAAATCAACGCATTGGGTATCCGTAAGCAGACCTACAAAAAGGCGGACAATCCCTATCCAATGTACCCGTGGTTACCATTTTGGGAGACCGCAGCGGAATGTGGTGCAACGGTGATCATCAATTCTGATGCACATCGACCCGAAGATCTGCAGGCACGAACAAGCCAGGCGTTTTCATTGATGAAACAGTGTGGTTTGTCACACATCGACGTTCACCAGATTGGTGCCACCCACTCAACGTGACAAACCTCAGTGGCGGCGACGAGAATTCGGTTTGTTTCGTGAAGAAGATCTCGCTCCTTTACCCGTTCTGCCACGTCGCTCGCTATGACCTTGTCCATGGTGGCTCACGTCTCGACCACCAGGCATGACCGGCAAACCGGTATGTTGTGTTTTGAACGTCTGATAACGACCTTGCCGACCGCTGGATTCTTCATAGCCAAAGCCTGGCACCAGTTTGTCCTGACCCTGCCCCATGACATCAGTTCTTCCCATCTGGGTGAGAGCACGTCGCAACATTGGCCAGTTGTCGGCGTCGTGATAACGCAGAAACGCCTTATGCAGTCGCCTCTGACGAGCTCCCCTAGGAATGGGTACATGCTCGCTTTCTCGTCCGAGGCGCTTGAGTGGATTTTTTTCCGTGTAGTACATCGTTGTCGCGGTCGCCATTGGCGACGGATAGAAGTTCTGAACCTGATCTGCCCTAAAACCATTGGCTTTGAGCCACAACGCCAGATTCAGCATGTCTTCATCAGTCGTACCAGGGTGACCGGCGATGAAATACGGGATGAGGTATTGCTCTTTCCCAGCTTCTGCAGAGAACTCGTCGAACATTGCTTTGAACGTATCGTAGGTCCCAATACCCGGCTTCATCATCTTGTCGAGCGGACCCGCTTCGGTATGTTCTGGCGCAATCTTCAAATAACCTCCGACGTGCTCGGTGACCAGCTCGCGCACGTAGTCCGGTTCGCGGACCGCTAGGTCATATCGCAACCCCGACGCAATCAGAACCCTCTTGACGCCCTCTTCCGCTCGCGCATGCCGATACAGTTGGACCAGCGGTTTCTGGTCCGTATTGAGATTGCTGCAGATGCTGGGGTGAACGCATGACAGTCGCCTGCAACTGGCTTCGATTTTTGGATCCTTACATTGCAGGCGCCACATATTGGCCGTTGGGCCACCAAGATCAGAAATGACACCCGTGAATCCTGGGGTTTTCTCTCTTATCTCCTGGATCTCACGAAGGATCGATTCCTCTGAACGACTCTGAATAATGCGGCCTTCATGCTCTGTAATTGAACAGAATGTACAGCCGCCAAAACACCCACGCATGATGTTCACTGAGAAACGGATCATCTCGTAGGCAGGGATTTTCGCATCACCGTAGGAAGGGTGAGGTACACGCCGGAATGGTCTCTCGAACACCCAGTCCATTTCCTCGGTGGTGAGCGGCACAGGCGGCGGATTAAGCCAGACATGGCGATGACCGTGCGCTTGAACCAGAGCCCTTGCGTTTCCCGGATTCGTCTCGCGATGCAGAAGCCGTGAAGCATGCGCGTACAAGGCCCGATCAACTCTGACCTGTTCATATGACGGCAATCTTACCGCGCTGGGAACATCGGACTGCTCCATGCGAACCGCGCGAAACTGATCGCGTACACGTTCATCAGGCAGCATGGATTCGTCAATAATGCGGACGTTGTCAGGAAGGGTCGCCGTCACAAACGCCGTCCCCCGAAGATCGCGAATCGACCCAATGGGTTCACCGCCAGCCAACCGATGCGTGAGTGCCACGATGGCACGTTCAGCGTTGCCATACATCAGAAGGTCTGCTTTTGAGTCCACCAGAACGGAACGACGGACCTTCTCACTCCAATAGTCGAAATGGGCGATACGGCGAAGACTGGCTTCTATACTGCCAATCACGATAGGGACATCCCGATAGGCTTCACGGCACCGCTGTGAGTACACAATGACGGCGCGGTCCGGGCGTTTGCCGCCCACATTCCCCGGCGTGTAGGCGTCATCGCTTCGGATTTTTTTATCCGCAGTATATCGATTGATCATCGAATCCATATTGCCTGCAGCAACGCCAAAATAGAGATTCGGCGCGCCCAGTCGCATGAAGTCTTCAGTCGATCGCCAGTCCGGTTGCGCAATAATACCGACTCGGAATCCCTGGGCTTCGAGAACACGCCCGATGACGGCCATACCGAAGCTTACATGGTCCACATAGGCGTCACCGGTGACAATGATCACATCACAACTATCCCATCCAAGTTGGTCCATTTCCTCCCGTGAAGTCGGCAGGAACGGTGCCACACCGAAACACTCCGCCCAATAGGGGCGGTAGTCAAACAGTCTGCGTTCGACCTGAGTAACTGTCGCGTCGGTCTTCATGGCGCGACTTTAACCTAGACCACCCAAAGCACCAACTGATCCTCACCTGCCACTGCCCACCTGCAAGGAATTCACAAGTAGTCTTCTATGCTATAGTTCGCGCTTAGTAACGCGTAGGTAGACACAGGTAGTCGCAATGACAGAGCTGAGACATGACTGGAGCCTTGATGAAGTTGTGAAACTCTACGAGCAGCCGTTCAATGATCTGCTATTCCAGGCCCATAGCGTCCATCGGGACAATTTTGATCCCAATGCTGTTCAGATGAGCACTCTGCTTAGCATCAAGACTGGCGGCTGCCCGGAGGACTGTGCGTATTGCCCGCAGAGTGTGCACTACGACACAGGCGTAGACGCACATCCTCTGCTCCCGGTTGAAGATGTCGTCGCGGCCGCCAAGCGCGCAAAGGACGCCGGTGCTACCCGATTCTGTATGGGGGCGGCATGGCGTAAACCGACAAATCGCCAGGTTGATCAGGTAGCTGAATTGATTGAGGCAGTACGCGATGAAGGAATGGATACCTGTGTCACGCTTGGGATGCTGACAGAACCACAAGCACAAAAACTCAAGACGGCAGGTCTAGACTACTACAACCATAACCTCGACACGTCACCAGACCTCTACGACAACATCATTACCACTCGTACGTATCAGGATCGTCTCGAAACTCTCCAGAATGTCCGAGACGCGGGCATGAACGTCTGCTGTGGCGGCATTGTGGGGATGGGTGAGGATAATCGAGGACGAATGGGTCTATTGATTGAACTGGCTAACTTGCCTGAGCACCCAGAATCAGTACCCATCAACATGTTGGTTCAGGTGGAAGGCACCCCGCTTCACGGTACTGAAGATCTGGACATTTTCGAGTTTATCCGCACCGTCGCTGTCGCTCGGATCCTCATGCCTCATTCATTTGTGCGACTTTCGGCAGGACGTACTGACATGACTGCTGAGGCGCAGGCATTGTGTTTCTTTGCGGGCGCTAACTCAGTGTTCTCTGGTGACAAACTGCTTACAACGCCAAACCCGGAAGTTGACGAAGACCAACTCCAACTCCAAAAACTAGGCATTCGCACCTACACATCTGCCGAAGAGGCTGCTCCTCAGGTCAATCGCGCCGTTACTGGATGAATCTTTACCTCGAAGACGTTCCGGTGGGTTATGAAAGTACCATCGGTGAATGGCAACTTACGCGAGACGAGATCATTGAGCTTGCGAAACAATGGGATCCTCAACCATTCCACATTGATGACGCTGCCGCCGAAAGATCTGTATTTGGCGGACTAGTCGCCTCATCGTTGCATGTGTTCGCGATCTGCACCCGCCTCTTTTTTGATCATGAAGACCAGATTCAGATTCTTGCGATGTTATCGAAGGACAGGATACGTCTGCAGAATCCCGCACGTGTCGGCGACACACTCACCTATAGGACAGAGTGCATCAGCAACAACCCCTCATCCTCAAAGCCTGATCGCGGCAGTATCATATTGTCAGATACCGTGACCAACCAACGAGACGAGACCGTGTTGACCCAGGAAGTCACGCTACTGGTCGCGAGCCGCGCGGGGGCAGAGTGAGGGGTCAGAGTGACGCCTGACTCCGGCATCATTGGTTTTTGAAGCCAAACCAGATATCTAGAGGCGGGAGAAGATGCCAGCTAATTTCCTCTGCCCCTTGACCCGAAGGCTAAGGTTAGAGACTCTCGAGTGCCTTCCCCATCGCGTTGGTCAGTTGCGCCAGCTGCGCCGGGGTCGTAACGTAAGGCGGCATCAGGTAAATCAGGTCTGAAAACGGACGGATCCACACGCCGGAATCCACAAAAATTCTCTGAAGATCTGCAACAGGCACCGGTTCTTTCGCCTGAATAACGCCAATGGCACCAAAAGCTCGGACATCTTTGACCGCCGGATGATCCCGGTAAGCCTCGAGTTCCGTCGTTAACTGTGCTTCGATCGCCCTCACCTGAGCCTGCCAGTCTCCTGCGAGCAATAGATCAATACTGGCGCAAGCAACCGCACAAGCCAGCGGATTCGCCATAAATGTGGGTCCATGCATCAACACCCCACCGTCTTCCGAGAGTCCTTTGGCGACCTTCGCATTGGTTAGAGTCGCTGCCTGGGTCAGGTAGCCACCTGTCATCGCCTTCCCAAGGCACATGATGTCAGGTTCAACATTGGCATGAAGACAGGCAAACAATTCACCGGTTCGCCCAAACCCGGTTGCGATTTCATCCAGAATCAAAAGGATGTCAAACTCTTTGCAGAGACCATGAAGCAGACGTAGATAGTCCACGGAATAGAACCACATTCCGCCAGCCCCCTGAACAAGAGGCTCGACGATGACCGCCGCCAGCTCGTTGTGGTGCTGTTCAAACAATGTGCGCACCCCCCTGTCCTGATCTGTCAGGGGCTCCCCCGGTCTGGCCTCCGGCCTTGGTGCAAATACATGTTGCGGTAGTACACCGGTAAATCGCTCATGCATGCCATTGACCGGATCGCACACGCTCATCGCCCCGAAGGTATCGCCATGGTAGGCACCCTCCACAGTCAGCAAACGACTCTTTTCTGGACGACCCTTCGCACCCCAGTATTGAATGGCCATCTTGATCGCAACCTCGACCGCTATCGAACCGGAATCGGACAGAAACACATGTTCAAGACCCTGCGGTGACATATTGATCAGGCGCTCCGCCAGACCCACGGCTGGTTCATGCGTGAGCCCGCCGAACATCACATGTGCGGTTTTTTCAAGCTGTTCGGTGATTGCCGCATTGAGCTCCGCGCGGTTATACCCATGAATAACACACCACCATGACGCCATACCGTCAATCAGCTTGCGACCATCCGCCAATGTCAGCTCAACCCCGTCTGCACTGGTGACGTGATAAGCGGGCAGAGGATCGACCATCGAGGTATATGGGTGCCAGATATGTTGACGATCAAATTCGATCAGGTTGGTCATGTAAGAGCCCTACAATCAATAAGCCGCAGTATACCGGACGCCCCTGTTTGGATATTCGAATCGGTTTTGGTCAGGCGCTTATTCTGGCAGCGACAGATAGTCAGCCGCCTCATCCTCCCGATCAGCAAGGTACGGGACAACACCCAGACACGGTGAGGTCATTCGGTATCTCAGGGTTTCAATATTCTCTTCGAGAAACTGCATCGGTTCCTCGGTCACCGTGTTAGCGACCCATCCCACGAGTTTCAGTCCGGCATGGTGGATGGCAGCCTGAGTCAGTAGTGCATGATTTAAACAACCGAGTTTCATCCCAATGACCAGGATCACATCAAAGTTCAGCAACTGGGCCATATCGGACAATGCGTCATCGCCTGACAGCGGAACGAACCAGCCTCCGGCACCCTCCACCAGCGTCAAGTCAGCCGCTTCATGGTCCGCGACTCGGCGGCAATGTCCCGCAAGGTAGTCAGCACTCACCTTCTCTCCAATCTGGGACAACGCAATGTGAGGTGCAATGGCAGGTTCGAGCGCAATCGGGTTGATCTCGTCATAGGATATTTGTGTACCGGATGCACGGATCAGAGCGACTGCATCTTCGTTTCGGTAGCCTTCCCCAGTGTCATCACAGCCTGCAGCGATGGGCTTTAGCCCTAGCGTTCGCTTTGATTGTCTCCGTGCCAACGCGAGGAATCCACAGGCAATAAACGTTTTGCCCACTTCGGTATCTGTCCCGGTCACATAGTAGTGAGCCCCGTTCATTGTATGCCGCGTTTCCTTATTTGCTAACTGAAACAGTATAAGCGACAGCACCTCTGAGCGCTTCAAGCAGACGGTCTACATCGCTTTCGGTGTGCGCCGCGGTGAAAGTAATCCGAAGCCTGGAGGTACCCTCGGGGACCGTCGGCGGACGAATCGCGGTGCAAAGACACCCAACAGCTTCCAAATGCCGGCTGACGGCCAAGGTCGAGGCGGGATCACCAACGACCAGGGGTTGTATCGGTGATTCCGACGGCATGAGCTCAAATGGCAGATGGGATGCGCCATTCCTAAAACGTCGAATCAACGACTTGAGATGATCTCGACGCCATTGCTCATTCTTTACGATCTCAAGGCTGCGGGAGGTGGCACAGGCAACAGCGGCAGGAATAGCCGTCGTATAAATGTAGTTTCGGGATCGTTGGATCAACGTCTCTATCAGCACCTCGTCACCGGCGACGAAAGCACCTGCAGTCCCGAAAGCCTTCCCGAGCGTACCAATCAGAATCGGAACATCAGCGCTGGTAAAACGCGCTGGATCGACGGTTCCGGTACCGTCTTTGCCATGGACACCCATACCGTGCGCATCATCAACCATTAGCCAGGATGATTGCGCGGCACAGAGCTCAACCAGACCTTCAAGTTCACACTGGTCTCCATCCATGCTGAATGTTCCATCGCTGACCACGAGCACGCGTTGACGCACGCCATCGACTGTTGTCAGACGATCAGCCAGATCATGGGTGTCGTTATGCCGATACCAGTGAAAGTCTGCTCGGCTGATCCAACCACCATCCAGCAGGGACGCATGATTCAGCCGATCCTCAAACACTTGATCACCCACCGTCAGCAACGCGTTTATCACCCCGACGTTCGCCGCATAGCCGCTTGAATAGAGTAACGCGCGTTCCCGACCGGTGAAGGCCGCCAGGGATTCCTCAAGGGCATTATGAGCTTCTGTATGACCACAGATGAGATGAGAAGCGCCAGCCCCAGTCCCCCAACGATCGACACCGGATTTGAACGCTTCCGCAAGGCGCGGGTCTCCTGCAAGCCCCAGGTAGTCATTGCTACAAAAATTCAGAAGCAAGCGGCCATCGATGGTCAGCTCACGTCCCTGCCGCGACGCTACTTGGCGGCGGCTCCGATACATATCAATATCACGGAGTGCCTCCAGCTGCGACGAAAGGTCGCCAAAGCCGCGTGTATGCATAGATCCAAGCTGCCGGGTTGTAGAACGCGGGACTAAACCATGTTTTTAAGATCAAGACAATTTAGGGTGATGTTCCTGGGATTAGCAGCACGCGCCGCCAGCCTCATCATCTTGATTGCCAGTCGCGACCGGGGATGCTCCACAGTCGAAGAGCCCAAAGTGCACAGACTCATCACCAATAATCTGAAAATAATCACCCAGTCGAGTGAGTGCAAGCATTCTTGCGGTATTGCTACACACAGGCTCCGCCTTGCCAACCCTGAAGAGATGGTGGTCGTCTAGCCTATAGGCATGCGGCGATTGTTCAATACCACCCTTGTACAAAGCCACCTGGCCGTAGTCCTCACAACGGTCCTCAACATCGATTTTAAAGGCTCTGACCGTCATCGACAGAAAGTCGATCATGCCTATCTTCGCCTGAATTTCAGGATTCTCAATCGTGAACGATGATTGGGTTATAACGCGATAGTCATGGATGCCAAGCCCCAACAGCAGGCGGCGGAAATCTTCAGTGTAAATCGCCCCAGCAAGGCACTCACCGTGCAGCACGGGATCTTCCATCAACGCCTTTGGAATACGTTGTAGCGCAAAAATATCTGAGAAGAACAATTCACCACCCGGCTTGAGAACGCGAAAAATCTCCGCAAATACATTCTCCTTACTAGTTGACATGTTGAGCACACAATTGCTTGTCACGACATCGACCGAGTCATCCTCGATCATTGAGAGATCTTCGATGTAGCCTTCGATGAACTCAACATTGCTGGAATCATAACCCCATAGATCACGGTGGTAGTCTTGATGGGCTCTGGCAACCGCCAGTTGCTGTCCTGTCATGTCTATGCCCAAGACCCGACCGTGAGCCCCGACCAGTTTGGAGAACAGGTAACAATCCCGACCAGTGCCACATCCAAGATCCACGACCGTCTTCCCCTCGATCAGTTCGGGGATCGGAGAGCCACAACCGTAAAACTTCTCGAGGACCTCAGGATGAATATCGCTGATGATGTCACGAGCAAATACGGGCAAGGCATCAGAAGGGCAACATGCACTGGTTTGCAGGTCGCCAGATCCCCCAAGAACCTGGCCATAATAGTCCTTGGCATTGTCTGTCACAGTAGTGTCACTATCCATCCGGATTCTCCTTATCTCCAGGTTTCCCACGTAGGTCGCATGACTACCAATGACTGGTTGGACACAAAATTAATGCCCTCGTTCCCGTTGTCCGGCATTGCCGCTCTCATCCAAGGGTTGCTCCGATCCACATCGTTTAGCAAATGTGTTGGTATTTGATAACGACCAGCGCAAACGGTCTGATGAGGCAATAAAAACCTGCGGCATGGGCAACCGGACGGGCCAATACCCGGGGTGGCCCGGGACTACCAGGTTTAGCTAAACTAGTCATGAAGATACTAAACGGCAGACTCACCATGGCTTACGACCTGGTTATCCGGAACGGCACTATCATCGATGGCTCCGGTGGCGCACGCTACCGGGCAGATATCGGGGTAAACGACGGTAAAATCACGAACATCGGAAGAATCACTGAATCGGGACGCCAGGACATCGATGCGGAAGGCCATGTGGTCAGCCCTGGATTCGTCGATGGGCATACGCATATGGATGCACAGGTGTTCTGGGATCCACTCGGTTCCTGCTCGTGCTATCACGGTGTGACCAGCGTCGTGATGGGGAACTGCGGGTTCACCCTGGCCCCTTGTAAGCAAGAAGATGCAGACCTCGTCTTCCGGAATCTTGAACGTGCGGAAGACCTGTCCAGGGATGCCATGTTGGAAGGTATCGACTGGACCTGGGAGACATTTCCGCAATTTCTCGATGCGGTCGATGCACTGCCAAAAGGGATCAACTACGCGGGCTACATCGGCCATTCCGCCCTCAGAACCTACGTGATGGGGGAACGTGCGTTCTCGGATGAGGCGAGCCCTGATGAGATCCTCCGCATGCAGAATACTGTAAAGGAGGCGATGGATGCAGGTGCTGTCGGGTTTTCAACCTCGAGGACGTTTAACCACCAAACAGCCGACGACCGTCCGGTCGCCAGCCGGTTGGCCAGTTGGAATGAAGTTCGCTCCATTGTGAACGCGGTTGGAGAGACGGGTAAAGGTGTTTTTGAAATCGCAGGGGAAGCACCCGGACGTGATCCGGATCGATTGCGTGAGTACCACGATCGTCTGCGTGACCTCGCGGTTGAATCTGGTGTCACTCAGACCTGGGGCATGTTCTGTTCGCGACACGCGCCCGATTACTGGCGACCCTATTTTGATTTGCTCGACGAGACCGCCGCCGCCGGTGGGCGCATGTTTGCGCAGGTACACAGTCGGGGTCTGAATACGCTGTTTTCTTTCGAATCGAGCCTGCCATGGGATAAGTGGGACGTCTGGAGGGACTTTCGCAACCAGTCCCTCGAGGATCAGGCGCGGGAACTTCGCGATCCCGTGATCCGGGCTAAACTGGTCGAAGTCGCAAACGCCGAATACAAAGGTCCACGCGTCGTCGGCGCGGAATTGCGTCCGCCCGCATGGGAGTTCGTCTATCCCATGGATGACATGCATTACGATAAACCCTCTATGGCAGAGCTGGCTTCAGCAAAAGGCGTCACACCAGTTGAATTGATGATCGACATGGCGCTCGAAAAGGACCTGAAGATGTTCTTCCGCGCCCCGATTGCAAACGAGATCATGGAACCTGTGATCGAGATGATCAAACACCCCCGGTCTGTCTGTACTTTCTCGGACTCGGGTGCCCATGTATCACAGATTATGGACAGTTCTTTGCAGACGCATCTATTGTCCTATTGGGTACGAGAGAAAGAAGCCATTTCACTTGAAGATGCCATTCGTCAGATCACCTACAACACGTCAACGCTCTGGGGGTTACATGATCGCGGCCTTATCCGTGAGGGTATGGCGGCTGATATTGTAGTATTCGATCCGGATACAGTTGGTCCTAATATGCCCGAGGTCGTGAACGACTTGCCCGCTGGCGCGCGCCGGCTGAAACAGACCGCGACCGGGATCCGGAACACCGTGGTCAACGGCGAAATTCTGCTGGACAACAATGAACACACCGGAGCTGCTTCAGGTCGACTACTTCGCAGTTGATCGAACCATCGCGATCCCACGACCGACACGTACCATCAGGTCGTCCAACTGCGCTTCCAGACCCGGCCAGAACGGCAGGCAGAGTACGTGTTCTGCGATCTTTTCAGCGCACGGGCACTCGGTCGGTCGAATGATCAAGTTATCGGTCGCTCTAACAGCGGGTTCCAGATGCAACGCCTGAAAATAACGGGCGGTCTCAACCCCTGATTGCATGAGACAACGCTGAAGATCATCTGGATTGATACTGTCGTTCACCAACACAGGCATCGTGAACCAACTCGTCGCCCAGACATCTGTCACCAGCGGCTCCATTATCGATGCGAACGCCTCAAGTCGCTGCAGATAGGTTTGGGCTAACGCTCGGCGTTGCTCAAGCCGCTTCGACAGCGAGGCGAGTTGTACGCGACCGATTGCAGCACTTATCTCATTTCCTCTCAGCGAAAAACCTGGCAGCTGACTTTGATGAAATATTCGACCATCTGTCACATCCGTTCTCGACTGGTTAATCCGTGACCGGGCCTGACTGGCTAGTGAAACACTATCAGTGACCAACATGCCCCCTTCACCTGTTGTGAGAACCTTGTTGGGATAGAAACCGAAAATAGCGGCATCTGCATACCCCTGAATATGGCCCGCTTCGAAAGAAGCGTCCGATGCTGAAGTACTCGTTGAGGCGCCGATTGCTTCGGCCGCATCTTCGACAACGGCGATTTCTGGACCAACGCACTGCCGGATCGACGGTATGTCTGTACATTGTCCGTACAGATCGACCGGAACCACCGCCCTGATCGTTGGCGACAATTTGTTCTCGAGAGGCTCTGCAGACAACAATCCCCGATGGTCGACATCAACCAAGACCGCTCGTGCGCCAGTCGCAAGGACCCCGTTCAATGTGGCAATGAAGGTCAGCGATGGCACAATGACCTCGTCACCAGGTCCGATACCTAACGACATCAACGCGATCGTTAGTGCGCTGGTCCCAGAGTTGAGCATCACTGCATGAGATACGCCGCAGTGATCTGCAAACGCACGTTCAAAGCCAGCGATTTCGGGGCCAGCTGCCAGCCGCTTGCTGTCTAATACAGCCATCACAGCCGAGCGCTCAGCATCACCGATATCAGTTTTCGCCAAAGGAAAGTCAATCTTCGTCATAAAAGGAAGCCGCCGGGTCCTAACGTCTGGGCCTGCTTTCTGAGTAATGTTTGCCGATCCGGCGCTTCGATCAATACCTCGATGATTCGCTCAGAGGCATGTCCGTCGCCATAGGGGTTTGTCATTTTTTCCAACGTCGCACGGAATGTGGCTGAAGAGGCTTGCTCAACCGCAGAACGGATCGACTGGATCTCAGCATCTGCGTGTAGGATGTTTGAAGCCCTTGTACGACCACGTTGACGATCGCCCATGTCAACGCATGGTAGGGGAATCGATGGTGTTTCCATGATCCCGCTCGACGAATTACCCACCATCAGTGACGCGTGCTGCAGAAGCGACCAATAGGTCAGGTGATCAAGGTTGGTATAAACACGCGCATTCTGACGCTGTTCACATAACGCGAGAGAGCGAGACACCAATTCGCTATAGCCAACATCAGCATTGGGAAAACACCACACCTGTGATCGATCCAACCGATGCATAACATCGAACAATGCGTCCGCTTCTTGGGTGGTATCGTTGTGCAGCGTCACCGGATGGTAAGCAATGACGCATAGATCATCGGACACGGGCATCCCTAGCGCCTGTTCAAGCGAAGCAGTATCCGGAATCTCGCTGCGCCTCAGATGATCAAGCGATGGTGCACCAGACCACGTTACCCGCCAGGGCTCTTCGCCCATAGCCAGTACACGGCGTTGTGCATCCTCGGTCGGCGTGAGATGAAGATGCGACATCTTGGTCAGTGCATTTCTCACTGCATCATCAACTGCACCTTCACTGATATCTCCCCCTTCGATATGTGCGATCGGAATGCGCAACGCAAGTGCGACACTCGCGGGCGCCAGCATTTCGTACCTGTCCGCAATCAATAGCAGAATATCGGGACGCATCTCTCCTAACACGGTTGACAGGCCATCGATCCCAAGACCGATCGTTCTGGCCATGGCCACGTCACTGTCTTCATCCACCAGACACGGAATTCGATGAGCGATATCGAATCCATCGTCCTCGATCTGCTGAACGGTAAGACCAAACTCATCACTCAGGTGTGACGCCATCACGATCAGCGACAGCTTGAGTGAGGGGGTCTCTTCAATCAGGCGCAACGGCCAATACAGGTGTCCGTAATCTGCGCGCGACGTTGTGACGACAGCAATGTGTTTTGTGGGTATCAAGGTCAACACCTGATATCTGACAGCACGCGGAGCATAGTGTTTCAATCACACCTGTGGAAGTCATTCTGTACTCGGACTGGCCAGGTCGGGTAGCACACCCTATTCTCCGCAAGGAGCATCATGGAGAAAGGAATATGTCGATAACATCACCGATTCCAACCACCGAGTGGCAAGCCAGAATTGACCTAGCCGCATGCTACCGACTCATCGCACTGTTCAACATGAACGACCTCATCTATAACCATGTCACCATGCGGGTCCCGGGTGATGCGGCACATTTCCTGATTAATGCCTATGGTTTGGCTTATGAAGAAGTGACGGCCAGCAGTCTCGTCAAGATTGATCTCGATGGAAACATTATCCAGGATTCGGGCACAGGCTATGGCATCAATCACGCAGGATTTGTGATCCACAGTGCGGTTCATCGAGCTCGCCATGATGTCACTTGTGTAATTCATACTCATTCTGTTGCTGGGATGGCTGTCTCTGCACTGAAGGAGGGGTTGCTGCCGTTAACGCAGAACGCCATGTTCTTCGGTGAGGTCGGGTACCATGACTACGAGGGACCTGCGATTGATCTCGATGAACAGGCGCGCCTTGTGGCTGACCTGGGGCATCGCAGTGTGATGGTTCTTCGCAACCATGGTCTACTCGCCGTTGGGACGACGGTCTGCGAGGCATTTGTGGTCCTTCACTGGCTAGAACGCGCCTGTCAGGCCCAGGTGATGGCGTTGTCCTGCAATGCTGAACTCAACCGGCCTCCCACCGACGTCGTCGCACTCACCCAAGAACGTTATGCGCCGGGTCAGCGACGAAAGATCACAGAACTGGAATGGGGCGCACTCCTCAGGATGCTGGATCGCCGGGATCCATCCTATCGGGACTGAACACCCTCTGATGCAAGCCCGACGCGGTCCTGATATTCTCGGACGTCGCAAAGCGAGAGAGGGAGATGCCTATGTATCCTGGCCATTGGGCAGAACTGACGCCAAACAAACCCGCCATTGTTCATTCTGCAACCGGTGAAACCCAGACCTATGGTGAACTGAACGATCGTTCTAACCAACTCGCGCAATTGATGTACGAAGCAGGACTCCGACGGGGCGACCACGTTTGCATCTTCATGCAAAATGATATCCGATTTTTTGAGGTTATCTGGGCGGCGTTGCGTTCAGGTCTCTACCTGACAACCGTTAATCGTTATCTCACGTCCGAAGAAGCGGGATACATCATCGATAACTCAGAGTCTCAGATCGTCGTCACCTCGGACTACCTGAAAGACATCGCATGTGATCTCCATCCACATGCGCCAAACGTGAAGCGATGGTTGATGATGGGCGATCCAATCGAGGGTTACGAAGATTATGAACTGGCTATCGGTGACCATTCGTCAGAACCACTCAGTGAGGAACCGGCCGGGGCTCTGATGTTGTACAGCTCCGGTACGACAGGGAGACCGAAAGGTATTTATCGACCCCTACCCGATGCCAACATTAGCGATAGCAACAGTGGCAGTGTGATGCAACAAGCTCTGTGGGGGTTTGATGGTAATACTGTCTACCTGTCGCCAGCACCGCTCTATCACGCTGCACCTATCGGTTTCTGCAACGCCACTCTCACCCTGGGCGGTACCGTGGTAATGATGCCACGATTCGACGAAATAGGTGCCCTCAAAGCGATCTCGGAACATCAAGTGACGCACAGCCAATGGGTCCCGACGATGTTCACGCGAATGCTTAAGCTACCACCCGAGGAACGTGAACAATTCGACCTGTCATCCCACAAGGTCGCCATCCATGCCGCCGCCCCCTGTCCTCGGGGCGTGAAAGAACAGATGATGGATTGGTGGGGGCCGATCATTTACGAATACTATGGCGGAACTGAATTAAACGGGTTGACCCACGTCGACCCCCACACGTGGCTCAAGAAGCCTGGGACCGTCGGCGCACCGATTCTCGGCACGCTGCATATCTGCGATGAGGAGGGTATAGAGGTGCCAACGGGCGAACCAGGTATTGTCTATTTTGAGCTACCGGAGATGCCATTTCGCTATCTGAAGGATGACGAAAAGACAAAGGAAGCCCAGCACCCGGTCCATCCCAACTGGTCAAAACTGGGCGATGTGGGCTACGTCGACGACGATGGCTACCTGTTCCTCACTGACCGCGCGACCTTCATGATCATATCGGGTGGGGTGAACATCTATCCCCAGGAAATTGAAGATGCCATGATCATGCATCCGAAAGTTCAGGATGTCGCCGTCGTGGGGGTTCCCGACGACGAAATGGGCGAGGCTGTGAAGGCCGTGGTTCAATTGTTGCCGGATCTCAAACCCGATGAGGGCGTCACGGAGGAGATCATGGCATTCACCCGTGAGCACATTGCACACTACAAGTGTCCACGAAGCATCGACTACGAAGATGAACTTCCCCGGTTACCAACCGGTAAACTCTATAAGCGATTGTTGAAAGACCGCTATTGGGGTAAAAAGAACACTCGAATCGTTTGAAAAACGTAATAACAAGAAGCCGTTAAGGACTAGTCGGTGAAAGGACTTCAACAGTCGCTGTATTTTTTTAGCCGATTTCTGAATGACCCGCATTCGGTCGCGTCTGTACTACCAAGTTCCAAGGAACTCAGCCAGCAGATGTTTCAGGGGATGTCATTCAAACCAGGTGACACTGTATTGGAATACGGACCAGGAACCGGATCCTTCACCCGTATTGTTCACGACCTCCAACAAAAGGGAAGCGAGCTCAATTATCTTGGTATCGAACGGGATCCAGGGATGTATAGTCATCTCGTGAAGCGGTTTCCGGACATGATATTCGAACAAGGTGATGTCATCGACGTACGCAGCATCTGTGAAAAACATGAAATGGCCCCTATCGACTTTGTGGTGTCTGGATTGCCTTTGGTATACATGGGATCGAGCCTTGATGC
>CAJWYI010000054.1 GCA_913049815.1 uncultured Gammaproteobacteria bacterium
ATCGACGACATTCCGCTCGCATATCAGGAACGTATTCGCGCCATTCAAGGCGTCGGAACTATTGCTCATCAGTCCTGGTTTGGCGGCACCTACAAAGACAGCACCAATTTTTTCCCCCGATGGCCTGTACCTCCCAGAGAATTTATGCAGGTCTATTCTGAGTATGCGATGCCTGAAGAGCAGAAACGTGCCTTCGCAAACACAAGAACCGGGGCGATTGTTGGTAAAACTATTGCAGAAAAATACGATATGAATTTGGGGGATAAAATCGTTTTGATCCCTGATATTTGGCAGAACAAGGACAACGGACCCTGGGAGTTCGATCTAGTGGGTATCTATGACAGCGAAGATGAAGCTTTTCAGAATCAGATGTTCATGAACTATGAATACTTCGACGAGTACCGGTCATTTGGCAGTGGTGGGGTTGGCACATTCGTGCTGAAGCTGACTGAGCCCGCGCGGTCTGCCGAAATCGCTGTCGAAATTGATGCGATGTTCGCGAACTCTAATGATGAGACCAAGACATCGACCGAAAAGGCATACAATCAGATGTTCGCTAAGCAGATGGGTGATATCGGTTTCATTATGACTTCGATACTGTCGGCGGTGTTTTTCACGATTCTTTTGCTCACGGGCAATACGATGTCGCAGGCAATTCGTGAACGAATTCCGGAACTAGCGATTCTCAAGACGCTCGGCTTCACTAACGTTGGTGTGCTCATAATTGTGCTGACGGAAGCCATCTTCATTGCGTTAATTGCGGCAATACCCGCGATTGCACTGGCGGGCATTGTGGTGCAGGCACCTGCCATCGGATCGGCAATGCCGTTCCTGGCAGATTCAGAACTCACCAATACGGTGATCATGCAGGGAATTGGTCTTGCGGTGCTACTGGGATTGGTTGCCGGTGGACCACCGGCAATTCGCGCGATGCGCCTAGGTATCACGGACGCTCTGGGAGAACACGCATGAATGGTCTCTATCAAACCTTCGCGATCACGCTGATGAACCTGCGCAGCCTACCAGCACGAATCGGTCCATCACTCGTTATTGTGGTGGGTATTGCGGGTGTCGTGGCGGTATTAGTCTCTCTGCTTTCGATGGCGAAGGGCTTTTCTGCGACACTGAATGGTGTTTCTGACGAAGGACGTGTTGTTGTCTTGCGCGGTGGGTCAACCGATGAGATGTCCAGCGGGATCGGCACACAGCAGGCGCGGTTGATCGTCACCAAGCCGGGTGTGGCACGAGAGGATAACGACGCACTTGCGGCAGGTGAGACCTACGTGATAGCTGATATCCCAAAGCGCGGAAACGAATCACCAGCGAATTTGCCATTGCGCGGTGTCGAACCGACGTCTTTTGCGGTTCGTGATGAGGTGCGCATTGTTCAAGGACGCAATATCAAATTCGGGCGATACGAACTCATTGCAGGGGTTAAGGCGGCCAATCAGTTTCAGGGGCTCGACGTAGGTAATCGTTTGCCGCTCCGAGGTGTAGACTGGGAGGTTGTCGGTCTGTTTGAGACGGGTGGCACGATTCACGAGTCCGAAACCTGGGTGGATAATGCGTTACTGGTGTCTAACCTGAACCGAGGTGGTGGATATACCTCGATGATCGTAAAGCTCGAATCCCCTCTGGACTATGATCAATTTAAGCAGGCGTTAGATGATGATCCTCAGTTGGAGACCAATCCAATCCGAGAGAGTGATTATTACAGCGGTCAATCCGAGGGCATGACCGGCCTGATTGAGAATTTTGGTTATAGTGTCGGCTTCGTAATGGCGATTGGTGCGGTGTTTGCTGCACTCAATACGATGTACTCCGCAGTATCGACGCGCAGCGTTGAAATCGCCACGTTGCGGGCGCTGGGATTCGGATCAACGCCTGTCGTTATTTCGGTCATGGTAGAAGCACTGGTGCTGGCTTCGCTCGGAGGTGCGATTGGTGCAGGGCTGGCCTTTGGGTTCTTTAATGGCTATACCGCGTCCACAATGGGAGGCACGTTTTCGCAGGTGTCGTTTGATTTTGCTGTGACAGAGGACCTTATCGTGCGCGGTATCCTATGGTCGCTATTTATCGGGCTGATTGGTGGACTCGTTCCTTCGATTGCGGCGGCGAGACAGCCGGTGACAGTCGCCTTGCGTGGAATGTAGCTCAATCGGGATTGACCAATGAAGCGATCATAAACCCTGATCGCAATTCTCTTCACGATGGTGACATCCTCAGCCTAGGAGTGTGTTATCTCACTGAAATATCTTGCGATAACTGGCAAATCCATGGTGCCCCTGACAGCCACTTGGAAAATGATTGTATCGTGTCTCAAGGTTTCCTGAATGGCCCGATATAGGCTGGTTAATTGTAATCTCGGCGCTGGGAGACTTGGGTGAAGTATAAAACTGGTGCCGGAAAGTGGACTCGAACCACCGACCAATTGCTTACGAAGCAACTGCTCTACCAACTGAGCTATTCCGGCACATCCCCAATCGTAGGCTGAATAACGAGCATCAGGGGCTTCCATTGTGCGGTGACTTTGAAATGGCTGCAAGGCAGATCACGCGATTCCCCCGTGAGAATCTAATAAGCACTCTTCAATCATCTGATTTGCGTAGTGGAGTAATGGTCTTAGGCCTAGTGATCCTGTAGTTGTCTTCGGGTTTCCCCATATCAGTGGACCGAACAACTATGTCCTGGTCGCGGGGTGTCTTGTCCCTTTATGCGGATGTACCTTGGTGCTGTGACCTCGATGGTTAGGTCATGTTCGGGCAGCGTCCACTCGTTGATGCTTGCCTATATCGACTGGTTCACCTAGCTTGAAGACAAGCTACTGAAGGCCAGGATCAAGTAACAGATCGATGCCATGATCCTCATGCCCTCCCAGCCACTATTAATAGGATAGAAGAGTCCTGGAAAAATTCCTAATGTCACTAGTTATGCGAGGACGAGGAAAACAGCGAAGCTGATCATAAAGTGGTTTAACGGAGTTGCGTATCGATTCATCGTAAAATTAGTCAGACAATCAACATCGAAAGATCCACGGCATGGACGTGTTTGGTTAACGCCCCTACAGAAATATAGTCCACACCGGTTTCGGCAATCTTAATCAGATCATCCCCGGACTCAATACCTCCGGACGCCTCTAGGCGGATGGGTTTGTTGAGGTTGTCGACAGCGGCCTTCATGTCGCGCAGAGAAAAGTTGTCCAACATGATCCAGTCAGGTTCTGCATGGACTGCCTCTGCAAATTGCTCGAGTGACTCTACTTCAATCTCCAGACGGCGATCTGGGTGCATCTGTCGCGCAGTTGCGATGGCATTCGCAATACCACCACTTGCCGTGATGTGGTTCTCCTTGATCAGGAACGCATCAAAGAGACCAATACGATGGTTTATGCCACCGCCACACAGAACAGCATATTTCTGTGCAAGGCGTAGACCTGGGAGCGTCTTTCGAGTATCCAGCAACCGTGTTTCGGTATGCTCAATGAGACGGCTCAATTTGCGTGTCTGGGTGGCTGTTGCAGACAAGGTTTGCACGAAATTCAGCATAGTACGTTCGGCGGTCAGGATTGATCGTGCCGAACCGGTCACTTCACCAATGACGGTGTCGGCATCAATCTGATCACCATCAGCAAATGACCAGTGTATCGTCAGCGATGTGTCGATCTGTCGACAAACTTCATCGGCCCAGGGTCTACCGCACAGTATGGCATCATCGCGAGAGGTGATTGTGGCCGTCACCCGTTTTTCACGAGCAATCAACTGTGCCGTGATATCGCCATTACCGAGATCTTCGGCAATCGCACATGTAACCGTTTCAGCGATGTTTTCGGGTATAGCCGGGGGCCAGGTTTCTGTCATACGAACTATCCTTATCGATACTGCCTGAGTGTCAGCGTATCGCCTCTTTGAACAAATTCGATCTGCTTCAGGGCGGACATCCCCAACAGAATGGCGGGGGACGGCATTGCCGGGTTGATGCTTGCTCGAACGTTAGAAAGCCGTATATCCCCAAGCTGCAAATGGTTGAGTCGAGTCTCATAGACCGTAACTGTGCCGTTTGCGGTCATGGCACGTCCAGCACGACCCGCTTCAAGCCCCAGTTGTGTTGCGATAGCCTCTGGAAGTACGACATCGGTGGCCCCTGTGTCGAGAAGGAACTCGACAGATCGACCATTGATCATGCCGGTCAGCACGTAGTGGCCCTGACGATTTCGCTGCAATACAACCTCAACAACGCCATCTCCCGATTTCGTCACGGGATTCTGATTGGGATTGCGTTGCCGCTCCAGTGCACTTGAAAAGAACATGGTCAGCAGAGCAAGGCCAAGGACGCAGGCCATGAACATCATGGCTCTGCCGGTTTTCTGTGCATTCATGGTTCAAACGTCCGGTTAATGATGACCGTTGAGGTTTCAGATCACCAGTATAAGTGAACTGGTAAGATGTAGGGATGATCAAGCGAGGGACTGGAAATTGACTGATGGATATCGTTGACCATCGCCTGACAGGAGCGGTCTCCCAAAAGGCTAGCCCCCATTTCGACGCGCGACCGTCATCAACACCGATTTCGCTGATCGTTGTGCATGGGATCAGCTTACCGGCTGGGCATTTTGGTGGCTCTTACGTCCAGGAGTTGTTTTTAGGCGACGCCAAAAAGCTGTCACTCATCCATAGTGATTTCACAGATCTTGCAGGGGTGCGTGTTTCAAGCCATCTGCTGATCGCACGCGACGGCAGGATCACCCAGTTTGTGCCTTTCGACAAGCGTGCATGGCACGCCGGTGAGTCCTGCTACGATGGGCAGACCGACTGCAATGATTTTTCCATTGGTATCGAACTTGAAGGTACGGATAATGATCCGTATCGGCACGAGCAATACAGTCAACTATCTGGATTGGTTGATCTATTGGCGATCGAATATCCGGTTGCGGCTGTTGTAGGGCACAGTGATATAGCTCCTAACAGAAAAAGTGATCCTGGACCGTCGTTCAATTGGCGGCGCCTGAAGGCGCTGTTAAGGCAGAGCACTTGTGTAACGTTGCCGATTGACTGAATGATGAACACGAAAAAATTATGACGATTGGTCCAAGTGCTTCGAGAGAGCGAGAACTTCTGTCAGGGCATCGCCTATGAAATTTCTAGCAGTACTGTTGATTGTGACGTTGTATCGGAACTGGTTGGGTAACAATCCGGTTCGGGACAGTCTGCCCTTTGATGGCTACGCTGACTGGTGTCGTGGGCTTTCGTTACAGGCGCACATCCGTTATCTGATTGCTGTCGGTCTGCCCACAGTGGTGGTTTTCTGGCTCGCCAGCCAGCTTCAAAATGGATGGATCCTCAATATCATCTGGTTGGTGTTGGCATTAGCGGTACTGATTTATGCGGTCGAGATGAGGGACAACGAAGTAGTCTTTGATCAGCATGAGGACTGGCTCGACTCGCTCCTTGATGGCGGGGAAGTGTCTTCCTCGACATCATCAATAGTGTCCACTAGTGATGGGTCATCGAGCGAGGGCGATGACGAAAGTAATGATGACGGTCGCCATGCAGCGCAGTCCAATGAGGTTGAAGATCAAAGCGTCACGGGCGTGATGGTGCGCCAGGGCGCGTTCCAGCAAAGTATGATCTACGATGTTTTTCAGAGTCTCCATCCAGTAATTTTCTGGTTCCTGGTGCTTGGGCCAGCTGGAACACTGCTTTATATCCTGACGACGATGTACGAAGAAGGCGTGGACAAAGATGATGTCGAGACACCGCTCGTTCGTCAGGTCGTGTTCTGGATGGAATTACCGGCGGCCCGATTGACGACCCTCCTTTTTGCGCTAGTTGGCCACTTCGGAGATGCGATGTCCCGATGGCTCGAAGGCGCCCTCGATTTTTCTAGAGGCAACGATGAGTTTCTGGCTGACGTCGCGGATGCGGCCGTTCCGGCGCTGACCCCGGATTCTGTTGAATCCGTTGTCCGGATCCACAAGGATCGCAACCCGGAGTTGCGCGTGCTCATGGAGCGCAGCCTGTATGGCTGGGTAGGTCTTGCTGCGATTGTCGCTATTGTGGGCTGGTAGTCGATGGTGTCCCGAGTGATGCGTCGGGTTCGTTGCCGGTTGTCGTGGTTTCTACTCCTCGCGGTACCTGCAGGACACCTTTGCGCTGCTGAAGTGGTCGATGACCTAGGGAACGTTCACCATATTCAGGAGCCGGTAGATCGAATCATCAGCCTCGCGCCCCACCTTACAGAAATCCTGTTCGCGCTAGGTGCCGGCGATCGCATTGTCGGTACCGTTCACTATGCTGATTATCCTCCGGCAGCGAAGGCTATTCCTCGCGTTGGGGATGCTTTTAATGTGTCCGTTGAGTCAGTGGTGGCATCAAAGCCTGATATCGTTTTGGCCTGGTCCACGGGTGGATCATCGCGATCCATTGATCAGATCCGGTCGATGGATATCCCGGTCTACATGAATGAACCAGGTGATATTGCACAATTTCTTGATGGCGTAGAACGCATTGGTGCGGCGATTGGTGAATCTGAAGCGGCTGTCACGCTGACCACCCGATTCCGTCTGCGTCTTAAAGAGATCGGCTCAAGTGACCGACACACTAGAGTTTTCTTTCAGATTTCGGATCAAAGCCTCTACACGGTCAACGGCGAACACCTGATCGGGCATGCGATCCGACACTGCGGTGGTCAGAACGTCTTTGAGGACATCCAGCCAACAGTGCCTCAGGTCAGTAAGGAAGCGGTGCTGTCAGCACAGCCTGATTTGATCCTGATTACGCAGTTGCCTGGTACCAAAGAATCTGAGTGGTTCGAAGAATGGCGACGATACCCGGGCGTCATTGATCGGGTCGAGGGGATCGATCCCAATCTTATCTCGAGAGCCGGGCCGCGCTTGCTGCAAGGGATTGAGCGAGTGTGCGGTATGATGAGTGAGACGGGTGCCGCTGAACACTGACACGGAGAGTACTTGATGTCGCAGATATCTCACGATATTGATCCCCTCGAAACCGAAGAGTGGGTTGATTCCATCTTGGCGATCATCGAGAACGAGGGCGTTGAGCGCGCTCAGTACATTCTTCAGCGACTCAGTTCCAAGGTCACGGAAACGGGTGCCCAGATACCGTATTCGATCAATACCCCATATCGAAATACGATTCCTGTTGATAAAGAGGCCCGCATGCCCGGCGACCTGTTCATGGAACGCGCAGTGCGATCGCTCATCCGATGGAACGCTATGGCGATGGTTGTCCGAGCCAATCAGGAGGATGGAACGCTGGGGGGGCATATATCAACGTTTCAGTCGAGTGCAACGTTGTACGACGTTGGATTCAACTACTTCTTTCGTGCGCCGACGGATGATCAGGAAGGGGATCTGATCTACTTTCAGGGTCATGGGGCGCCAGGCGTCTATGCGCGTTCTTATTTGGAAGGACGGCTTACAGAATCGCAGCTGGACGGTTTTCGCCAGGAAGTCGATGGCCAGGGTCTCTCGTCCTACCCACACCCCTGGTTGATGCCGGACTATTGGCAGTTCCCAACCGTTTCGATGGGGCTGGGTCCGCTGCAGGCGATTTATCAGGCTCATATTATGAAGTACCTGCATCACCGTGGTCTCTCAGACATGGCGGACCGGAAGGTGTGGTGCTTTGCTGGCGACGGCGAAATGGATGAGCCAGAATCACAAGGTGCTATTGCTCTGGCGGGCCGCGAAAAACTCGACAACCTGATTTTTGTTGTCAACTGCAACCTGCAACGCCTTGATGGTCCTGTTAGAGGAAATGGCAAAATCATTCAGGAACTCGAAGGTGTATTTCGGGGCGCGGGCTGGAATGTCATCAAGGTCGTCTGGGGACGACTTTGGGACCAGCTGTTTGAACAGGACAAGCTGGGATTGATGCAGCAACGCATGGACGAAACTGTTGATGGTGACTACCAGAACTACAAGAGCCGCGACGGTGCCTACACGCGTGAACATTTTTTTGGAAAGTACCCCGAACTTGCGAAGATGGTGGAAAACCTAACGGATGATGATATTTATCGACTGAACCGTGGCGGGCACGATCCTTATAAAGTGTATGCGGCCTATGCAGCAGCGACTAGCCACACTGGTCAGCCGACAGTCATCCTGGCGAAGACTGTCAAAGGTTACGGGCTTGGGCCCGCTGGGGAAGCACAGAATATCAGTCATTCGGTCAAGAAACTCGATGTAGAGTCGTTGAAGGAGTTTCGTGATCGATTTGATATTCCTCTACCGGATTCCGAACTGGCAGGGGTGCCTTACTATCGCCCACCGGAAGACGCTCCTGAAATGCGCTATCTGAAGGAGCGCCGGGCAGCACTGGGTGGCTCGATTCCCCAACGAAATCCTGATTTTGAGGCACTGCCGATACCAGCATTATCTGCGTTTGATTCTGTGACTGCGGGTAGTGGTGATCGAGAGATTTCGACGACAATGGCCTTTGTACGCATTCTGGCGAGTCTGGTGCGTGACAAGCAGTTGGGCGATCGGGTTGTCCCGATCGTCCCCGACGAAGCCCGGACTTTCGGTATGGAGGGCATGTTCCGGCAACTCGGTATCTACTCTTCAGTCGGCCAGCTTTATGACCCGGTCGATACGGGTCAGATTACGGTCTATAGAGAAGGTCAAGACGGTCAGGTGATGGAAGAGGGCATCACCGAGTCCGGTGCCACCTCATGCTGGCTGGCAGCAGCAACCGCGTATGCGAACCACGATTGCCCGTTGATTCCATTCTACGTGTTCTACTCCATGTTTGGTTTCCAGCGAATCGGCGATCTGTGTTGGGCCGCTGGGGACCTTCAGGCTCGTGGTTTCCTGCTAGGTGCCACGTCGGGACGAACCACACTCAATGGGGAAGGCCTGCAGCATCAGGACGGTCATAGCCATGTGTTGTCGAGTACGGTACCGAATTGTGTGTCCTACGATCCCACTTATGCCTATGAACTTGCAGTGATCATCCAGCATGGCCTTGAAGAAATGTACGTTAAGAAACTGCCGCGTTTCTATTACGTAACAATTATGAATGAGAATTACATTCAGCCTCCGATACCAGAAGGCTGTGAAGAGGACATCATAAAGGGTATGTACCTGCTGCGTCCTCACAAAGGACGTAAGAGTAAGAAGATGGTGCAACTCATGGGCTCAGGGACGATTTTGCGCGAAGTCATTGCAGCAGCAGATATCCTTGAAGGCCAGTTTGGTATCACAGCAGACATCTGGAGTGTCACCAGTTTCACTGAGCTGCGGCGTGAAGGGATGACTGTTTCGCGATGGAACATGCTGCATCCTGATGAAATGCCAAGAACATCTCATATTGAGAATTGCCTCGCGGATAAGTCCGGTCCTGTCATAGCCGCGACCGACTACATGAAGACATTCGCAGACCAGATCCGAGAGTTTATAGATGCGTCTTATACGGTGCTTGGGACTGATGGCTTCGGACGCAGTGATACTAGAGAGCAACTACGCAGTTTCTTTGAGGTTGATCGTCGGTATATTGCGGTGGCCGTATTGTCTGCATTGGTGAAAGAGAATGTGATTGATGCGAACGTCGTTAAAAAGGCGATTGTCGATTTCGAGATCGATCCGGAAAAACCGGACCCAGCCTACAGCTAGGTATGTTCAGGAACGGTAGGAAGGTTCAATGAGCAAGCAGATATTGGTCCCGGACGTCGGTGAGGCGGACGAGGTCTCGGTGATAGAGATCCTCGTCAACATTGGCGATGTCGTTTCAGTGGACGATTCCCTCGTCGTGCTAGAGAGCGAAAAAGCGAGTATGGAAATCCCGTCGCCTTTTGCAGGTCGGGTCACCAGCATTACGATCAAGGAAGGCGACGAGGTTGACGAAGGCGACCTTTTGTTGGAGTTGGACACTGCAGGGACAAACAATGAGGAAGATGCCGCTTCAGCTAGTAAAGAGCCTAAAGGGAGCAGAGAAAGTGCAGACGCTGATGCTCAAGCGCCATCATCCGATAGTCAGGCAAATAATGCCTCCGCCGCGAATGTCGCAGCGACGACTCAGGCGAACGAGCCTACTGCTGCGGTGAATGCAGAGATAGCTAAAGCGGCATCATCGGAACAAATCATCGTGGTCCCCGATGTCGGTGAAGCGAAAGATATTGTGGTCACTGAGATTCTGGTCAGCGTTGGGGATACGTTATCAGAGGAAGATTCGATACTCGTGCTGGAGAGTGAAAAAGCCAGTATGGAAATCCCGTCACCGATGGCTGGTCAGGTACAGGCTCTGCTGGTGGCAGAAGGGGCAGAAGTTGATGAAGGGGACGAGCTGATTCGTCTGCTGGTGACCGTCGAGCCTTCAGGTTCAGTATTGAGTACCAGTACACCGGCGCCTGAACAGACAAGCGATCACTCAAGCGTGAGGGAACCTGGTTCAGCTGACGTACCGGTAGCACCGCAGATTCAGTCGTCCCAGGGGGCGCCGGCCGTTGCCGAAAGCGGAGAGGCTGCCGATGTGTATGCGGGGCCCGCGGTACGCAAACAGGCACGAGAGCTCGGTGTTCGGTTAAGCGAGATGAAGGGTTCTGGTCGTAAAGGGCGTATCCTCAAAGAAGATGTTCAGGCTTATGTGAAACAAAGGTTGTCTGGTGTTGAACCCGAGGGAGGCAGTCCAGCTGGTCCGACTATCCCCGAAGTGGACTTCAGCCGTTGGGGCGATGTCGAAGATGTCGCACTACCTCGCATCCGACAGTTCAGTGCGCGTAACCTGCATCGCAGTTGGCTTAACATCCCACATGTGACCCAGTTCGATGAGGCAGATGTCACCGAGCTTGAAGCCTTCAGGAAAGAGGAGAATGCGAGGCTTGCCGCGGATGGTAAAAAACTGACACCGCTTGCGTTTATTGTGCGCGCTTGCGTCAGTGCACTCCGGGAATACCCTCGATTCAATTCATCGATCAAGTCAGACTTCACAGCACTGACCATCAAACAGTACATCAATATTGGCATTGCGGTTGAGACAGACGATGGTCTTATGGTGCCGGTAATTAAAAACGCTGATCAGCTAGGTGTTGTGGAACTGGCGGAAATTTGCGGCGAGCTGGCGGCGGCGGCGAGGAACAAGAAGCTGCCGATGGATGCAATGCAGGGGGCAACCTTCACCATATCGAGTCTAGGGGGTATTGGTGGCAAAGCGTTTACACCAATTGTGAACGCTCCGGAAGTCGCGATTCTGGGTGTGTCCCGAACCTCGGTCACACCTCAATGGAATGGTGAAGCGTTTATACCCAGGTCGATGCTGCCGTTGTCATTGTCTTATGACCACCGCGCCATCGATGGTGCTGAAGCCGCGCGATTTACACGCTATCTTGCCGAGGTGCTGACGGACATCCGACGGTTGGTTCTATAACCGAATCAGTCCAGCGGTGCTGCTTCGAGTGTTCCAAACTTGCTGGCGAGAGGGCCAAACATGACCCCCTCGAAGAATCGACTTTGGGTAAAAAGGCTTTGCCTAAGGGTACCTTCGTGCACAAACCTCATTGGTTCATAGGGGGCAAGCGAGGCCATACTGAAACCGTAGACAACCGGGGTTGCCCGTTTGTGGCCGAGTTCCCGAAAGTCTTACCGGAGGAGGGGTAAGACGGCCTCGGTTGCGAACCCGCTACGCCAGTGTTCACCGAAGTGGCTTAGGTGACAGAGGCAGATTGGTTTCATCATTCGACATTTGGGACTCCATATCCTGCGCACTGGCACCTAAGGCGTCAAAGTCGCTCGCGTACACAGCACGTAGACGGACTTTTTGCCCCTACCAAAGATCCGTTATGACTTGGTTCCTTCCTGTTCCCAAAGCACCTCTTCAATGCCTTCGGTTTGTGCAATGTGACGTGCACACACAAATAGCAGATCCGAGAGTCTGTTCAATATCTGTAGCGAACATGGGTTGATGTTGTCCTGCTTCGATAGCGACACTAGTGCGCGTTCCGCGCGGCGACAGATCGCTCTGGCCACGTGAAGGTCGGCGAGTAGTCGTGAGCCACCGGGGAGAATGAAGTTCTTGAGTGGCGGTATTGGGTCGTTCAAGTTGTCCAGCATCGCTTCAATACTCTGGACGTGAATATCCTTCAGCATTTCGGCTCCGGGGATGGAGATTTCCCCGCCGACGTCAAAGATCCTGTGCTGGCAGAAGACGAGAAATTTGGCGAGTTCCGACTGCGAATCCGGTAGCTCCGAGATGACGACACCAAGTGCCGCATTGAATTCGTCGATGTGTCCCATGGCATCGACTCGCGGAGAGTCTTTAGGAATTCGGGAACCGTCGCCAAGGCCTGTTTCGCCCAGGTCTCCGGTACGCGTATAGATTTTGCTCAGTCGGTTACCCATGTTGGCTATTGTAGCTGGTTATACATCCTGATGTGTCACCATGATTTTTTAGCGACTTTTGCGAGGTTGAGTTCGGAGGAGGCGGCGATCAGGGCATCCATATTGGGAGGTCCTGTTTCCGCCATACTCGCCTACAGACCGATGGCAATCTCGGCATCGATATACCCGACAGACGTCTTATGGGCTTTGTTGTTTCCATCGAAAATGTGTTGATAACAATCGGTATCGCACTGCGCCAACTTGGACTGAACGAAAATTTCCCCAAACTGGCCCTCATCAAAATAACCGACCGTGTCCATGGGCCCGACGACAATCATGCGAGTCAGTTCATTGACCTGTTCGGACAGGCATCCACTCGCCACCAAACAGGTGCGCAGAAAATCAGGATCATCAGCGGGTGCATGGCAATCTATCTTGCTTGTGAATTCGCCGAGTAGTTCTGTGTCAGGTTAACCACTAACCAGGATAATCTAGGTGAGGTGGTAGTTCTCTCTGTCGATGTCACGAGTCGCTTCTGCGACCTTCACACAGGATACTTCTTACGTTTCGCATTCCGTCATGACTACGCGCGATTGCTGAAGTGCCAGAACTTGAAAAGCAGCCAGTGGGCTGCTGAAGATCTGTTGATTCGAAAAAGAGGACAGCGCCGACTGAAACTTCTCGTCGGAAGACGTATTGCATCGAATCACCGTTATCGGAAAGTCAGACATTGTTATCTTTATTATGGCATCTGTTGACTTAGCGTCGCACGAACTGTACCAATACGGCGCACCGATTAGACCACCGTACCTGATTTTTGTGCCGGTGATTAGGCGGATAGTTCGGGTTTTTCAGGGATTTTGGCACCTCACGCGCGATTGAGCAGCGTTAGAGGTAACGGTGACGTAAATTCGTGTAAATAGTCTTTAGAGGTCAGAAAATGCCGTCATTTGACGTTGTGTCGGAGGTGGATCTTCAGGAGGTCCATAACGCAGTCGACCAGACCAATCGAGAAATCAGAACGCGCTTCGATTTGCGTGGTGTTGAGGCGCGTGTGGAACGTGAAGAAGACCAGGTGCGCCTAACAGCAGAAGCCGACTTTCAGCTAGGTCAAATCATGGACATTCTGCGGGACAAACTCGTCCGTCGAGGTGTGGATGTCCGATCACTTGAGGAAAATGATCCAGAGGCGAGCGGCAAACTCGTCTATCAGATTTGTGTGGTTCGTCAGGGCATCGATCAGGATCTGGCACGTCGTATTGTCAAAATGATTAAAGAGCAGAAGATCAAGGTGCAGGCGGCAATTCAGGGAGATCAGGTCAGAGTGACTGGCAAGAAACGCGATGAACTGCAGAAAACCATCACCATGCTGAAAGAGCAGGAGAAGGACGAAGGCGGTATTAATCTGCCGCTGCAGTACCAGAACTTCAGGGATTAATGGTGTCGGCTGAGATATCCTACAGCCAGCCGCGGTTTTCCTGGCGCGAAGCACTGACGATCTACACCCGACCCCGGGTGATCGGAATGATGTTTCTGGGATTTTCGGCTGGCTTGCCATACCTGCTGGTGTTTTCGACGCTGACGGCCTGGCTGAGGGACGATGGGGTGAGCCGTTCGGCAATCGGTTTTTTTGCCTGGATCGGCATCATCTATTCGATAAAGGTCTTGTGGGCGCCGGTGGTAGATCGACTGCCTTTGCCCTGGACTGTGAGATTCGGACAACGGCGCTCATGGATGCTGGCCGGTCAGCTGATGATTGTGATCGGCTTATTCACGATGCCGGTAGTTGGCAGTGGCGACCTCTGGATGCTCTCACTGGTAGCTCTGCTGGTCGCCTTCGGTTCTGCCACGCAAGACATTGCCATTGATGCCTATCGAATTGAGGCTGTGATCGATGAATACCAGGGGGCGATGTCCGCGACGTACATCTTTGGCTATCGCGTGGCGCTTCTTGTGGCGGGAGCTGGTGCTTTATACCTGGCGGAGTTCTTTAACTGGATGTTCGCTTACCAGATGATGGCGGCGGCCGGTCTTGTCGGCGTGTTCACTGTTCTGATGATTGCAGAGCCGGACAAACAAGGGCAACACGACGATGCGGAGAGAGTGGTGTCAGACCAGATCGGTGAGGGTTCGTGGCAGCGTTTCGTGCGGTGGTTCGTCGGCGCAGTTGTTGCACCATTTTTGGACTTCTTCAGGCGCAACGGACGGTTTGCGCTGATCATTCTGTTATTCATTGCACTCTACAAGATGAGTGACATTGTCATGGGTATTATGGCGAATCCGTTCTATCTAGACATGGGGTACAGTAAGTCGGAGATCGCCAGCGTCGCGAAGGTTTTTGGTTTCGCCATGTCTGTCATAGGGTCGTTTGTCTGTGGTGTGCTGGTGGTGCGCTACGGCATTTACCGACCATTGCTATTTGGTGCGGTCGCGGTGGCACTGACCAATCTGCTGTTCGCCATGCTAGCTGGTCTTAGGCCAGAGATAGTCCATCTGGCGTTGGTCATCAGTGCCGATAATCTATCGGGTGGAATTGCCACGACTGCTTTTGTTGCCTATCTATCCAGTCTAACAAATCGGGCCTACACGGCGACGCAATACGCCTTGTTCTCTTCGATCATGACGTTTCCTGGTAAGTTCATGAGCGGTTTCTCAGGCCTGGTGGTGGATGGCGCCGGTTACGGTGTGTTTTTTGTCGTTTCAGCGGGTTTGGGGCTACCAGCGATTGTCCTGGTCTTTGTCCTAATGGCTCACGAACGCAAACGAGTCAGGGTCGCCACTGAAACTGAGCCAACGTGACGCAGTCACTGCTTGAGACCGCGACGCCATCTGCCTCTAGTCGCCGACGTTGTCCCGCGGCGTTGGGGTTGGATATTCGTCCTGACGCGCTGACGACACGAAACCAGGGCAGGCGCGTATCCGGCGGTAGCCCTCTCAGTATTCGCCCCACCAGTCTTGCATGCGAAGGTGCTCCTGCCAGGCTTGCCAACTGTCCATAGGTGGCTACCCTGGCTTTGGGGATTTGGCTGATTAGGGTCAGAATCCGAGATTTCAGCTCGTCCTCGGTAAACACGACCTCATTTTCATCACTTTTTGGCCACTTTTTCACGGCTGGGGTTGAAACCAGAAAAACCGACCCTATTATTAGCACTCCGCGAGGGAGAGTGCTAATGCCCCAAAGGAGAGGTCTTTCACAAGATCAGACTCACGGGGTGTCTTGCAACGCTTGTTCAACTAAAAGCATGAAGGGAGATGAGGGAGACGATGAGTATCCGACCTTTGCATGATCGTGTGGTAGTACGCCGCCTGGAAGAAGAGACCAAGTCTGCTGGTGGGATTGTAATCCCTGACTCAGCGACTGAGAAACCTTCCCAAGGTGAGGTACTGGCTGTAGGTCCTGGTAAAAAACTTGATAACGGCTCGGTTCAGGAAGTGGACTTGAAAGTCGGTGACAAGATTCTGTTTGGTCAGTACGCCGGTAGCACCGTGAAGATGGAGGGCGAAGAGCTGCTCATCATGACGGAAAGCGAAGTTTTTGGCGTGA
>CAJWYI010000055.1 GCA_913049815.1 uncultured Gammaproteobacteria bacterium
GAGATGATCGATACAATCAACGAAGAGGGTGCTCGCGCATTGCGCGACGCAGGATTTTTGCAGTACGAACTCTCAGCATGGGCCATCCCTGACCATAAGTGTCGGCACAATATCAATTATTGGCGATTCGGCGACTATATCGGTATCGGTGCTGGCGCGCACGGCAAACTGACTGATCGTGGAAGGATAATCCGAACCACGCGAACACGCCTCCCTGAGGATTACCTGCGCTCACCCAACAGGAAAGCAGCGCCGGTCGCAGAGGGCGAGCGGGTCCTCGAGTTCATGATTTGCTGCCTTCGCCTTCACGCTGGCTTTCGTCTCGAAGATTTTCAGGCGCGGACTGGTTTGCCAGGATCAGTACTCAACCCGTTCCTGAATCGAGCAGAGGAACGAGGACTGATCGCGCGCGATCAGGAAGCCATCATCCCGACCGAACGTGGAATGCACTTCCACAATGACCTGCTGGCCCTAATCGATTAGTCAGCCACCCCGTCGTCGAACCCCACCCTTCGATAGCAAAGATCCGTGACCCGATGCCCGAGTCGAACACCTCGGCACTCATACTTGGTTTCTGGTCGCCATGGCGGTTCACAACGAGAAAATTCCGGGAAACCCGCGATGGTTTCGAAGATAGTCTCCGCATATGGCTCCCAATCCGTCGCCACATGCAGCAACGCCTGGTCAACCATCAATGGGAGCAGTTCAGCGACAAAGTCGGAATTGATCAATCGCCGTTTGTGGTGCTTTTTCTTGTGCCAGGGATCAGGAAAGAAGATCAGAACCTCTGAGAACGTTCTTGCTGGTGCATTACACAGAACAGTTGTCACATCACCGTGGATGACCTTCAAGTTATCCATATCCGCTTTTTCGATGCCGGATAACAGATGACCTACACCTGGCGCATGGACCTCTACACCCACAAAGTTTCGTTCCGGCAACGCGCTCGCCATCTCAAGCAGCGAGTCACCCATACCGAACCCGATTTCGAGCGTTAACGGCTGATCAACCTGAAATGCACCCTTCATCGTCGCAAGATCATCGATTCCGTGCGGCACTAGTAATTCATCCATGGCACGTCGCTGGCCATTCGTCATTCGACCCTGTCGCAGCACATACGAACGGATCCCTCGATGCCCTAGCTGAGACATTGTCGGTATGCTGTCATCTGCCTTCCCAGACACTGAACAGTCATCAGACATCAGACCGAACCATCGCAACCAGCAACAATCCCCAACCTGCGATCAGCAATGCCCCACCCAGAGGGGTGATCGGTCCGAGCCAACGCCAGCCCCACAGCACCAGCACATAAAGACTACCGCTGAACAATAGAATACCAGCCAGCATCGATCCCGCTGCACCAAGGAGAAACCCAGGTGAATCGCTGGTCCTGGCCAGCAGCACGATGACAAGAACCACGGTTGCATGGAGCATCTGATAGTGGACCGCAGTATTGAAGGCGGCCAACATGGCCGGCTCCAGGCGATCCTTGAGGGCGTGAGCGCCGAATGCGCCCAGAACAACTGCTAAACCACCGGCCAGACTGGCTAGGACGCCAAAAATCTGGCTAATCGACACGATCATCCGGGATGAGCAAATGCTTCAATTTGCCGAGGGCACTTTTCTCAAGCTGCCGAATACGTTCTGCGGACACACTATATCGATCGGCCAGTACCTGCAGGGTCGTCTTGTGCTCGACAAGCCAACGGGATCGCACGATGTCCTGTGACCGGTCGTCCAGTTCACCGAACGCATGCATCAGGGCGTCGTTCTGGGCGCGATCCATACGCGCCGTCATCACCGCCATTGCAGGATCACTCTCCGGGTCCGCAAGAATGCGCGCCGGGCTGACTCGCTGGCCTGGCAAAAGTTCGTCCTCCTGCTCAGCCCCGTTATAAGACTCGTCAGATTGTGCCAATCGACCTTCCATCACTCTGACGTCTTTTGGTGCAACATCCAGCTCATCCGCAATCGCATCTACCTCTACTGACCGCATCCAGCCCAGGCGTTTGTGGGCACGCCGCAGATTAAAGAACAGCTTTCGTTGCGCCTTGGTCGTCGCAACCTTGACGATCCGCCAGTTACGCAGAATAAACTCGTGGATTTCGGCCTTGATCCAATGAACCGCAAACGAGACCAGTCGAACCCCGTATTCAGGATTGAAGCGTTTGACGGCCTTCATCAGCCCGACATTACCTTCTTGGATCAAATCGGCTTCTGAGAGTCCATACCCGCCATAGGAACGAGCGACATAAACGACAAACCGAAGGTTCGCCAGCACCATTTCGCGCGCCGCATCCAGATCATCTTGATAGTAAAGACGCTCTGCCAGAGAATTTTCACGCTCTGGTGACAACATCGGCACACTATTGACGGCGGTTATGTACGCTTCCAGATCGGCACCGGGCGTATTGTTCAAAAAGGCCTGCAGAGACTGCGTTGCGGTCGCCATCGTGTAGTAGCTTGTGTTCCAGAAGAAAATAGTAATCTTGCGGGCTGCGGATTGTACACCCGACATTGAAGGTACTCAATGCGGCGAATCAAGTCGCATCTCCCCTTACAGCTGACTATTGGGGCTCTATCTTTCGGAGGTGCCGTCCAACCGACAGCGACGCACCCATGATCCCAAGCACAACGCCAATCAGCACCAGCGCAGCGACATCCGCAACCATAAGACCACGAAGACTAAAGCTCGCTTCATAGGAGGCGATCAGCACATGTAGCGGCGCCTGCAGCAGCAGCATCGAGCCCCACAACATCAAACAACAGAGAACCGCACCGCCGAGGCCATACCATAGCCCCAGGTATAGAAATGGTCGCCGTACAAATGCATCGGTGCCGCCCACCAGTTTGACAACAAGAATCTCCGCACGTCGATTTTCAATCGACAATCGAATGGTATTACCAATAGACAGCGTCACGCCAAAGGCCAGCAACAAACCAACGACAATGACCAGGTATTCGCCAAACTGTACCAGTGCATTCAGGCGTTCTATCCAAGCGATATCGGCCGTCACGTCGTCGACATCTGTCAGCCTTGAGAGCTCTTCGATTAACAGGCCAACTTCCCTTACAGATCCCTCAGGTCGAACCTCAATCACTGACGGCAGCGGATTGTCGTCCAACGCCAATAACACATCGCTGAACCCAGAAGACGATGCAAACTGCATCAACGCATCTTCCGACGAGATCAGATCGACGTCCGATCCTGCCGCCAGACCAGAAACTTTAGCCAATACTGCTGTGGGTTTGGCACCGGCAGAGAGGTACAGGGACAGACGCGGCTGCCCGTCCCAGCGCTCGCTAACCTGTGCGACATTGATCAAAGTCAGGTAGAACAGGGTCGGTAGCGCCATGGCGATCCCAATCACGAGGCAACTCAGGAAATTTGCCAGCCCTTGATCGGCTATATCTTTCAGCGTCTGAAGCGCCACACTGCGATGATGGACTAGCCACGACCGGAGACCAGGTCGTAACTGCTGACGGGTCGCACCAGGAGTTGGCTTTCGATCCGTCATGAGACAACCCGTCCCGCAGACAGTTGCATCTTGGGATGATCGATTTCCTCAATCAATTCCAGATCATGCGTCGCGATCAAGACAGTGACCCCCACCTGATTAAACTCCCCGAACAAAGCCATAATCTCTCGTGACAACACGGGATCGAGATTACCGGTCGGTTCGTCCGCCAGCAGGACGGGCGGCTTGTTCACGACTGCGCGTGCAATGCCCACTCGCTGTTGCTCACCCCCAGAGAGCGCAATCGGGAGCTGGCCCTCCTTACCTGAAAGACCTACCTTGGAGAGTGCGGCGCGAACACGACGTCCAGTCTCCTTCTGACCCAAACCGGCGATAAGCAATGGCAACGCGACATTGTCGTAGACCGTACGATCAAACAGCAGTTGATGATTCTGGAAAACCACGCCAACCTGACGACGCAACCCCGGTATTTGGCGGCGACCGAGCCGAGCAAGGTTCTGGCCGCCAACAAAAACCTGGCCGCGACTTGGCCGCTCCATCAGCATAATCAACTTAAGGAGAGTGCTTTTACCTGCGCCTGAGTGCCCTGTCAGAAAGACCATCTGACGCTCGGCGATCTCGAAGCTCACATCCGATAGGGCATCCCGACCGCCCGGGTAACGCTTACTGACTGCATCAAATCGAATCATGGTCGTCTGAACCGATCTAGGGCGCCGGGAACAGCGCCTCCACAAAATCCGTCGCGTTGAACGGCCTCAAATCGTCGGCCGTTTCCCCAACGCCAATGTATCGAATTGGAATCGCTAACTGCTTTGCAATGGCAAAAATAACGCCTCCCTTTGCAGTGCCATCCAGCTTGGTAATGACAATACCACTCACATCGACGGCTGCTAGAAAATCCCGTGCCTGGTTGATCGCGTTCTGGCCGGTACTGGCATCGACGACAAGCAAGACCTCATGGGGAGCATCTTCATCGAGCTTTTTCAAGACTCGCTGCACCTTGGACAACTCATCCATCAGGTTTTTCTTGCTCTGCAGCCGGCCTGCGGTATCCGCAATAAGGAGATCTATCTCTCTTGCCTGCGCCGCAGACAACGCGTCAAACACCACCGATGCACTGTCAGCCCCAGTATGTTGTGCCACCACTTCGACGCCGTTCCGTGCACCCCAGACACTGAGTTGTTCCACCGCAGCCGCGCGGTAAGTATCGCCCGCTGCAAGCAGCACACTAGAACCTTCCTCTTTGTAGCGCTGCGCCAGCTTGCCGACGGTGGTTGTCTTACCCGCACCGTTGACACCCACCATCAGAATGACAAAAGGCGCCGCCCGATGGACATCCATCGGAACCTCACACGGTGAAAGGATTGCAAAAAGCTCCTCGCGGAGACCCTGGTAGACAGCCTGACTGTCAGATAATTCCGCCCGTTCCAATCTCTTCGTCATGTTGTCGACAATCTCCGCCGTTGTCGAGACACCGACGTCGGCACTGAGCAACGCAGCTTCGATGTCTTCCAACAACGCATCGTCAACAGCTTTCTCGCCCAGAACCAGATCTTCAATGGAGCCTGTCAACCGCGAGCGGGTAAGTGACAGACCCGCTTTCAGTCGACCAAAGAATCCAGGTCGTTTTTCGTTTTCGCTTTCGTCATTCATAATGAAGGCCGACTGAGACTATCTAACAATTCTACTGAGGTTCTATTGGCCCGCCGTCAAAAAGAGACTCGCCGTCCGCCCAGCAGCTTGCGTATTATTGCAGGTCGGTGGCGTTCACGAAAAATAGATTTCGCGCCAACGAACGAAATCCGTCCAACCTCCGATCGTATTCGAGAAACCCTGTTCAACTGGCTGGGCACCCAAGTGCCCGGCAGTCAATGCCTGGACCTCTTTGCGGGGAGCGGGATTCTATCTATTGAGGCGCTCTCCCGGGGGGCCGCACAGGTCACGGTGGTCGATCATGACCGGTTGATTATTGACCATATCAGGGCGACGCTAACCCACCTAGAAGGGATCGCCGACGCCGCCTTGATCAACAGCAATGCGCAGGATTTTGTGCAGCGTGCAGAGACGGCACCAACAACGCCGTTCGATATCATTTTTCTGGACCCGCCATTTTCCGCCTGTACCGGCGATCGAGCCGCCAACAATCTCCTACTCCAGACACTGGTAGATCTGACAGATTGTCATTTGCTACACAAGGATACGGTGGTCTATGTCGAAAGCCCGCACGATCTGGATGTCCTAGCCCTCCCGGGTTCATGGCAGATCGATCGTCAAAAACGAGCAGGTAATGTCTACTACGGTTTGCTGCGCAAGTGCCTTTGATGCCCTGTTAACGACGTTTGTGTATGATGACCCACGATTGAACGGCTGTACCTGCTTACACTATGAGAACCGCACTGTACCCCGGTACCTTCAACCCCATGCACAATGGGCATGTCGATCTTGTCGAGCGCGCAATCAAGATGTTTGATCGGGTTGTAGTAGGCATCGCAACCAGTCCGCACAAGAATCCCAGCGAACTCGGGACCCGTGTTGAGCTGGCGGAACGAGCCCTCAGCCACATCAGCGGCGTCGAAGTGGCAGGCTTTAACGTATTGACGGTAGACTATGCGCTCGAGATCGGCGCAACTGCGATTCTGAAGGGTATTCGAACCGTGACGGACTTTGAGTACGAATTCCAGATGCTAAACATGAACCGCGCACTGGTGCCCGAACTTGAAACAATCTTCCTAGCTACCAGCGAGGAATTCTCCTATATCTCATCATCCCTCGTCCGGCAAATCGCTGGCTATGGCGGTGATGTCGCGAAGTTTGTTTGTCCGGAGGTCGCAAAAGCATTGCGCGATGGAACCATCGCCTAACGCTGGCAGCCCGCACAGAAGACCGTCGTCCGTCCACTCTGACGGATTTCCTTCAACGCCTTGCCGCATTGACCACAGGGCTTTCCTGCTCGACCATAAACTTCAAGCGCCTGACTGAAGTAACCAGGCGCACCATCTTCGCGAACAAAATCCCGTAACGAGGTGCCTCCAGCAGCAATCGCCGCATTCAATGTTTCCTTGATACACGCACTCAACCGTTGATAACGTTTTGCCGATATGGCCCCTGCGGCGCGCGCCGGATGAATGCCCGCCTTGTACAGACTCTCGTTGGCGTAGATGTTGCCAACGCCGACGACCACATCGGCATTCATAATAAATGCTTTGACCGGACCACGACGACCGCGAGACATCTGATGCAGGTAGTCTCCGGTCAGCTCGTCAGTTAACGGTTCGGGTCCCAGATGGTCAAGCAATGGGTGGCTTTCCTCTCCCGGCAACCAGAAGATAGATCCAAAACGTCTGGGATCTCTATAACGCAAGCAAGTCTGATCAAACACGATGTCGACATGATCGTGGGTCTCTGGATCAACATCGTGCGTCGTAATACGCAACGATCCTGACATCCCAAGATGGATCATCAATCGTCCCGCACTTGTCGAAAGCAGGAGGTATTTCGCCCGTCGACCGACTGATTCAATGAGTTGTCCCTTCAAATATTGCTGTAATCCAGGATCAATCGGCCACCGAAGCCGACTCTCACGAACGACCACAGCCTTCACCTGCCGACCAATCAGGTGGGGCTCAATACCAACACGCGTCGTTTCTACTTCCGGAAGTTCAGGCACGCGCCCTCTCCTTCAGCCTGCGAACCCCACACCCACCTTCTCCCCAATGGATTCACGTTTAATATCTGACGTGAGTGATGTACCACAACGGCAATCATAGCGCGCCTTTCCGGTCCGGTGGTGACGTGCCACACTGGGCGCCAACCCGGAAACCGCATGTGATGCCCAAGAGCCCTGAATCCAATCCAAACGTCATCCGCCACTACCTAGGCATCGATACGGGAGGTACGTTTACTGACTTTGTGCTCCTCAGAGATGGCGCGCTCACGAGTCATAAAGTCCCTTCTACCCCAGATGCACCGGATCGGGCTATTTGGCAGGGAATTCGCGATCTGGAACTGATGGATATCGTGCGTCAGGGTCACCTGACGATCATTCACGGCACTACAGTCGCCACCAACGCCGTTCTCGAAGCCAGCGGTGCGCGTACAGCTTACATCACAAATGAGGGGTTGGCTGATGTCCTGCGCATTGGCAGACAAACCCGACGCCAACTCTATGATCTGACACCTGCCGTCCCACACCATCCCTTTGAGGGTCACCCAGCACTCGAGGTCCCTTGCCGACTCACAGCCAACGGCGAATGGCTGACCCGATTGTCCGAGACTGACATCGAGCAGCTAAAACTCAGGCTTGCGAGCCTTGACGTAGAGTCTGTAGCGATCAATCTTGTGTTCTCCTACCTCGACCCAAGCGAAGAGGAGCGCATCGAGTCTGCGCTTTGCGACCAATACTTCGTTTCACGCTCGTCATTTGTGTTACCCGCAACCGGTGAGTTCGAGCGTGGCGTTGCGACCTGGATAAACGCGTGGATCGGTCCACTAATTGAGTCCTATATGTCGAGTATCGCAACAGCGGTTCAGCCTTCAAATATTACGATCATGCAATCATCTGGACTCACCATATCCGCGTCACAAGCAGGCGCTCGCGCAGTCAACCTGCTGCTGTCCGGTCCTGCAGGTGGCATCGCCGCCGCAGCCCTCTTGGCACGCCAGACCAACCGTTCGCGAATGCTCACTTTCGATATGGGTGGCACATCCACCGATGTCTCTTTAGTGGACGGTTCTCCGGCTCTCATCGCACGGGGACAGATCTCAGGTCTGCCCATCCACGTTCCCATGACCGATATCCATACCATTGGCGCCGGTGGTGGCTCAGTCGCCCATGTAGACGGCGGCGGGCTCTTGCGGGTCGGTCCACGCTCTGCAGGCGCTGTTCCCGGCCCAGCATGTTACGGGCGAGGCGGGCAGGAGCCCGCTGTCACAGACGCCCACGCGTTCCTGGGACGGCTCATGGCAGAGCGCTTTTTTGGCGGGCAAATGCCGCTCGACATGGCGGCGAATCGCATAGCTATCCAAAGGCTGGCTGATCAGCTGGGTATTCCGCCGCACGACGTTGCCCAGGGGATCATTGATATTGCGAACGAGCACATGGTGGCGGCACTAAAAGTGATCTCTATCGAGCGCGGATATGACCCACGAGATTTCATACTAACCAGCTTTGGCGGCGCCGGCGGCCTCCACGTATGTGAGGTGGCAGAATTGCTAGGGATGTCGCGTATCCTAATTCCTCGTGATGCAGGGGTACTCTCCGCCTACGGCATGCTCGCAACCGCACCGGGAAGAGAAATGATTCGTACCCGTGAGCAACAGTTGGACGACGTGACGGATGAAACCTTGCATAGCTGGTTCAAAGAACTGGAGGAGACAGCCAGCCATGAACTGTCCCGTGAAACCGATGACACGCTCGTATTTCGACGCGGCCTGGATCTTCGTTACGTCGGACAGACCCATACCCTGGAGGTTGCCTATCGAGGAGACCTTTTAGATAGTGCTGAACGCTTCCAGGAGCAACATCGACAACGGTTTGGTCACCGCCTTGAGCGGCCGGTTGAACTGTGTGACCTCAGGATCAACGCACGCGCAAGACGATCCCCACTCGACGCAGCAACTGTTTCTCCAAAGCGTCACCAAACGGCCAGAGCGGATCCTTCGATTCCGAACAAAGGGCGCATAACAACAACGGCGGTCATACTGAATGGTCATGAAATGACCGTTCCCGTTTTCACTTACGATGAGGCCAAGCAGCTAGAAGGGCACAACGGTCCGTTGCTTATTGCGGACAAACATACAACGGTGCTTGTTCGACCAGAGTGGTCACTCAGTGGTGACGAGCACGGTCACCTGCACCTGAAGCGTCATGAGGCCTAAAATCACGTTATTCATACAATGCAAACATACGACTACGAGTGACGCGGGGACAAAAGGGTCCAGGACTCCAGAGATTAAGGCGCACTTGGATCAATGCCCAGGGAATAAGTCGCCCGCGAAACGTTGAAAACAGGTGCAGCAGGACAAGCTTGGTGCGACAAGTGACTGGGTTAAGACGGGATCAGGCAGCCAGGAACGGGGTCACCGGAAGAGGGACCCGGTTACTTCATCTTGGATTCACTATAGACAACGTGCTTGCGCACCACTGGATCAAATTTCTTGATCTCCATCTTGTCGGGCATCGTGCGCTTGTTCTTGCTGGTCGTGTAGTAGTGGCCCGTGCCGGCCGAAGATACTAGTTTAATTTTCTCTCTCATCGTGTTCCTCCTGGCGGTATCAGCATGACACCATCGTTAATCTCTATACCCGCTCGCCTCGCCCGCGAATGTCGGATACCACCGACTCAATCCCCTTCTTGTCAATGATACGCATTCCTTTGGAGGATACTCGTAGTTTGACGTAACGGTTCTCGCTGGGAAGCCAGAATCGATGCGTATGCAAATTGGGTAGAAAACGACGACGGGTTTTATTGTGTGCGTGCGATACGTTGTTGCCGCTAATCGGGCGCTTACCGGTAACCTGACAAACCTTGGACATGACGCCTCACCTCACTATAGGGCTGAAACTGTGGGGGTCGAAATTCGAACGCGCCTTTATATCAAAAGGGCTTCCCGCATTCAATGTCGGGAATAACAATCCGCCGAGTCCCACGAAGGCCCTGGCCGCGCACACAATGTCGTCTCTTAGAGCCGACTAATACAAGCGCTGGGTCAGGTGAGTCCCAGTTGTGCCAGCGACACGACCGAATCACCAGCCACGAGCAGGTGGTCAACATCACGCACGTCCTCCAGTGCCAATGCTGCGTTCCGACGCAAAGCAAAACGGACAGCTTCCCGCATGTGGACCTCAGCACCATCAACCATACCAACAAAGAGCTCTTCGTAAGCGATGGCTCGATGCTGACTGTTCATCAGTATGCAACCAACGACCTCCTGAATCAGGAGACCCAGGGATGACAAGAGAAACTCCGCTGCCGCCACCATACGATCGCCCAATCCACAAAACTATTTGGGTAAAATCGTCAGCAGTCCTTGGATACCAACCCGCAGTTCAAGCTGGTCATGCGCGAGGCTTTCGACGTCAAGCCGCGGCGCGTTAAGAGACAATGCAAGCGTAATATGGGAGAGCAAGTCCGTCACCAGCTTGCAGTCCGTAGACGCCCAACCCCAACATTGACCGCATTGAGATGGCGCTCGACCGTCAGTGACCATTCACTTACCTCATAGTGACTCCCACTGAAATGACCACGAATGGGTGGTATATGTGCTAGTCTTGGGCCAATTTTGATCCGTCAACGGTCGGCGAAGCAGCCTCCAGTACCTTTCATACTGTCATCGAAACGCCATGGGACACTTACGTCAGCACCATTCCCAATACTATCATCTGAGCCAGACCACGATGTCTGATCACCACATTGCGGTATCGTTTCGATGAACCTACTTGCCGGGAAACGCATACTGCTGGGTGTGACGGGTGGGATCGCAGCCTATAAGAGCGCCGAATTAATTCGACGACTTCAGGATCAAGGCGCCGATGTACACGTCGCCATGACCAATGCAGCCACCGAGTTCATAACCCCTTTGACACTCCAGGCACTATCGGGTCACCCCGTGCATCTGGACCTGCTGGATACCGAAACAGAGTCGGTCATGGGTCATATCGAGCTCGCCCGATGGGCTGATCTCATCCTGATCGCACCCGCAAGCGCCAACTTTATTGCTCGCCTGGCCCAGGGCCATGGCGACGACCTGTTGTCGACCATCTGCCTTGCAGCACAGTGTCAGGTCGCGGTAGCACCCGCGATGAACCAAGGAATGTGGGCTAACCAGGCAACTCAGCTCAACGTAAGTGCTCTCATCGCGCAGCAGATCACCATCTTTGGTCCTAGCGAAGGTCTGCAGGCCTGCGGCGAGGTCGGAGAAGGTCGTCTTCTGGATATCGCGGGTATCGTCGATTTAACGGCGGCCACGTTTCCCAACGAGCGCCTACGCGGTCGCAAAGTTGTCATTACTGCCGGGCCCACACGTGAGGCGATCGATCCGGTTCGCTATATCAGCAATCATTCATCAGGCAAGCAAGGTTATGCCTTGGCGGAGGCCGCTATCGAAGCAGGTGCCGAGGTAATTCTGATCTCAGGGCCCACAAGCCTCACACCACCCGAGCGGGCACGCCTGATTCCGGTGACCAGTGCGCGCGAAATGCACACGGCAGCCATGCAGGAAGCGACCGACGCGGACATCTTTATTGGCGTCGCGGCAGTGGCCGACTTCCGTCCTATCGAGGCTAGCGATCAGAAAATCAAAAAGGACAATACCGGGGAGCGTCTGACGCTCACGCTGGAAGAGAATCCGGATATTATCGCTGCCGTCGCAGGCTTGAACGATGGTCCCTATACCGTCGGTTTCGCCGCAGAAACCAGTCATGTAATCGACCATGCACGACGCAAGCTCACAAGAAAGAAGCTAAACATGATCATCGCGAACGACGTCATGGACCAGAATATCGGCTTTAACAGCGATCAGAACGAAACTACCATCATCTGGGGAAGTCAGGAACAGACTCTGCCCATCGCCTCCAAGCGGACGATCGCCACCAAGATCGTCGGCACGATCGCGGATGCATTGCCAGAGGCACGCCAATGAATGATGTCCAGGTCCGCATCGTCAATGACGAGATTGGCCATGAAATAGAGTTGCCCACCTACGCCACTCTGGGGTCCGCAGGCCTCGACCTTCGAGCATGCCTCACCGATAACGTCATACTTAACCCTGGTGCGACCGAGCTGATCCCAACAGGGATTGCTATTTATCTGGAGGATCCAACCCTGGCTGCGATGATTCTTCCGCGCTCCGGACTAGGCCACAAACACGGGATTGTGCTCGGTAATCTTGTCGGGCTTATTGATTCCGACTACCAAGGGGAACTGATGGTCTCGGTCTGGAACCGTGGTGAAGAGCGCTTCACCGTGACACCTGGAGACAGGATTGCACAGTTGGTCATCGTCCCAGTGGTACAGGCGCGTTTTAATCTTGTTGAATCGTTCGAGACCAGTGAACGCGGCACCGGAGGATTCGGCTCCTCCGGCAGATCCTAAGAGGTTCATGTGAGTAGCGTAAACTGTAAGACCGAATCACCGAAGCACTGAAGCACTGAAGCACTGAAGCACTGAAGCTGAATATAACACTGCAACCGAAAGAGCCCACTATCGAAGACATGATCGATATCGAGATGACGGATGATGACCCTAAAGAAATGAATCTCTCGGAGGAAGTAGAGATTGAAAAGGCTCTAGAAGAGATGGACCTCTCGCTGGATGAACCCGAGCCTGACCCGGCGAAGTCAGAATTTGAAACCCTATCATCGATATTTCGAGCCTATGATATTCGTGGCGTGGTTGGAGAGAACCTCACCGCCGATGTCGTAACGAGCATCGGCCGCGCCATAGGCACCTATGCAGCACAACAGGGCGAGCGAACAATCATCGTCGGTGGGGATGCCAGGTCGTCCACACCCGAACTGATGGCCGCGCTTATTGAGGGACTCAACGTATCAGGTCGAGATGTCATCAGTATAGGCAAGGTTCCCACGCCAGCCCTGTATTTTGCCGTGAATAACTCAGGGACAACGAATGGCGTTATGGTGACAGGCAGTCACAACGAGGCGAAATACAACGGGCTGAAAATCGTCATTGGAGGCAAGACCCTGCTTGAAGAGGACCTGCAGGAGATCCGTCGCATTTTTGGCGAAGGTAGTTTTTCGAGCGGCAGGGGTAGTTTCATGGAGCTAGATATCATGACGGACTATACCGACGTGATTGTTAATGACATCGTGATCAAGCAACCGCTCAAAGTGGTCGTGGACTGCGCCAACGGAATCGCCGGTGAAACGCTACCTCTATTATTTTCGGATCTCGGTTGTGACGTAATTCCCCTGCACTGCGAGGTCGATGGTTCCTTCCCCAATCATCCACCCGATCCGACCGTTAAAGAAAACTTGGTGGACTTGATCAATGCCGTGATTAACGAGGGCGCCGATCTTGGTCTTGCCTTCGATGGGGACGCCGATCGGGTCATGGCTGTGACACACGAAGGCACGATCATCTGGCCCGATCAACTACTGATGCTCTTCGCCAAGGATGTAGTGTCGCGCAACCCTGGTTCTGACGTCGTCTACGACATCAAATGCACTCGGCACCTGAACACAGTTATTTCCAATTACGGCGGGCGTCCCGTTATGAGTCGCAGTGGTCATTCATTTGTTAAGGCCAAAATGTCGGAAAACAATGCCATTCTGGGTGGTGAGCTCTCCGGTCACATCTGCTTCAACGAACGGTGGTTCGGTTTTGACGATGGAATATATGCCGCCGCACGCCTCATTGAAATTGTTGGAAGCCAGACGGAGACTCTTGCAGATCTTATGGCTGAATTCCCAGTAAGCTGCTGGACACCCGAAATCCGAGTGCCGGTTGCGGAAGCAAGCAAGTTCCATGTAATAAAGAACCTGGTCGACGAAGGCGGTTTCGGAGACGGTACGATCACGACCCTTGATGGTCTCCGCGTCGACTATGCGCACGGCTGGGGGCTCATCAGGGCTTCAAACACCACGCCCAGCCTGACGCTTCGATTCGAAGCTGATGATGAGGCCCGCCTGGCCGAGATTAAGCATCTCTTTCGCAATCAGCTGCAAAACCACAATCTGACATTCTGATATGGTCCTCACTCGAGATAGCGCGCTGAATATCGCGCAGGTACTGACAGAAGCCCTCCCCTATATTCAGAGGCTGCAGGGAAAGACCATCGTGATTAAATATGGCGGCAATGCCATGATCGATGAAAATCTCAAAAACGGTTTTGCGCGGGATGTCGCCCTCATGCGCCTAGTTGGCATGAATCCGGTGGTTGTGCATGGTGGTGGGCCCCAGATCGGAGCCAAGCTCAAGGACCTGCAGATCGAGTCTACATTCATCCAGGGTATGCGGGTCACCAGTCCGGCCGTCATGGAAGTCGTCGAGATGGTGTTGGGCGGACTCGTCAATCAGCAGATCGTCAGCCTGCTCAACCGGCACGGGGGTCAAGCTGTTGGGCTCTCGGGTAAGGACAGCAACCTGATCGTTGCACGCCCATTAACCATGGCAAATCCTGACACCGGTGTGCCAGTTGATCTCGGCCAGGTTGGGGAAGTCGCCGCCATCCATCGTGACATCATCGATATCATTCAAGATAGCCGCATGATTCCAGTGGTATCACCGATCGGCATTGGTACTAACCATCAAAGTTACAACATCAACGCGGACCTGGCTGCAGGTAAACTCGCTGAATCTCTCAATGCAGAAAAGTTCATTCTGCTGACGGATATCGAGGGCATTCAGGACAAGTCAGGGCAACTTCTACCCAGACTAAATGCCACACAGGTCAACGACCTTGTTACAGATGGGACCATCTCCGGAGGCATGTTACCGAAGATACAATGCGCGCTCGATGCCGTTCACGCCGGTGTCGGTTCGTGTCAGATCATTGATGGGCGCGTGCCTCATGCTGTGCTTCTGGAACTGCTGACAGACGAGGGTGTCGGTACCATGATCGTCGCCGAATAGCCGTGAGCCAACGCAAAGATGAAATTCTCGCTGCTCTGGTCACGATGCTAGCGGAATCACCCGGTCATCGGATTACGACGGCAAATCTCGCTCGGCGAGTGGGTGTTTCAGAGGCCGCCCTGTATCGTCACTTTGCTTCCAAAGCGCGGATGTTTGACGCTTTGATTGAGTTTATCGAGGATTCGTTATTCTCCCGTATCACCCGGATCATGGCGGATACCGAAGACACGGTTAGCCGTGTCGAGCTTACGCTACATCTGCTAATCAGTTTTGCGGAACGAAACCCCGGGATTACCCGCCTGATGACGGGCGACCCCCTGGTGGGCGAATCGGATCGGCTGCGAGAACGCATCCAGCAACTCTTCGAACGACTTGAAACGCAGCTCCGTCAGATACTGCGTGAGAGTTCACTCAGGAGAGACCTTTCGCTGAGTATGCCAGTAGCATCGTGCGCCAACCTCTGCCTCGCCGCCGCAGAGGGCCGAATGATCCAATTCGTCCGCAGCGAATTCAAGCGTTCACCAACAAAAGACTGGCCGGAACAATGGAAAAGCCTGGTCAGTGCTCTCTTTGTTGCTCAGCCAGACAACGTTGTGCCTTTCGCGAAACCCGATCCGACCGATTCCCAATAGACAGAATCGTCTAAATCATTGAAAGGCAGTCGAGGCTTGCATTATCTATCGTGTCAAAGGCTCTCTCAAAGTTGGCGAGCATTCCTTAAATGCTCCAAAGTTGATCCTCACGGCGGGCAAAGTT
>CAJWYI010000056.1 GCA_913049815.1 uncultured Gammaproteobacteria bacterium
AGCGAGATTGTGGTTGCTGCTTCGCGATCTCGGTCATTCCAATGTCGCTGTTCTTGATGGTGGCTTCGTAAGATGGACGGCGGAATCCCGGCCGACCACATCCCGCAAGGTCGAACCGACAACCGGTCAATTTCAACCTCACGAGTCCCTGACCCGTCTTGTCTCCGCAGATGACATTCTTTCTGACATTCAATCACATGATGTTCAAGATCCTCTAAGACGGCTGCATCTGGTGGATGCACGTGATCCAGCAAGATTCGAGGGCAGAACTGAACCGATCGATCCAGTCGCCGGCCACATCCCGGGTTCAGAATGTTACTTTTTTGGCGACAATCTTGGAGAAGACGGAGGCTTCGACCTCGTCGCTATCGCCAAACGATTTACCTCGCTCAGGGATGATAACTTGGTCTGTTATTGTGGCTCAGGCGTCACCGCCATCCATAACATACTAGCGATACGGCTCGCAGGACTGGATGAACCGGCACTTTACCCGGGCTCCTGGTCAGAATGGATCACCGATGCCACCAGACCCACCAAAACTTCCTAACGGTTTGAAAATGCCGGACAGCAATGATCGGTACTGTGTAGATCAGGCTACTGTTGACTGGCTGACACAGTCACTGCCGCACTCTCACGGTGACGATGATGTCTACTGGTCTGCCAGTGGTGGACTGGACGAAAAGCGTTATGTCTATATCGAAGGCAACAATCTCGCTTCGCGATTCAGGACACTGGGAAGACCCTCATTTCTGATCTTTGAACTGGGTTTCGGTTTTGGTCTGAACTTTCTTCTCACTGCAGAGACCTGGTTGCGCCACGCCAGAAACGGTCAAATACTTCACTACGTTTCAGCCGAACGAACACCGGTTGCCATAGAAGATCTGAGGCATTTGTTCCGCCAGCTTCCGATTCAGAACGCCGACCGGTTAATTCAGATCTATCCGGCGCCCATCGGTGGTCTGCATACCATCTGGTTCAAACCTGGGATTTGTTTACATCTGTATCTGGGAGAAGCACGCGCGTTGTTGGCAGACCAAAGCCTCAGCAACATCGACTGCATCTTTCTTGATGGCTTCTCTCCTGCTCAAAACCCTGATGCATGGACGCCCCATCTACTCTGCCAACTTGGTGATGCTTCACGTGCCGGTGCCACGCTCAGCACCTACAGCGTTGCCGGACGCGTCCGCCGAAATCTCGAGGCAGCGGGTTTTCACATCCGTCGTCGATCAGGATTCGGGCAGAAAAATGAAATGCTGACAGCAATCCTGGTCAGTCATCAAACTGCTAACGATCGTCTGGCTGTTGCACCATCCGTCGCCGTTGTCGGGGGCGGTCTTGCTGGACGGCAGGTCGTCCGATCACTGGCGCGACGTGGTATCCAGCCCACCATCTTCGACAATAGCGCAGCGAGTCTCCCCATGTACGCTCTGTCGCCCCAGGTTTCCCTCACCGTGACACTGGAAAGCAGATTGTCCCTGATCGGAACACAGTTCACGAACAATCATCTGCCAGTCCAGCGCGTCGGTTTACATCGTCACATGGCAACAGAACGACGGGATCGTATTGTAAGCGGGCTTGATCCGACGGTCGCGACATCGACACCCGATGGCGTGCTGTTTATCAATGGAGGCTACCTATACGAAACAGACGTGAGAGATACTGACCCCTGCCAGGAGCGATTGTTGATCAACGCGAGAGTCACTGGTGTCGTTGAGCAAAATAACGGTGTCGTTGTCACCTTTTTGAAACACGGCGCACGCTCGAAACCGACTACGACGACCTTCGACCACGTGTATGTTGCGGCACCGGATCAGTCACTGACGCCCATGACGCCTGTCCCGTTGAACCTGGTCTGGGGGCAAAGCGCGGCCATTACAACTGACACCGATCAGTCGGGACCTGTCGTGGCAGACGGCGCCAGCATCATTCCTGGGCCGAGTGGATTCCTAGTCTCAGCCACCTACGACCGAGATCGCGACGCTAGGTTGGGAACCCGTTACGAGGACACCGAAACCCTCATTGCGCACTTTCGACGAAATTACCCAAACTTGTCTATCCGAAAGATCGTGCCAATAACCGGACAACGCATCACCACACCGGATCGTGTACCAATCGCCGGCCCCTCACCTGACTGGCCATCACTGGTTGACCATTGCGAAGAAAAAAGACCAACTTCACTCTTTCATCACTATAGTGACCGCATCGGACTTTTAACGGGATTTGGCTCTCACGGTACGGCGTTAGCACCGCTTCTGGCAGAGTTTCTTGTTGCCAGAATGATGTCCGAACCCCCAGTTCTGGAACGAAAATTTGAGACAGTTCTCTTACCTTCGCGGTTTCAGCTCCGGCAGGTGGGGCGTCTCCGTCATCATCCTTAAGCGCCAAAGAGGGCGTTCAGACCTTGTCGAACGTTCTGACCTTCACAACACCTTCAAGTGCTGCGATTTCTGAGACCAGCTCGTCAGAAGGCGCTGTATCGATATCGATGAGATTGTATGCCACATCTTCCCGACTTTTGTTCAGCATATCGAGCACATTGATATTGCGATCGGCAAGAATCGACAGTACTCCTCCCAGGATGCGTGGCACGTTGCGATTCGCGAGCGCAAGCCGATAACCCTCAGTCCGTTCCAGAGAAATTGCGGGGAAGTTCACACTGTTTCGAATATTGCCGTGTTCCAGGAAGTCGATCACCTGCTCCGCAACCATAATTGCACAGTTCTCTTCCGCTTCATCGGTGCTGGCGCCAAGATGAGGAGTAAACATGATGCCTTCTACCCCCATCAGTTCCGGGACCGGGAAATCGGAGATGTATTGCGAGAGCCGTCCTGACGCCAACGAATTCGACAACGCTGCATTATCAACAATATCGTCGCGTGCAAAATTCAGCAGTGTGGCTCCTTCGCGAAAGTAGCTGAATGCCTCGTCATTGAGCATACCTCGTGTGGCGGGTAACGAAGGTACATGGAGTGTCACCATATCCGAGCGTGCGAACAAAGCCTGCATGTTCTCCATCTTCTGAACTGAACTGGACAATCGCCATGCCGCCTCGACCGACAAGGCAGGATCATATCCCAGGACGTCCATTCCCATCTGCAGTGCCATTTCCGCAACCATCGAGCCGATGGCGCCAAGTCCAAGGACACCCAGCGTCCGTCCCTTCAGTTCTGTACCCTTGAATTGCTTTTTTCCGTCCTCGACAAAGCTGTTGAGTTCGGTCTTGTCGGTGGCGGTCAATCCCCGAACATACTCCACACCCGGCACAATCCCACGACGCGATAACAACAGGCCGGCCATCACAAGCTCTTTTACCGCATTGGCATTAGCGCCCGGAGTGTTGAACACGACGATGCCGCGCTCAGTATATTGATCAACCGGAATATTGTTGACACCTGCTCCGGCGCGCCCTACCGCTACCAGTGACGCGGTCGCGTCAGTTTCGCCAAGTTTCGCACTGCGGACCAGTATCGCATCCGGATCCACGAACTCACTCGCGAGCTCATAGTCACTGCGTGCGAACCGATTCAGTCCTTTCTCGGAGATATTGTTCAGGGTTCTGATTTGGAACATAGAGGCACCCAACAAAAAACGCGAAGAATTCTAGCTTTTCTCGTCAAGCAATACACGCGAGGTTGGACTACCGAGACGAGATCCCGGGAATCTTCTCGTTCGCAAGCTCACCAATGGTGGACAGAATCATAGTAGCGCTGTCCCGAACATCGAACTTTTCCTGAGCAGTCACGATATCGACACGTTCTGCCATGACCCGTTCGATCGCCCTAATCAGTGTGTCCGGGCTCAAATCTTCCTGAGCCAGCATCCGGCTCATCCCGGTCTTCTGAAACGCACGGGCGTTCTGAATCTGATCACCTCGGCTCGCCGTTAGCGGCAAAGGGATCAAGAGATGCGGTCGACGTAGGGCGATCAGCTCATAAAGGGAGTTGGCACCAGCGCGACTGACGACAACATCGGCTGACATGAGCACATCACCAAATTCCGCGCCAATGAACTCAATCTGACGATAGCCCTCCATATCTCGGTGCCGATCAGATAACCGACCCTCGCCAACCACATGTACGACTTGCATCTGTGTCATAAGCTTTGGTAGTGACTGACGCACGACGTCATTGATTCGTGCGGCACCGAGACTACCGCAGAACACCAGCAACACTGGAAGTTCCGGTGAGAATCCGAGCCAGGCTAGTCCACGCGCTCGATCACCATCCGTGAGAGCGCGCCGAAGCGGCGTTCCGGTCAGCAGGATCTTTCGAGGATTGACAAAATGTGCCGTCTCCTCAAAGTTGATGCAAACGACATTTGCGATCGGTGCACAAAGTCGCGTTGCCAAGCCCGGCGTTACGTCTGACTCGTGACAGACCACTGGAATTCGACACAACCACGCTGCAATGACTACCGGAACTGCAACAAAACCCCCTTTTGAGAACACTACATCCGGGCACCGCCGGCGGCAAATAATCAGCGCCTGAAAACACCCCCACACAATCAGAAACGGATCAATCAGATTCTTAGGAGACCAGTAGCGACGAAGCTTCCCCGTTGCAATAGATGTATAAGGTACGCCTGCCGCCTCGACGAGCGATCGCTCGATACCCCGGTAGGATCCGATATAGCTGACGCCCCATCCTGCTCTCGTCAACCGCTCCATCAGCGCGAGATTAGGCGTGACGTGTCCGGCAGAACCGCCTCCTGTGAACAGCACGTGTTTCACAGATTCAGCAACTCACGAACCAGTGGGATGGTCACTCTCCGATGTTGTCGGAGCGATTCATGAGCAAGGCCGTCCAACAGCCGCAACAGAGATTGCTGGTCGCGAGCACATCGGCTCATCACGTATGCGACAACCTGATCGGTCAGCTCAAAGCCATATCGTGATGCCCTCTGGTGAAGCAACATCTGTTTTTCGTCTTCATCGAGTTCAGTCGCCTCTACATGGGACATCGCACGGAATCGGGATCGTAGGTCAGGCAGGGAAATCCGAGTTTCGAGTGGATGAGTCCGCCCCGCTATCAGTAGTCCACGTCCGTTGTCCCTTAGCTCATTAAAAAGATGAAACAGTGGCACTTGCCAGGATGCATCCCGAAGTACGTCATCTGCTTCATCAAGACAAAGGAGATCATACTGGTGGAGATTCTTAAGGATGCGAGGAGTTACACCCCCCGGATCAGGTAGATACATCACCCGTTTTTCATTGCTTTGCCACGCATGGCAAATTGCCTGCAGCAAGTGCGAGCGCCCTGTCCCAGACTGTCCCCAGTAGTAGACCCATGGCTGCTCCACAGTCAATTCCCGAGGGACCCTTCCCAGAAAATTGGTCAGGGTAGCTTCGGGGCGTAGCTCCAGATCCAGCAGGAGTTGTGATGTCACCAGTTCTGGCATCAGCTTTGTGGATCTTGTCGGGTCGAATCCGATAGCGGCGGTTCGCCAGTTTCTGGCACTGTGTATAAATCACTGTCTTTGTACCGATCGTGAGCATGTCGCACGAAGACCATTATGACTGCGGCGACCGGCAGTGCGAGAAGAATGCCCACGAACCCAAAGAGCTGTCCACCCGCCAGAATGGAGAAGATCACCGCAACCGGATGCAATCCAATTCTGTCGCCGACGAGCAAGGGTGTCAGCACAAAACCCTCGAGTATCTGACCAATCGCAAAAACTAATCCGACATAGGCGACGTACGTCATGTCTTGAAACTGGAACAAAGCCGCAAGACCTGCCGCAAAAATCCCGACGATCACGCCCAGGTAAGGGACGATGCTGGCAAGGCCAGCGAGTAGACCGATAACAATCGCGAGTTCCAACCCTACGAAATACAGTCCCGTCGCATAGATACATCCGAGCAACAACATCACCAGCAGTTGCCCTCGCAGAAATGCACTCAAGACATCATCACACTCGCGCGTCAACATGGAGACTGTGCCTTCAATATCTCTCGGAATCAGATCAGCGATGGCAGACACCAAATTGTCCCAGTCTCGCATCAGATAAAAACCGACCACCGGAATCAGAATAAGGTTGGCGACCCAAGTGACGAGCGCCAGGGATGACTTGGTCACCTCTGCCAGCACCAGCGTGACAACGTCTCCAGTCTGTTGCCAGTTTGCAAGTACCTGGGTACGCAGCACATCCATGCGGATATCAAAGGGATCAATGCCGAAATAGCTCACCAGCAGAGGGCTCGCCGTATCCTGAAGCCAGATGATGAATTCGGGGACACCACGCATGAGTGCAACCAGCTCTCGCACGAGGACCGGAACCAAGACGAGTCCGCCAAGGACAACCACTAATCCAAAGCCTACGAATACCATTGCAACTGCTAGCATGCGATTAATACGAAGGGATTCTAGCCTGTCGACCAGGGGATCACCCAGGTAGGCAAGGATCATCGCCACCAGGAAGGGCATCAGGATGGGTTTCAGTAGGTAGATGAGCACCAGTAAGAACACCAGTACGCCAAACCAGAATATCCTTGGGCTTGTCATCGGATTCTCCTGTTCATCGCCTACTGCATCCAGCGAAAGCGAAGTTGATAACGACGTCCGGTTGGCACTGCCACCATCGCCTCGTCCAGATCCATCAGTTTCTTCAACTGATCAGGCTGTCCCTCCATACTAATCTGGTACGTCACTTCATCGCCTTCCACGGTGTCTACGACAACATCCAGAATCGGTGTCAGACCATTCAGATATCGTCCTACCGCGGCATAGGCTTCGAGAGAATCCACCGCCTCGACGGTCAATAGAATGTCCCCTCGCGAGGCATCAATGGCATATCTTTGCGCCAGCTGATTCGTGATCCGGTCCATCACAGCCACCACCATTTCATCAGGATTAGAACCCACCGTATCAAAGTTCTGCCAGCGAGCATCCAGCCGAAACGACCACCGACCGACCCATCGTCCACCTTGACGTTGAACTCGACCGGAAAGAATACAGTCCGGTCGATATCGAATCGATGCGGTCTCAACAGTACCTAGAAACTGACCCCAGATCTGCGCGGTTGAGACCTGACCGGTGTCTTCCAGGTCCATCAGAGGCCATAACAGGGGTAGTCCTCGCTCTCTTGATCGAATCTCGAAAGCCTTGGCCACCTCACCCGCATCACTCTCTTCCAACATTCTGCGCTGACCGCTGTCCTCAGCCTCCGCAATCCAAACCATAATGCCAGGACGCTCACTACCCCAAACGGGAAAACCTGCCTCGCGAAGCAACCGCGATACCGCGTTGGGTTCAAATCTGATCGTAAGGAGTTTCGCATCATTCAATTCGCCATCGACAATGAGTTGACGATCGGTCTTCGTATAGTGGTATTCATCGTAAAATCGATCAGGGTTTCTCATCGCCATGATCACTGATCCATGACGTGCGACCTCGACATTGCCTGACACTCTGATGAGCACCTGCTGCAAGCCAGATGCCACACCATCCTGCAACGCTGCCTCACTCTGATCGACTACCAGGACCTGCGCCTGGTAGAGATCCTCCACTAATAGACCGCGAGCTGTCAGTGAGTATGCAATCACACAGAACGTGGCAACCAACCGGAGCATGAGATGTCTGAGATTCATTGCGACAGCATTTTCAGTTGAACACTAAACGCAGAAACCAGTGAACTCGTACGAGCGCGAGGACGAACTGCGTATGGGCAAAAAGGAAAGCCATGTTGATGTATTCAGCTTTCAGTCAGCCAACCCATGGCAGGATTGTCACGGACTGATGCGGGATTTACAAGAAATGAGCCAACGACTGGTATCCATGGGTAAGGGTCTAGGTCCACTGTCCTACCGCGCTGCCCGCACATCCGCTCGCAAAGCAGGCGTGACCTCCGTGGTGATTCTGAGCCTGGCATCATCTACCATCGCACTGGGGTGTCAACTGCCAACGGGTGATATGCTTCAAGCAGAGAAGTCCGCTGAGCCGTCGATCACACCATTGTTCGCGAGTACACGGACTGGAAATGTCGACGACCTGGTAAGGGGTGATCAAGCCAGGAATATGGCGCCGCCGCATCCGTTTCGCGCAACCTACAGAGCGAATTACAAGGGACTCCCCTTACGCGCAAACGGTCTGAGGCAACTCATCCACGAGCCGGACGGCAGCTATCGTCTATTTACCAAAGCCAGTGCAATGTTCATTTCCGTCAGCGAGGAGACTCAATTCCGCGTGAATGATGGACGGATTGAACCGGTTTCTTATCTCTATCAACGAAGAGGACTCGGGCGAAGTAAGACCGAGTCTCAGCAGTTCGATACAGAAGGCGCATGCATCAGACACGAAGATGGAGCGTCGACTGTGTGGCCCGAAGGTGCCTACGACAAGCTCCTGTTCCAGCTGCAGATGAAGCAGGATATTTCAATCTCGTTTGCAGAGGGACGTCCTTGGCCGGACATGAACTACACTATCGTCGATGGGAAGCAGGTAAAAAACTATCAGTTCAAAGTGGTCGGCACTGAAACACTCGAAACACCTATCGGACAATTAACGACAGTCAAGGCGGCTAGAGTCCGCGAAAATAATGCCCGGGAGACCATCTTCTGGTTATCGCCAGAGCACGATTTTCTGCTGGTCCAGCTGCGCCAGATCGAGCCAGATGGCAGCGGTTTTGAGCTCTACCTTCAGGATCTTGAACACTGATCCCTATGCACGTGGCAAAGTCACGCCCTGCTGACCCTGGTATTTACCACCACGATCACGATAGGAGATTTCGCAGGGCTCGTCCGATTCAAAGAACAACATCTGAGCAACACCCTCGTTGGCATAGATCTTCGCCGGCAGCGTTGTCGTATTGGAAAATTCCAGTGTCACGTGCCCTTCCCACTCAGGTTCCAAAGGGGTCACATTGACGATAATTCCACAACGTGCATAAGTAGATTTCCCAAGGCAGACCGTCAACACCGTACGAGGGATTCTGAAGTACTCGATGGTCCGCGCTAATGCGAATGAGTTGGGTGGTATCACACAGACGTCACCCTTCACATCGACAAAGCTGTTCTCGTCGAAAGACTTGGGGTCAACCGTGGCAGAGTGAATATTGGTAAAGACCTTAAACTCATCTGCACATCGAACATCGTAGCCGTAACTGGATGTCCCATATGAGATCAGTCGGCGTCCATCCGCTTCCTTTACCTGCCCCGGTTCAAAGGGCGAAATCATCTGATCAGACGTCACCATCCGTCGAATCCAACGGTCCGATTTGATACTCATCAATATTCCTTGTCGTCCTGCGATGCCTCTGACTCAACAGAGTTCGCGTTCATTGAAATGTCCAAGCCGCGCCTAATCGTCGCTGATCGTAATGTCTGGAAGTTTCACCTGCGGGGCTACATCCAGTTGCCCAATCATTTTGGTCACAATCTCCCCAAATTGCCCTGAGATCTCACCCTGTGGATCGCCAATGACCGCCGGCTCACCACCATCTGATTGCACACGAATCGACATCGCGAGAGGTAATTTTCCGAGAACGATCGTTCCATACTCTTGGGCGACTGATTCTCCGCCGCCATGACCAAATATTGGTTCCTGGTGACCGCATTGGCTGCAGACGTGGAGGCTCATGTTCTCCACGATGCCAAGAATCGGGACATTCACCTTGGAGAACATCTCAATCGCCTTGCGTGCATCGAGCAACGCGATATCCTGCGGCGTTGTCACCACGACCACTCCATCAACCGACGCTTTCTGAACCAGCGTCAACTGGATATCCCCGGTCCCCGGCGGCATGTCGACAACCAATGTATCCACCTCGTCCCAGGCCGTCTGAAGCATTAACTGCTGCATCGCACCACTCGCCATGGGTCCACGCCATACCGCGGGTGTCTTGTCCGTCGTGACGAAACCCATGGACATGACTTGAACATCGTGCGCAATCACCGGTTTTAGCAAGTTATCAGCAACTTCAGGGCGTGTGCCTTCGGGAACGCCCATCATCATGCCCTGACTAGGACCATAGATGTCCGCATCCAGGAGACCAGATCGAATGCCTTGACGCGCAAGACCAAGGGCGATATTCGACGCAACCGTGGACTTCCCGACGCCGCCTTTTCCGGAGGCTACAGCGATGACTCGCCGAACACCCGGGACTTCTACTTTTTCCATCTGATCCTCTCATCAACAAATCGGATTTCTCGAAACGCCGCAAACCAACTCGCGCGACACTCCCAGTCCGCAAACCAATGCAGTATATTTAGCCCCCTCACGTTTTCCCACTAATGGCTAAAGGGACGTCCATTACTGACGCATCAACTCATATGTCAGAATCTCATTATCAAACCGATTCACGCCGCATTCTTGTCACGAGTGCGCTACCGAACGCCAATGGTTCAATCCATCTGGGCCATCTTCTTGAGCATATTCAGACGGATATCTGGGTTCGTTTTCAACGCATGTGTGGAAACGAATGTATCTACGTTTGCGCTGATGACACCCATGGCGCCGCGACCATGTTGCGTGCTGAAGAGCTCGGCACAACGCCAGAAGAGCTCATTGACGATGTGCGACTCGAGCATGAACAGGATTTCAAAGACTTCCTGATCAGCCATGACAACTATTATTCCACTCACTCCGAGGAGAATCGCGAGTATTCTTCCCTGATTTATGAACGCCTTAAGTCTGCAGGGAAAATTCTCACCCGTGAAGTCGAGCAACTCTACGATCCTGAACGCGAGATTTTCCTCGCCGATCGTTTTATTGTTGGCGGGTGCCCGCGGTGTAAATCCGAGGGTCAATACGGTGACAACTGTGAAGTCTGCGGCGCGACTTACGATGCCACCGATCTGATCAATCCTGTTTCGAAGCTGTCAGGTGCAGTACCCGTCCTCAGGTCCTCTGCGCACTTTTTCTTTGCATTGTCTGAGTTCAAAGATTTTCTGAAGTCGTGGACCCGAAGCGGGACGCTACATGACCAGGTCGCGAACAAACTCGCAGAGTGGCTCGACGAAGGATTACAGGACTGGGACATCAGCAGGGACGCACCTTACTTCGGGTTTGAAATTCCTGGCGAAACAGCTAAGTTTTTTTACGTCTGGCTGGACGCACCCATCGGCTATATGGCGAGCTTTAAACGCTACTGCGAAACAACGGGAATAAACTTTGATGAATGGTGGCAACCGGATTCGAGCTGTGAGATTCACCACTTTATCGGCAAGGACATCATCAACTTCCACGCGTTGTTCTGGCCAGCCATGCTGGAAGCCGCTGGATTCCGAACACCGACCCGTATTCACGCTCACGGTTTCATCACCGTTGACGGGCAGAAGATGTCCAAGTCGCGAGGAACATTCATCAACGCACGCACTTACCTGGATCACCTTGGACCAGAGTATTTGCGTTACTACTTCGCGACCAAACTATCTGATTCCATTGATGATCTGGACATTAACCTTGAAGATTTTGTTCAACGAGTTAATTCGGATCTGGTCGGCAAGGTCGTCAACATCGCCAGTCGTTGCGCTGGCTTTGTTAAAAAGCAAGGTGGTCATCTTGCTGCCAGTTGCGACAACCCGATGATTGTCGGATTCAGAGCGCAGGCTGCCGAGATCGCTCAAGCGTATGAGGAAGGGAACGTTGGCAAGGCAATCCGACAGATCATGGCCATGGCTGATCAGGCCAACCAGTTCATTGCCGACAAAGCCCCATGGCAAATGGCTAAGGAAGAAGGCAGAGACGCCGAAGTACTCTCCGTCTGCACTGATGGTATCAATGCGTTTAGAATGCTCGTGACCTACCTCAAACCGATCCTGCCAACACTGGCCGAAAAGTCCGAGGCCTTTCTCAACGTGTCCCCATTGTTGTGGTCAGACCTCGACGAGCTGTTGGTCGACCATGACATCAACAAATTCAAACCGCTGATGTCTCGTATCGAACAAAAGGATGTTGATGCAATGGTCGAGGCAGGGAAATCGAGCATAGACAACGAAACATCAACAGAGGCTGCGGATCAAGCAATGGACAACACAGCCGAAAATAACACGATCGAATTTGATGACTTTGCAAAACTGGACCTCCGTATCGCAAAAATTGAAAAAGCGGAGCATGTCGAGGGTGCCGACAAACTCCTCAAGCTTACCCTTGACATAGGTACAGGGCAGAGACAGGTTTTTGCGGGCATTAAGGCGGCTTATCAGCCTGACGATATCGTTGGGCGACTGACCGTGATGGTCACAAACCTAGCACCACGGAAGATGCGGTTTGGGGTCTCCGAAGGTATGGTGCTTGCTGCGGGTCCCGGAGGACAAGACCTGTTTCTTCTGTCACCAGACAGCGGTGCCGAACCGGGTATGGAAGTCAAATAGTCGCCATTGTGACAGGATTCAACCTTGCCTGACGCGATCACCATCCTGCTGACTACGATCTTTGTTAACAATTTTGTCATGGTACAGTTTCTTGGCCTGTGTCCATTCATGGGTGCCAGTAACCGCCTCGACAGTGCGTTAGGAATTGCAGCAGCCACGCTGTTTGTCATGACGCTTGCCAGTAGCTTGAGTTATCTGCTCAACGCTTGGTTTCTGGTACCGCTTGAGATTGAGTTTCTTCGGATTATTCTGTTTATTGTTGTCATTGCAGCCGTTGTTCAGTTTGCCGAGATTGTGATGCGGGCAATGGAACCGCGTCTACACCAGCAACTGGGTGTCTACGTACCGCTGATTACTACCAACTGTGCAGTACTGGCAGTCGCGCTCCTGAACATCAAACTCGCGACTTCAATGATAGAGGCGTTGTTCTATGGAGCGGGTGCGGGTCTCGGTTTCGGTCTGGTGCTGATCCTGTTTGCAGCAATGCGTGAACACCTCGAGGCTGCTGATGTCCCCAAACCGTTTAAGGGCACTCCCATCCATATGATTACGGCAGGACTATTGTCCCTAGCCTTCATGGGCTTCACGGGTATGTCGTGATGCTGGTCGACATAATCTCTACTAGCATGCCCTACCAGGCTGTCCTATTGATGATAGCTATGGGTTCCGTGATCGCGTGGGCACTTTGCTGGGCGGAACGAAAACTCCCACCGGATACTGCTAGCCAGATAGAAGCGTTAAATCAACTGTTACCACAAACACAATGCGCCCAATGTGGTTACCCAGGCTGTCGACCCTATGCGATGGCAATACAGACAGGAAAGGCCCCGATCAATCTCTGTCCACCAGGTGGTCAAATCACCGTTAAAAAACTCGCTGAACTCACCGGTCAGTCACTAAAGATCCTGTCATCGGTGTCTGATCCCACAATGCGCGCCGTTATCCGCGAATCGGATTGCATTGGGTGTACGTTGTGTATTGAAGCCTGTCCCGTCGACGCGATAATTGGTGCCACACAAAAGACACATACCGTCATCGAGGATGAGTGCACAGGTTGCGAACTCTGCCTACCTCCATGTCCTGTTGATTGTATCGATCTTGTTTCAATCTCCCTCGACACGACCTCAGTTGATACTACCTCACACGTCGTTGCCTCAAGTCTTGATAAGACGCAACCTCAGATGTCAGCAAGTATCGCGGTGTCGGACGACTGCGTTCGGTGCGGCGAGTGCATTCCTGTCTGTCCGAAATCGCTAACCCCTGTTGCAATGTACTGGCAGCGCAACAATGTGACCGAAATGGAAGCCCTCCGACTAGCTGAATGCATCGAGTGCAGCCGCTGTGATCGTGTATGCCCCAGTGAATTGCCTCTCGCCACCATTTTCTCGGATGCCAAGGGCACGCTACGCCAGGAACAACAACGAAAGGAATCTGCGATATACAGTGAAGCCAGGTTCTCTGCGAGAGAAGAACGGCGCACCCACGCACCCCCCGTGTCGAAAAGTCCGATCCCAACCCCTAGCGATCTGTTAAAGATTGCTCAACGGCAGCGTGTAGAAACTGGCCAGGACGGTATATGAAAACGTCCGCCATCAGACGCGCACTATGGGAGGTCAACGCGGCACTGCTACCGGGTATCGCCGCCATGACCTGGTTCTACGGCATCGGCATCCTCATCAACCTCGTGACATGCGTCGCTGTTGCCATCATGTCCGAAGCATTTGTACTCATACTTCGCAGGCGATCTTTGACGACGTTGTTTGATGGCAGCACGATCATGACGGGTCTCCTGATCGCGTTATGTCTGTCACCATTTATTCCATTGCTATTACTGATCTCCGGTGTGGCTATGGCCATCGTTTTCGGTAAACAACTTTTTGGAGGGCTGGGTCACAATCCGTTCAATCCTGCGATGGTGGGCTATGCGGTACTCATTCTCTCGTTCCCGGCGCAAATGACACTTTGGCCTTCGTTAGCTGAAATGGGAGTAAACGATATTGACATCAACCCAGGTCTGACGGTTGAGGAAACAGTCGCTATTAAGCAACGTCTCACACTACAAGAAATCCTCGCCTTCAAATCCTTCGAGCCCATACCTGATGCTGTCACCATGGCAACCCCGCTTGATCAGATGAAATTCAGAGGCAGTCTGACTACTACTGAAGTCTGGGAAACAACGCGTGGTTTTGGGTCCGTCGCTGGGACCGGCTGGGAAGTGATTAATCTTTGTTTCCTGATCGGTGGAATATTCCTCTTGCTGCGTCGTCACATTGATTGGCGAGTACCCCTGGCGATGTTGCTGACCATCGCCATTGTTACAAGCTTGTTCTATGACAGCGGCAGTAGCGAGTCGATTGGCTCGCCTTTCTTTCATCTCTTCTCCGGTGGCACTATGCTGACAGCGTTCTTTATCGCGACTGATCCGGTAACGACCCCCGTTTCGTCACTAGGTCGTTGGCTCTTTGCAATAGGTGTCGGCTTACTAGTTGTCATCATTAGATTTCACGGTGGCTATCCCGACGGGATGGCGTTTGCCATATTGATGATGAATGCAGCCACCCCGCTCTTGGATCATTGGGTAACGAAGCGACAGAGACCAGTGGCAACCACATGAAGCAAGCGGTTCTGGCCATGGTGGGTCTCGCATTCGTCGCGGGCATCTCTCTGACGCTGGTTGATGGGTTGACTACAGAGCCCATCGCCAACAACCTGCGTCAATACAGCGAACAACAGCAACGGCAGATCTGGAATACCGACGACATTGCATTCAATCTCCAGAATGATCAGACCTGGATCGTCGAGACGAGGGATGAGCCAATAGGTCGTATGTACCGCACCACAACCTCAAATGGCTACAATGGTGACATCACTCTGTGGGTAGGCGTGCGAACCAGCGGTGAAGTCCAGGGAGTACGCGTGATAAAGCATCAGGAAACGCCAGGGCTTGGTGACCAGATCGATCACCGAATTTCTCCGTGGATTGACCATTTCACGGGATATTCACTCGATCGACAGCAAATCGAATCATGGGATGTCATCAGTCATGGCGGCGTATTTGATCAATTCACAGGCGCGACCATCACGCCTCGAGCGGTTGTTCATGCTGTTCGCGATGTGCTCATTCAGCACAATCAGTTTAGCCGAACCCCGCAAGCTGACATCAGAAAGGACACGACCAACCCGATACTCAATCGTATCGAGGAAGCGGAGTGAGGCCTTCCATTGGTTCCCTGGCGCTCGACGGCCTCGTTCGAAACAATCCCGCCACCATACAATTGTTGGGACTCTGCCCATTGCTTGCAGTGTCCACGACGTTTGCAACATCGCTGGCCCTGGGCCTTACTACACTGGTGGTTCTGACAGTATCGTGCGCGTTGGTCAGTCTGTTGCGTTTTTGGATTGTCCAGGTAA
>CAJWYI010000057.1 GCA_913049815.1 uncultured Gammaproteobacteria bacterium
TGTGGCCGGCAGAATCACATCAAGCGGAGGTTGTAATTACGGACCCACCAAATCTTATGTCATCGCGATGTCTGATGAGCTGGGATTGACGCTTCGTGGTACTGGCGTCAACGTACTTGCACTGTGCCCCGGTTTTACGCATACGGACTTTCATGAAGTTGCGGGACTTGGAGAGATGAAAGCGGGGACGCCCAACTTCCTCTGGTATGGCGCAGATACTGTGGTCCAGGAATCGCTTGTGGCTGTCGACCGTGGTAGGCGGGTCCTGGTGTCCGGTCGCCTCTACCGGTGGCTCGACCCCTTGATGCAGTCAGTGATTACTCGGCGCTTTTTCCGCAGGCGCTCGTGATTTCTACTGGAGTTGAGCTACGTATGGCACCCAATTGCAGGGTGCCAACGGGTATCCGCCATGGATCAGGCGCGATCGGCGTTGATCTGTTTCATGGAGTCGCGATCATTTACGCGAGCCATCCAGTCCCCGATGGCAGGTAGCTCTGCCATGAGGTCAATATCGCACAGCTTCTGAGCGACCATGGTGGCGAGGGGGATGGTGTTAGCGGCGACGATATCCGCCAGAGTGAAGGTATCGCCCCCAATCCAAGGGGCAAAACGGGCAATCGAACCCAGGGCTTTCATGCCCCGAGGAGCGAGTTTGGCAATCGTTTTGTTGACGGCTTCATCTTCAGGCGCGCCAAACGCCGCTGAATTCAGACCGGGACGGGCAGCAAGGTCAATGTAGTAGATCGTGTGGTAGGCGATCTGCCTCGCTTTAGCTCTGGCGAACGCATCGGTTGGGAGCAATCGTGGTTCCGGTTGCAGTTCCTCAAGGTACTCTGCGATGGCCATCGTTTCAGCGATAGGTCCATCGGCTGTCTCAAGTGCTGGTACCTTACCCATAGGTGATCGGGTCAACCAGGCCTCGTCTCGACCAGGCATCTGATTCACTTCTTCAAAATCAATGCCCTTTTCCAGCAGGATCATCTTGGCGATCGTGTAGTAGTTACTCATCTGAATGCCGTGGAGTTTCAGCATAGGGTTCTCCTTGGGGTAAGTTGGTTGTGTGTTCCTATGAGTGAAATTGAGGTGGCCGCTTTTCCATGAAGGCGTGAATCGCTTCGCTGGCTTCAGTGCTACCGCCCGTATTGATCATGTTCCTGGCCTCTAGAGCAAGCGACGCATCCAGAGATTGATCCAAGCCGGTTTGGATATTATTTTTCATGCGCCCTAGTGTTGCTGTTGGTCCCATCGCCAGGTTTCGTGCGTATTCCTTCGCATCTTCTCGGAACGAGTCCGCCGGATAACACTCATCGATCAGACCAAGCGTCTTGCACTCACTGGCCGTGACCCTTTCTGAGCGATACATCAGGGACTTTGCTGGTGCGAGGCCAATAAGACGAGGCAGAAACCAACTGGCGCCATAGTCGCCGGAGAGACCGATATTCCGAAATGCGGTGAGGATGAAGGCATTTTCCGAAGCAACGCGTAGGTCGCAGGCAAGCGCAATAGAGAGGCCAGCACCCGCTGCAGCTCCTGGTAGTGCGGCAACCGTGGGCTTCGAGAGATGGTACAGACGACTCGTGAGGGTAATCTGCTTGTGTGTCAGTTCATCAATACGTTCCTGGGCTGTTTTGGGCCGGGTCGCTCCATCATCGTTGTTGCCACCATCCATACCCGACACGTCGCCGCCAGAACAGAATGCATTTCCTGCACCGGTGAGCATCACGCATCCCACGTCATCACGAGACTCAACCACAGGCAGAATCGCTCGCAAGGCAGGGGTGAGAATATCGCCCAACGCATTTTTCTTGTGCGGTTTGTTCAGCGTGATGACAGCCACGCGATCAGTGATTTCGCACAGTAACTCGTCTGTACCGGTATCAATAGTAACCATTGTGCTATCCCTAAACTGACGGTTTTCTTACTCGGCGGCCAAGCATATCGCAGTCTGTGGAGGGGAGATATGAGTCTCTGCACCGAGGTTAGAGAAAAGGAGGCTTTGGGTGGCGAGCGCCTATTGGTAGGTGAACTCCCTCCCGGCCGGATCCGTCAAACTCAGCTTGGATCCGTTGTTGGTCGCTTCGGTGTAACCAACCCGTTGTGCGTCGATGTCAAACTCTCGCGCCATTTCAATGACCTCGCCAACAAGGTGGTGGGGGACATACACCTCCATCCGATGGCCCATGTTGAAGACCCGGTACATTTCCTCCCAGTTCGTTTGAGACCCTTGCTGGATGGCACTGAATAGTGGCGGCAAAGGAAAAAGATTGTCTTTGACAAAATGTATATCGCGACCGAATTTTAGACATTTTGTTTGTGCGCCCCCGGAACAGTGGATGATACCGGCAACCTCTGAGCGCATGTTGTTTAGCAGAAGATGAATGAACGGTGCGTAGGTGCGAGTAGGGCTGAGTAGTGCCTGCCCAACGGTCAGGGATGAATTCGGAAGTGGGTCGCCAAGATGCCATGGACCACAGTAGACCAGCGACGGGTTGATATTGCCGTCAAAAGTCTCTGGATAATCCCGACCGTAGTCAGTATGCAACATGTCATGACGTGCATTGGTTAGCCCGTTGCTACCGACCCCGCTGTTCTCCGTTTTTTCATAAGCACATTGCCCGGTTGAAGACAAACCAACGATTGACATATCAGGTCTGATACTGTTCGCGATGACTTCTGTTTTCTTCATGATCGCAACGGCTGAGGAGTCGACAACGACAGTACCGGTGAGATCGCCGACGTCGGCGGTCTCGCCACCACCACTGTAAATCTGGATGCCCTGATCGCGTAGTAATGCCAGAAACTCCTCACTGCCTTCGATCAATGCAGCAACCACCTCGCCTGGTACGTTTAACGCGTTTCGGTTGACGGTATTAGAGATGAGAATTCTTCCCGTCGTTCCGATACATAACAGGTCGTCCAGATTCATGACAATACTGTCTTGGGAGATTCCTTTGAAGACAGAAGCGTCACCGGTCTCCTTGTAGGATAGATAGGCGATGATGGATTTGGTGCCACTACCATCCGCGTGAATGACGTTACACGCGTCGGGATCTCCTGAAAGGTAGTCTTCCGTCACCTTACAGAAAGCACCAGGCAGCGCTCCAAGGTCCATGGAGTCGACAACACGGTGTACCTCGGTCTTATCGGAACTTACCCCCCGCGATCGATACCGATTATCGTCAGCGTTCGCCACCACGTAACCGCTCCGATCACGCGCAATCAGCAGACCGCGGAACTCCAGTTGACGGAGGGCTTTTGCGACGGTATTAGTCGCAAGTTGGTGTTCTGACGCCAGCGCTCGGATACTTGGCAGTCGATCGCCAACGGTCAAATCGCCCGTATTGATCGCAAAGTGAATCTGATCAACGAGCTGTTGGAAGACGGGTGTGGCGCCACGGCTATCAATGTTTAGGTTCAACCCGTTGTCCATGATAATCCCCAAAAAACTGTATCATATGTAGGTTACAGATGATAACGAACACGGGTAAGAGAACGAAAGCACTTTCATCGTGGTGATCTCTTTAGGGGGTGTTTTTACATGAATCGCCTGGGAGCCTCCCCTATAATGCGCGCCTTCATTAAGTGGAGAGGATTGTGTTGGCGATTGTCGACTATGATGCCGGAAACCTGCGGAGTGTCCAGCGGGCGTGCCAGCATGTAGGCATATCAGATGCTGAAATCACGGCTGACCCAGATAGGGTGCGGGTCGCCGATAAGGTGATCTTCCCGGGTGTGGGTTCGAGCGAAAGTGCCGTAGTTACGTTGCAGGCACGTGGGCTCGACGATGCCCTCACCGAGTACTACCATTCCGGAAAACCGCTTCTGGGAATCTGTCTTGGTTCTCAAATTGTCCTCGACCATAGTGAAGAGGGTGATAAGGACTGCCTCGGTTTGTTGGCGGGTCGGGTCAAACGATTTCAGCTTGCAGATGCTTCGTTGAAAGTCCCGCACATTGGGTGGAACAGTGTGGATATCGTTCGTGATCATCCGGTGTTGAGAAACATAAAAAGCGGTGATGAGTTCTATTTTGTGCACTCTTACTTCGTAGAGCCTGCAGATGAGGCGACCGTATACGGTCGCACGAACTATGGCGGAGAGTTCTGTTCGATGCTCGGTCGGAACAACCTGTTTACAACCCAGTTTCACCTTGAGAAGAGTGGCCGGCTAGGTCTGGGGATTCTAGATGCATTCAAAGAGTGGGACGGGACCCCACCATGCTGAGTAAACGGATTATCGCCTGTCTCGATGTACGCGACGGAAATCTTGCCAAGAGTATCAAATTTGTTGAAACAAAAGACATTGGCGACCCGGTCGCAAAAGCTCGTGAGTACTACGAGGACGGGTTAGACGAGCTTGTTTTCTATGACATCACTGCCAGCAGTGACAAACGCAACATCATGTTGGATGTTGTGGAATCAGTGGCCAAACAGGTGTTTATTCCGTTCTCTGTCGGTGGCGGTATTCGATCGGTCGAGGATGCAAATAAACTGCTGTGGGCGGGGGCTGAAAAGATCAACGTGAACAGTGCCGCCGTTCAGCGCCCAGATCTGATTGACGAATGCAGCCACGCGGTGGGTGCTCAGAACGTGGTGTTGTCCGTGGATATTGCGCAGGTGGATGTGAGTGACCTTGTACCCAGTGGATACGAGGTCGTCATCAACGGTGGCCGTACGCCAACCGGACGGGATGCTATTGCATGGGTTGTTGAAGGTGAACAGCGCGGTGCGGGTGAGCTTGTTGTCAACTCCATTGATGCTGACGGCACCCGCGAAGGGTATGAACTCAAACTGACACGCATGGTCGCCGAGTCAGTTGGTATCCCTGTGATTGCATCCGGAGGTGCAGGTGAGCCCGAACATCTCTACGACGTGCTGACGGAGGGAAAAGCTGATGCTGCCCTGGTGGCTTCCATGGTCCACTATGGAGACTATACCGTCAGTAGCCTCAAACGGTGGTTGTCCAACAAAGGTATCAAGGTTCGTCTCAAGTACTGATTCGGGGAGCGATTCAAAGAACAGTGTATCTGTTTACATCGTAATGGCTTTCATTGCTGTAATGTAACCAGATACAAATAGGGACACTGTCTTCCTAAATTAAAAATAAGAAGAATTATGAAAGCTATTCTGGTTGCCGATGATCAAAGTCTCTCGTGGTCGGATACCGAAACCCCGCAAGTCGACGCTGGGGAAGTGCTGATCTCGGTGAAGGCGACCGCGATCAACCGTGCTGACCTTCTGCAGCGTCAGGGAGGCTATCCGCCGCCCCCCGGCGCAAGTCCGATACTGGGGTTGGAATGTGCAGGCGATGTCATTGAGGTCGGTGCAAACGTGGATGGATTTCAAGCGGGTGATCGTGTCTGTGCGTTGCTCGCCGGTGGAGGCTATGCAGAAGTGGCCAGTGCGCCTGTAGGCAGTGTATTGCCGATTCCGGATGGACTCGATTACGAGCAAGCAGCCTCACTTCCCGAGGTCTATGCAACAGCCTGGATTAATCTGTATATGGAAGCCGGGATGGTCGCGGGTGAACGCGCGATATTACATGCCGGTGCGAGTGGTGTAGGGACAGCGGGTGTCCAGCTGTGTCGAGTCTTCGGACAAACTTCCTTTGTCACGGCGGGAGAGGCGGAGAAGATCGAACGCTGTGTCGCATTGGGAGCAAGCGGCGGCTATAACCGCCATGAAGGCTCATTCCTCGAAGCGGCAGAGACGTTTGCTGATGGTCAGGGTATCGATGTGATTCTGGACCCCGTGGGTGGACAGTATCTGTCCGACAACCTGGTGTTGCTGGGGACTGGTGGGCGCCTTGTGTTAATTGGCCTGATGGGCGGTCCGAAGGCAGAGATCAATCTTGCGGTGTTGATGGGTAAGCGTGCGCGAGTCATTGGCTCGACGTTACGGTCGAGGCCAAATGCGGAGAAGGCAGACGTGATGTCTCAGCTGGAACAGCATGTCTGGCCGAAAATCTCATCCGGTGACATAGCGCCGATAATTGATTCAGTGTTTCCGATTCAGGATACGGATGGAGCTCATAGACGCATGGCCTCGAATGAATCATTTGGGAAGATTGTACTGACGGTTTGAGCGTCCGTACGTTCATTCAACCGTTATGACAACGTGAGTATGTGTGTAAGGCAGCCTGCTGCCATACTGACCTCACGACGAGGTTTACAAGGAATCGACACGCTCCCGCTGGTCATGCAATCGCACGACCGCGGACTGCATGTCAGTTAGCTTGTCCCGCTCCTTCTGCACCACATCCGCGGGTGCACGGTCCACAAACTTCGCATTACTAAGCTTGCCTTCGGTGCGCCCCATGTCCTTTGTGAGACGATCAATCTCTTTGTCGAGGCGGGAGAGTTCAGCATCCTTGTCAATCAGTCCTGCCATGGGTACCAGTAATTGCATGTCACCGATAATTTGCGCGGCAGCAACGGGAACCTCGGCGTCCGGTTCGAGCCATGTCAGACTCTCAGGTCGTATGAGGAATCGTATGAGTTGTTCATGAGTTGTCAGGCGCTGACGGTCCTCATCGCTACCTTCGTAAAAAAGTATTGGGATCGGTTTTGCCGGAGAAATATCCATCTCGCCACGAATATTCCTTGCACTAGTAACCACCTCCTTCAGCCATTCGACATCGGCGACCGCGGTTTCGTTGAAGTGCTCAGTTGATTCCGGGTATTCCTGCAACATCAGTGTTTCGCCTTGGCCGCGGATCGCCTTCGGAAGTTGCTGCCAAAGTTCTTCGGTGATGAACGGCATGAAAGGATGTGTGAGCCGCAGAATGGACTCGAGTGTATGCAGTAACGTGAAACGCGTACCACGTTTGGTTGCATCATCTGTCTTATCGCTGCTCAATAAAGGCTTTGTCAGCTCCATATACCAGGCGCAGAACTCGTCCCAAATGAACTCATATAACGCTTTTGCGGCGAGATCGAAACGAGAGGTCTCCATGGCCTGCGTGACGTCGACAATCGTTCGCTGAAGCTCCGCATTGATCCATTGATCGATGACAGTAAATGCCTTCTCACCCTCTGCGATGTCCGAAGAATTGAAGGTGTCGGTATTGATTCGGACGAACGCAGCGGCGTTCCAGAGTTTGTTACAGAAGTTGCGATACCCGGCCACTCGATTCATGTCGAATCGTATGGTGCGTGTGCGGGTTGCAATCGCGCAGAAAGTAAATCTTAGTGCGTCGGTCCCGTAGGCTTCGATGCCATCCGGAAACTCCTTACGTGTGGCCTTCTCTATTTTGGGGGCCATGCTCGGTTGCACTAGACCGGTCGTCCGTTTCTCAACTAGATCATCGAGACTGATGCCGTCAATGATGTCGATTGGGTCAATCCCATTGCCTTTCGACTTCGACATTTTCTGGCCCTCCGCGTCGGCGACCAGACCGGTCACGTAGACCTTGCTGAACGGTACTTCACCACGGAATTTCAAGGTCATCATGATCATTCTAGAGACCCAGAAGGTGATGATGTCATGACCCGTGACCATGACATCGGTCGGGTGGAATATGTCCAGTACCTCTCTGTCGTCAGGCCATCCTAGGGTGGAGAAGGTCCAAAGCGCGGATGAGAACCATGTGTCCAGAACGTCCTGATCACGGTTAAGTTCAACTTCCTGACCTAAGTTATGTTTGTCTCGAACTTCCTCCTCGCTGCGCCCGACGTATATCGCGCCGTCTAGCCCATACCACGCAGGGACCTGATGTCCCCACCATTGCTGGCGACTGATGCACCAGTCCTGGATGTCACGCATCCAGACAAAGTAGTTGTTCTCATAGCTTTTTGGGAAGAACTCAATATCACCATTTTCTACAGCTTGAATGGCCGGCTCTGCCAGTGGCTGGATCTTGACGTACCACTGGTCACTTATCAGGGGTTCTACAACCGCGCCCGATTTCTCACCACGCGGAACCGGCAGCCTGTGGTCCTCGACTTTTTCAAGCAACCCTAGGGCCTCGAGATCGCTGACCACTTTCTTGCGCGCTTCGAATCGGTCCAAGCCTTGGTAAACTTCAGGTGTTTCTGCGTTCATCGTACCGTCATCGTTCAAGACGTTGATCACGGGTAAGTTGTGCCGGCCACCGATCTCATTGTCGTTGAAGTCGTGTGCTGGCGTGATTTTGACGCAGCCTGAACCAAACTCACGGTCAACGTATTCGTCAGCAATGATCGGAATCTCACGATTCGCGAGGGGCAGTAAGACTGACTGTCCAATGAGATGAGCAAACCGCTCATCTTCGGGGTGCACGGCCACAGCCGTATCGCCCAGCATGGTTTCAGGTCGTGTCGTGGCGACGACCAGATGCATATCCTCATGATCCTTGAGCGGATAGCGGAAGTGCCATAGATACCCCTGTTCTTCCTCGGACTCGACCTCCAGATCCGAAAGTGATGTTTTCAGAACGGGATCCCAGTTCACCAGGCGTTTTCCCCGGTAAATCAGACCCTCTTCATAAAGACGAACAAAAACCTCAAGGACCGCGCGGGACAATCCCTCGTCCATGGTGAATCGTTCTGTCTCCCAATGTAATGATGCACCGAGACGCCGCAACTGCTTGGTAATGGTTCCACCGGATTGTTCTTTCCAGCGCCAGGCTTCTTTAACAAATTTCTCTCGTCCAAGATCCTGGTAATCAATGCCCTTGGCGGCGAGTTGTTCTTGCACGACTAATTGGGTGGAGATGCCGGCGTGATCGGTCCCCATTTGCCAGAGCGTTCGGCGACCTGTCATGCGCCGATAACGGATCAGGGCATCGACGAGTGAATGCTGGAATGCATGCCCCATGTGGAGCGTACCCGTGACGTTGGGTGGCGGGATTGCGATCGTGAATGGATCGCCGTTTTCGGAGGGTGCAAAGTAGCCGGCTTCCTCCCATTTCTGGTACCAGGACTGTTCTATATCTTGGGGTTTGTATTTGTCGGCCATGTTGTGGTCGGCTTCTGGGATCAGAGTAAAATTACGCGCACTAAGTATAAGGCGCAAGACGGGTACACTAATGCATCACAAGAAGATTCGGATCAAATTTTACTCTGACCCCAGTTACTCAGTCATGAGAGTTTACTGATGTGAATGGCGCGTCATTAATCACATTGGGTGCATCAGCTGGGAGTCTCCTGCAACTTCCGTCAGGTCTGCCAGGATTTCACTCAAGGCATTCGTGAGTTCCACAATCGGGAGTGCTGTTTCTGCGACTGCGAACAGATCTTCATCGAGTTCCTCTTCTGTGATTTCTCCGAATTGCTCTGCCAGAAGATCATCAGCGAGGTCCAGCTGGGTCTCAGTCGATTGAGAATCACCGGTTCGGTCAAAATCGTTCATGTCGACGTAGTGCTCTTCCGGACGTGGCGGTGGTCGCAAGGGCAGGCTGGTGTCGAAAACAAGATCATAGAGTTGCATCTGTTCCGGGCTGCGATCATCGTCGCCTTCAAAATCTGGTCCTTCAAATCCAGTTCTGTCGGTCATTCCGTCTCCCTTTGCCTGCGGTTGCCGTGCGAGATTGATTGTCAGGCTTCCTGCATTCGGTGATATTTCAGCGGATAGCCTCGATCGTTATAAAACCGGTAGTTCTGCCTTGCCGCGTCGCGACTATTTTGGTCCAGAGGAACGACCTCTGCAACTCTTGTGAAGCGAGAAAAGAAATCCGGAACCTTTCCACTCAGATTGATCAGCACATCATCACAGGGTAACGATACGTCAATGGCGCTCATGGTATCGCAACCAATATGGATGGGAGTGTCATCGGTACTTAACAGACAGTGCGGGATGAACCGATCTGATTTGAAGGACCACAATAACTCATCAAGCTCTTCGACAGCTATCATGGTATCTGCGTGCACATAAATACGATGTCCAAGATGGTAGATTTTGTCTACCAAACGACACGTGAACGCAGCCGCAGTTTCATTGGTCTCGATCTGATAGAAATCGATCCTTGTCACGTGATAGCGGTCCTTGTGATAGCCTAGGCGCCATATTCACGAGAACGATCAATCAGGTACTGCGTAAGCAGGCCAACCGGGCGGCTGGTAGCACCTTTGGCAGCCCCTGATTTGAACGATGTCGCCGCGATATCGAGATGTGCCCACCGGTATTTACGTGTGAAACGCGCAAGGAAACATGCAGCCACAATGCTGCTGGCTTCTCGTCCCCCCACGTTCTGCATATCTGCGAGAGCACTGTTTAGTGCTGTCTGGTAATCCTCCCAAATGGGGAGCCGCCATGCACGATCATGTGTGGCTGTCCCTGCATCGAGGATATCCTGCGCCAGCGCATCATCGTTACTGAACAGCGCAGAGGCATGCGACCCCAGAGCGACGATAGCTGCCCCCGTCAGCGTTGCTACGTCAATCACTGTGACCGGGTTGTATTTTTCGATATAGGTGAGCGCGTCGCACAATACAAGGCGACCCTCCGCATCTGTATTCATGATTTCAACGGTCTGACCCGACATGCTGGTAACGATATCACCGGGCCGCGTGGCGCGCCCCGATGGCATGTTCTCGGCGGCGGCGATGACACCTACGACGTTGATGGGCAGTTTCAATTCCGCGATGGTCGTCATGGTACCGAGGACGCTGGCGGCGCCGCACATGTCGAAAATCATGTCCGCCATACCCGCGTTCGATTTCAGGCTAATGCCACCCGTATCAAACGTGATTCCTTTACCAACAATGACAAAAGGGCGGTCAGCTTTCGAACTGCCCTGGTGTTTCATGATGATCATCTTTCCGGGTTGCTCGCTGCCCTGGCTAACCGCCATAAAGGCACCCATCCCCAGCTTGGTCATATCAGCTTCGCTCAGTACCTTCGTAGTGACACTCTTGTAGGACTTCGCGAGATCTTTCGCTGCATCTGCCATGAAAGTAGGGGTGCAGACGTTACCGGGTAGGTTTGAGATATTCTTGTGCACAGTCACGCCGGTCGCGACAGCTTTGCCCAGGCGAATTGCCTCTTTCACGTCTTCGGTATCATCGCGATCTACCAGGAGATCGATACGGGTCAGGTTGTTTTTACTTATAGGGGGTTTGCCTTTCATTTCGGTAAACCGATATGCTGATTCCAGAAATTGTTCCACCAGCCTCTGGCTTGTCCAGGCGAGACTCCGGTCGGCCACTTCGGCTTCGAGCAGACATACCAGCGCCTGTTTCGTCTGTGTCTTTGCGAGTGCTTGTGAAGCACTGTTCAGAACGGATAGGAATCGGGGCGTATCCAGATCTCTGGGTTTACCCAGACCCACGAGTAATACGCGGGGGGCCTGGATCCCCCGAAGGTCCTGGATTAACAAGGTCTGACCCACAGCTCCTGATATATCGCCCCTCGCAAGAACCTTTTTGATCGTCCCGCGGCTGGTTTTGTCTAATCGTTCGGCACTAGGAGAAAGATTGTTCTTGTCGTAAACGCCAACGACAACACAGTGGGCACGAGATGTGACCGGATTGCCGGTAAAGGTCCGAAATTGCATGCGAACTCCAATAATTACGATCCGGTGCAAACACACCGAGACAGGTGAATCGGTTAGTTGGATCGAAGAATAATAACCGGATTTTTAAGTAGTTGCTCCAGGGTCTGTTTTCGAGCTCTGTTCGGATCGATAGGGATTTTCCCCCAGATAGACAATCCGCGATAACGACATGTCGTCATAGACCGTGATGTGCTCACGATGAACCAATATCCAGAAGAAACCGAACCCAAACGGGATGAGGGTGAGTGTGGCCAGCACAAAACGTGTAATACCCCGGCGAAATGACAGAGACCGACCGTTCAGGTCAACACATCTGATCTTCCACACCTGCATCCCGAGGGTTTGTCCTTTGACACACCAGAAATAGACGTAGAAGCCCATCCATTCGAGGTAGAGCACAAGTTGGTATAGCAGACCACCCACCTCGCCGCCATCTCGAATAGCAATGATGGTCATGGTTGTGAGGATCCAGATCGCCAGCAGCATCCAGCTATCATAGAAAAATGCGGCAAGACGCCTGCGCATACTGGCATTGGGCATTTCGTGTATGTGTGGTGGCACTCCCTCACCGGCTGAGCTAGCTTTTGGCATGGCACTGAGTTTAGCAAATCGAGCTTGCATTATACCCTTGTAGGGTGGCTGGTTAGTGTCCAGTCCCCAGGATTCCCGCGCACCCCATTTGCAAGGCAGATAAGACGATCTAAGCGATCGTTGTATCCGGACTTATCTGGCAGTTCCGGGTTGATGAACGATGTCCATATTTTCAGGGGTTTGTTCGGAGTCTCTTTTAGCGTCGTTATCAAACAGTCAACGCTCTGTCTTGAATCGATTGCAGTGGACTGATCTATGGATTGCATGGCCTGGGTATCGGTGTTGATCCATTACTGTTGCTGCAAATTCTGGTGACCTTGTGTGGAATTGTCTGTTTTTTCACACGATCCTTTCTGTTTCAGGCGATGTCATCGCTCTGGGCTATGGAATCTCTCGAGATCATGAATAACTGACTTATGGGGGTGTTTAGTCCAGCCAATCCCTGCTGACGACCTATGAGGGCTGGTTTAGAAAGTTCTCCACCTTCGTGATTCCGTTGGGCTGTGTCAGTTATTCCCCCGTTGTTGCGATTCTAGGGATTGATGATCCACTGGGGACATTACGGGCGTACCAGACGCTCGCACCGGTCACTGAAGTTGTATTTCTTGGTCTAACGCTACTCATCTTGCATGCGATAGGACTTCGTCGCTATAAATCCGCGGGGCTCTGGGCAGCTTCGGCTATACTGGCACTATGTGCGTGATGAAATTTGATGTGATCACCGTTCGAAGGTGGTGCTTAATGATCCTAGCGTTTATGTGTCCTGCAGCCTCTGTTGTTGCCAAGGATAACCCAGTACCTTTTGAGGACTGGCTGTCAGAGATTCGTGCCGAGGCAAAAGAACGAGGCTACAGTGCAAGTACCTTGGCGGCGCTCGATGGACTGACGCGCGATAAACGGGTGATCGGTTTTGATAGACGGCAACCGGAATTTACGCAGACCTTCGACGAGTACCTGACGGCGAGAGTGTCCAAGAGCCGGATTGAGTCTGCTCGAAGACTCTACGCTGAAAATCGGGTTACTCTCGAAAAGGTTGCGCGTCACTATGGTGTTGATGCGGAGTATCTGGTGGCGTTCTGGGGACTGGAATCGAGTTTTGGCCGCTATCAGGGCAAGTACTTGGTCCTACGGTCACTCGCGACGCTGGCGCACGATCCACGACGCTCTCGTTTCTTTACCCGAGAGTTAATGTCTGCGCTACAGATTTTGGACGAAGGTCATATCGAATCAGAGAAATTTGTGGGTGGCTGGGCTGGTGCGATGGGACAAAACCAGTTTACGCCGTCGAGCTTTCTGAACTACGCGCAGGACTTCGACGGCGACGGTCGTAAAAACATATGGAGTAGCCAGGAGGATGTGTGGGCTTCGATTGCCTACTATTTAAGGAAGAATGGCTGGCGGGCGGGCCAGGGATGGGGTTCCCGGGTTGAGATACCTGAAGGCCTGACGATCACTCCTGACCCCAATCCTCGTAAGGGTTGTCGCGCCTATCGAAATCACACGACAAAACAGCCACTAGCGTCTTGGCTACTGAGAGGTGTTGCGGTTCAGAACGAGGTACTGGACGGAAAGTATGCCTTGCTGGTGCTGGACCCGGATGACAGTAACTACCTGGTGGGCGGGAACTTCGGCACCATTCTCAGTTATAACTGTGCGAACAAATACGCCGTTTCCGTGGGTCTGCTTGCCAATCTGATTGTTACCCGCTGATCCAGCCAGCGGGGTGGTTGGGTTCTGATCCGAGACCAACTGACGCGCTGATAGGTTAGTCCATGGTGCAAGAAAGGAATCAGCGTGTGGGTTAACGCTAATCCTGTGAGCCAGAACAGCACTTGATTTCGTAAGTTCATTAGGGCCGCAAACATAAAGTTTGCGAGTGCCACGAGGCGCGCTTACTCTTTTTCTATTTCAGTAGCTGGAGGACTTACCACATCCAAGAAACTCGATGATGACATTCGTTGGGACGTGGCACAGGTTTGCCACGACGCTAAGGTCAGTCGCAACAGTCGACCTGACGGCAGAGCCGATAGTTCAGTACATGACCAATCGCAACAAGCACCGCACCGATCACCGTAAAGACGCGTTCACCAACCTCACCCAACATTGAATGGCCGAACACAGCCGTCAGAACCAGGGCGGTGACACCGGCGACACCCCAGCCAACGACATGCCAGCGGCGATGGCGCCGGCAACCGAGAAATAACGCAACAAAGCTGGTGGGAACGACAAGCATCACAAGCCACAAGTGGAAGCGCTCGTCTGCCAGCGGCAAACCTCCGATGGAAGGGATCAGGGTCAATGCGATCGGTAGTGCCAGGCAGTGAATCACGCACAACAATGAAATCCCGATGGCTGCCTGATCAAGGGCGTTGTTGCTGGTCGTGGTATTGGAGTCCGTCGTCATGTTTCTTCAATGGTCTCTTCACGACTGCATTCATCGCAGACGCAATCAAGTTCAATCTGATGACTCGCCAGATGAAAACCGGCTTCGTCGATGGCTTTTTCCAAAGTGTTGATAAAGGTGCGCTTTAATCCGACTTCCTCGACGTGAAAGCATTCCTTGCAGATAAGAAACTGCGGGACATCATGCTCGTGATCGCACGTGATGTGAGAGCAGGCAACGTATTTGTTCGCCAGGTTCAGGCGATGAGCAAGGTGCTCACCTTCCAGGAACTCGAGAATGCGATACACAGACATGGGTAATAGGTCGAATCCAAGGCGGTCACGGCAGAATTCTGTCAATTCATATGCCGACAACGCCTTGTCAGATTCGAGGAGCCCCATGAGTACCTGTCTCCTTTTTTCGGTCAGGCGTGTGCCTCGTTGATCGCAGTGTGCTTGGGCAAACGCCAGCGCGTTTTCGGTTTTTGTGGTCATGATGATGCATCTCGGGAAGACCGTGTTTCGAACGTCGTCTACTGCGAGGATGATGCCCCAGGTGACGTCGACAGTCGATATGCCTGCCAGGCAGGTAGTAGGCTCAGAATGACAGACACGAGAACAATCAAAGTTAGCGCGATCAGACTTGAGGAGTATAGGATCTGGTAGGAAAAGGAAATGCCGACTTCACTCATCAGGAATCCGTTGACCGCACCAATGGCGACAATGAGACAGCCGATGGCGAGCACGATACCCACGATCACGATCAACAGAGATTCAACAACCAGCATTCCCAGAATGAACAAGGATGGCGCACCGATGCTGCGAAGGATGCCGATTTCCTGGCGTCTCTCCCGCATAGAGGCGAGGAGCATCGCATTCAGTCCAAACAATGATGATATGAAGACAAGGATGGCAATCCCCCGCAAGGTATCTTCGATCCTTGCCATAATGTCCCAGAGTTGAGTCAGAGTGACGCCAGGGAGGATCCCGAGTAAAGCTTCATCCTCAAACTCATTGATCCAGCGTTGCACCTGAAGTGTTGCGAACGGGCCGTCCAGACCAACGAGGACTGCTGAGACAGAACCTAATGGACCTGAATGGTCGTGGCCGTCATGCTCACCATGTTCGTCGTGGGCGTCATGCTCATCATGTTCGTCGTGGCC
>CAJWYI010000058.1 GCA_913049815.1 uncultured Gammaproteobacteria bacterium
GCGGCGGTCTCCAAAACCGCAGGTTGGGGGTTCGATTCCCTCCTGGCCTGCCACCGGGTAGCAACATTTGAATACTAAGGTAGAAACAGCGAGTAAACTCGATCCGGTTAAATGGCTGCTCGTCCTGGTGGTGGTTGGCGGAGGTATCTACGCCAACGCGGAATACGCGACCACGGCACTCGTGTATCGTATGCTCGCAGGTATCGTGGTTGCGGCGCTTGCCGTAGCGATAGCGCTGCAAACGGCTCAGGGGCGGTCTGCATGGGAACTGGCCAGAGAGGCACGGGTTGAGATCAGGAAGGTGGTCTGGCCCACACGTCAGGAAACCACTCAGACGACGTTAATCGTTGTGGGAGTTGTGCTCTTAGTAGGACTGATGTTGTGGGGAATGGACTCCGGATTGAGTTGGGGTGTGCAAGCCATCATCGGTTAATGGGGCTGATGTGGTCACCTTTGAGGGTAGGAGAGTACGTTGAGTAAACATTGGTACGTAGTACATGCCTACTCTGGATACGAGAAGCACGTGATGCGATCGTTGCAGGAGCGTATCGACCTGTCAAACACCGGGGACAAGTTCGGTGAGGTGATTGTGCCGGCTGAAGAGGTCGTTGAGATGCGGGCGGGTAAGAAGCGACGAAGCGAGCGCAAGTTTTTCCCAGGTTACGTGCTGGTTGAGATGGAATTGGATGACGAGACCTGGCACCTAGTGAAGGAGACACCCCGGGTGATGGGGTTTATCGGTGGTAAAGCAGACAAGCCGGCGCCACTGTCTGATGATGAAGCGGCAGCGATCCTTCAGCGCGTTCAGGCGGGTAGCGAAAGTGTTACACCGAAGACGATGTTTGAGCCGGGGGAACTGGTTCGTGTCATCAACGGTCCCTTCAACGATTTCAACGGCGTCGTTGAAGAAGTGAACTATGAGAAGAGCAAGCTGCGCGTAGCAGTTACTATTTTTGGCCGCTCGACGCCGGTGGAACTCGATTTCACCGAAGTAGAGAAAGGCTAGACTTAACAGACAACGGGGACTACTAGTAGCCACTGTGAGAACACAGTTGCGAACGGGGGCTTGAACCCGAGGAGGCCAGAATGGCAAAGAAAATTGATGCCTATATCAAGCTGCAGGTTCCTGCAGGTCAGGCAAATCCGAGTCCACCTGTAGGTCCCGCATTGGGCCAACATGGTGTGAACATTATGGAGTTCTGTAAAGCTTTCAATGCAGAGACGCAGTCAGTGGAACCCGGAATGCCGGTCCCAGTGATCATAACGGTCTACAGTGACAAGAGCTTTACATTCATCAAGAAGACGCCGCCGGCATCCGTTTTACTGCGGAAGGCTGCTGGTATCGGCAAAGGGAGTGGCACGCCCCATGTCGAGAAGGTGGGTAAGGTTACGAGAGCACAGCTTGAAGAAATCGCTAGCACCAAGATGCCGGATTTGACGGCGAAGGATATGGATGCGGCAGTAAGGACTATTGCGGGTAGCGCTCGAAGTGCAGGTATCGAAACGGAGGGCGTGTAGTGGCAAAGTTATCCAAGCGAGTCAAAGCTTTCCGCGAGCGGGTTGATAAGGACAAACATTACTCCATTGAAGACGCGGTTGGCATTCTCACCGAGTTGTCGAAGGTCAAATTCAAGGAGTCGCTCGATATCAGTGTGAACCTGGGTGTGGATCCTCGAAAATCAGATCAGGTTGTCCGAGGCTCAACAGTCCTGCCAAACGGTTCTGGGAAGAACGTTCGTGTGGCGGTATTCACTCAGGGCGATAAGGCAGATGATGCTAAGGCTGCCGGTGCTGATGTGGTCGGTATGGAGGATTTAGCAGAAACGATCAAAGGTGGCAGTATCGATTTCGACGTGGCCATTGCAACACCAGACGCGATGCGCGTGGTCGGGCAGCTTGGCCAGATACTGGGTCCCCGTGGATTGATGCCTAATCCGCGTCTGGGGACGGTGACGCCGGATGTAACCACAGCCGTCCAGAACGCAAAATCAGGCCAGGTCCAATTCAGGACTGACCGGAACGGCATTGTCCACGGTTCTGTCGGCAAGGTTGGCTTTGAGGCGATCGCCGTACGCGAGAACATCGAGGCTCTCTTGGCGGACCTGAGGAAAGCTAAACCCGCGTCGGCCAAGGGCACGTTCATCAAGAAGATAGTCCTGTCCAGCACCATGGGAGCAGGTATTCAGATCGATCAGGCGTCATTGGAAGCCTGACGCAGTTTTAGGAGCATAGCGAATTCGCAGTGCAGTGATTTAACCGATCGGTTGGTTCAACGCTGACGAGTCAGCGTTGCTTCAAAAGGTCATATGACTTTGGGATCCTCATTGCCGTTGTTAAGACGGGCGTTGGGGATCTGTCAAAGACCGCAGGTCTGCTGCATCGAATCGTCAGACGACATGCAGCGGTTAATTTAGAATAGCCTGCGCAGACGGTGAACCCGAATCCTGAAGGATCTTGTCGCCGTGAGCCCCACGACTCTTAAGAGGATGTGGAATCGAAGTTCGACACAGGAGAAATACTTGTGCCAATAGGACTGGAAGAAAAACAGGCGATTGTCGCTGAGGTCCATGATGTGGCCGGCTCGGCTCTGTCTGCAGTGGTCGCTGATTACCGGGGCGTGTCTGTTGACGACATGACGACCCTTCGCAAATCAGCGCGAGATGCAGGCGTGCAGGTCAAGGTGGTGAGAAACACCCTGGCCAGGCGGGCTTTCGAGGGGACAGAACTTGAGTGTCTGAAAGACGAGATTCTTGGTCCGAATATCTATGCGTTCTCAATGGAGGATCCAGGCGCGGGAGCTCGCGTCTTCAAGGACTTCGCCAAAGAGAATGAAGAGTTCGAGATCAAGTTACTCAGCGTGGGAGGCCGGGTGCTGCCTGCTGATCAGATCGATGCATTGGCGAAGCTCCCAACCCGGGATCAGGCGTTGTCTATGCTTATGTCGGTCATGATGGCGCCGGTCACTAAGTTGACCCGCACGCTCAATGAAGTCCCAAGCAGTGTGACCCGAGTGGTTGCTGCTGTTCGTGATCAGAAACAAGAAGCCGAATAGAACCCACTATTATTTGGAGGCAGGATTTATGTCACTATCTAAAGAAGAAGTACTGGAAGCGATCGCAGAGATGAGCGTTATGGACGTTGTCGATCTCGTTTCCGCCATGGAAGAGAAGTTTGGTGTATCAGCAGCTGCAGCCGTTGCAGTAGCGCCTGCAGTTGGTGCTGGCGGTGATGATGCCGGCGGCGCAGCCGAAGAGAAGAGCGAATTTGATGTTGTGATCACCGCTGCAGGTGATAAAAAGGTCAACGCGATCAAGGTTGTGCGGTCTGTAACAGGTCTGGGCTTGAAAGAAGCCAAGGCCATGGTCGATGAAGCGCCTTCAACCGTGAAGGAAGGTGCCACCAAAGAAGAAGCCGAAGACATCGTGAAGCAACTTGAAGAAGCAGGCGCATCTGCGGAGCTTAAGTAATCCCAGGATTGACCTTGGAATTGCGAATAAATGCCGGCGGCGCACGAGTTGTGCTGTCCGGCGTTGTTTTGTCTGAAATTTGCCCTTGACCCCCCCTGGAGGCATGAATGGCCTACTCATATACAGAGAAAAAGCGTATACGCAAGGACTTCCGAAAGCTGCCAACGGTAATGGATATCCCATATCTGTTGGCAACGCAGGTTGAATCCTATCAGGAGTTTCTGCAGTCCGATTTGGCACCGGATTCCCGGCTAGACAAAGGGCTGAGTGCAGCGTTCAAGTCTGTATTTCCGATTGCCAGCTACTCAGGTAATGCAGATCTGGAATACGTGAACTACCAATTGGGCAAACCTGTTTTTGACGTACAGGAGTGCCAGGTACGAAGTTTGACCTATGAAGCGCCGCTGCGGGTCAAGGTCCGTCTTCGCATCTTTGATAAGGACACAGGCAACAAAACCATCAAGGACATCCGCGAACAGGAAGTATACATGGGGACGATCCCGCTGATGACTGACAACGGTACGTTTGTCGTCAATGGTATCGAGCGGGTGGTTGTCTCCCAGTTGCATCGATCTCCAGGCGTATTCTTTGATCACGATAAGGGCAAAACGCACTCCAGTGGTAAGTTGCTTTTTTCCGGGCGAGTCATTCCAATGAGAGGCTCATGGCTGGACTTTGAGTTTGACCCTAAAGACTGTGTGTTTGTGCGTATCGACCGACGTCGAAAGTTGCCTGCTACGGTTCTGCTCAGAGCCCTTGGTCTGACGGCGGAGGAAATCCTCGATACCTTTTTTGAGTCCGATTCATTCAGCATTGATGGTGATACGTATCGTTTGAAACTCATCGCTGGACGTCTGCGCGGAGATACCGCGAAGTTCGATATCACCGATGGCGACGGTAATGTGATCGTTGAAGAGGGTGCGCGGATGACGGCACGGCACATTCGCCAAATGGAAAGTGCAGGACTTGAGGAATTGGATGTCCCGCTTGAGTACGTCTGCGGTCACGTGTTGGCAGAGGATATCGTTGACCCGGATAGTGGTGAGATTGTTGTGCCTTGCAACTCGGTCCTGACTGAGGAACATCTGGAAAAACTCACCGAACTCAAGAAAGAATCGTTCCGTACGATTTATACCAACGATATTGAAGCTGGATCTTTTATCTCGGATACGCTCAACATTGATCCTACCAACAACCGTCTTGAGTCGCTGGTAGAAATCTACCGCATGATGCGACCAGGTGAGCCGCCAACGAAGGAGGCTGCTGAGAACCTGTTCAACAACCTATTCTTCTCTCCGGAACGCTACGACCTGACGGCCGTGGGTCGCATGAAGTTCAACCGACGTCTTGGCAGAGAAGACGAGACGGGTGAGGGGACACTGAGCAATGAAGATATCATTGATGTTCTAAAATGTCTTATAGATATCAGGAACGCTAAAGATACAGTTGACGATATCGATCACCTGGGTAACCGTCGCATTCGATCGGTCGGTGAGATGGCTGAGAATGCGTTTCGCCTGGGCTTGATTCGCGTCGAACGCGCGGTGAAAGAACGTCTTTCACTGGCTGAATCGGAAGGACTGATGCCGCAGGATCTGATCAACGCGAAACCAGTCGCAGCTGCCGTCAAGGAGTTCTTTGGATCAGCACAGCTCTCTCAGTTCATGGATCAGGCGAATCCTCTGGCGGAAGTGACGCACAAACGTCGGGTTTCTGCATTGGGACCGGGTGGCCTGACACGGGAACGTGCAGGTTTTGAGGTTCGCGACGTACACCACACTCACTATGGTCGCGTTTGCCCGATTGAGACCCCTGAAGGTCCGAACATCGGGCTCATCAACTCACTAGCAACCTACAGTCGTACCAATGAGTACGGCTTCCTGGAGACGCCATATCGCCGCGTGGTTGAAGGTCGAGTGACCGACGATATCGATTATCTGTCGGCGATCGTGGAAGGTGACTATGTCATCGCACAGGCCAGTGTGCCTGTAGACGAAAACGGTCTGATTGTTGACGAGCTGGTTGATGTGCGCGCACAGGGTGAGTTCACGACGATGCCACGCGAGAGCGTGAACTTCATGGACGTTTCGCCGCAGCAGGTGGTCTCTGTTGCAGCGTCGCTGATTCCGTTCCTTGAGCACGATGATGCGAACCGGGCGTTGATGGGTTCCAACATGCAGCGTCAGGCAGTACCAACTCTTCGTTCCGAGAAGCCATTGGTGGGTACCGGTATGGAACGTATCGTTGCGCGAGACTCCGGCGTGTGTGTTGTGGCGCGGCGCGGTGGTGTCGTTGAAACGGTCGATGCTGCGCGCATCGTGATTCGCGTCAACGACGCTGAAACAGAAAGTGGCGAAGCCGGTGTCGACATCTACAAGCTGATCAAGTACACCCGGTCGAACCAGAATACTTGCATTAACCAAAAGCCTCTGGTCAGAGAAGGCGATGTCATCGCTAGTGGCGATGTACTGGCTGATGGCCCGTCGATTGATATGGGTGAGCTGGCGTTAGGTCAAAACTGCCGAATCGCGTTTATGACATGGAACGGTTACAACTTTGAGGACTCCATCCTCGTTTCTGAGCGAGTCGTCAAAGAAGATCGCTTTACGACGATCCATATTCAGGAACTCACTTGTACGGCTCGAGACCACAAACTAGGTAGCGAAGAGGTTACCTGCGACATTCCTAATGTCGGTGAGGGTGCTCTCTCCAAGCTAGATGAATCAGGGATTGTATACATTGGTGCTGAGGTTGAAGCTGGCGACATCCTTGTGGGTAAGGTAACGCCGAAAGGGGAAACCCAGCTGACACCGGAGGAAAAACTGCTTCGCGCGATCTTTGGTGAGAAAGCGTCGGATGTTAAAGATACGTCACTGCGTGTACCGAGCAGCTACAAAGGCACGGTCATTGACGTTCGTGTGTTTACGCGCGATGGCGTTGATAAAGATCAACGGGCTCTGGACATCGAGCGTCAGGAACTTGAAGAGGTTCGGCGGAATATCGAAGAAGAGTATCGGATTGTCAGCACGGCAACATTCGAGCGACTTGCAGACTCCCTGACGGGCAATAGTGTTGTCGCGGGCCCCGGGCTGAAGAAAGGCGATTCGATCACGCGAGCCTATCTGGATGAGCTGCCCATTGAGGACTGGTTCAAACTGCGGATGGAGAAGGCCGACCTGAACGATCTGCTGTCAGCCGCGGATGATCGATTGAAGGAGCGACGTGCGGCACTCGATGAGCAGTTCGAGGAAAGTAAAGGTAAGCTTCAGAGTGGCGACGATCTACCTCCCGGTGTCCTCAAAATCGTGAAGGTTTACCTTGCGATGAAACGCCGAATCCAACCTGGAGACAAAATGGCTGGACGTCACGGTAACAAGGGTGTGATTTCTGTCATCAAGCCTGTTGAGGATATGCCGTTTGACGAGAATGGTGAACCCATCGACATCGTTCTTAATCCACTCGGTGTACCGAAGCGGATGAATGTTGGCCAGATTCTTGAAACCCATCTCGGTTGGGCTTCTGAGGGTCTCGGTAAACGCATTGGCGAGATGTTGGAGGCGAAGCGCGCGATTGAAGAAATTCGTGGCTATCTTGAGAAGATTTATAACGCGAGCGGCAGGACTGAGGATCTGGATTCGTTTACAGACGTTGAAATCATCGAAATGGCCGGTAATTTGGTTGGTGGCGTGCCGATGGCCACGTCGGTCTTCGATGGTGCGACGGAAACCGAGATTAAGAACATGCTGGAACTCGCTGGGCTGCCCAGGGATGGTCAGACAACCTTGTTCGATGGGACGACCGGAGTGGCCTTCGACCGGCCGGTGACGGTCGGCTACATGTACATGTTGAAACTCAACCACCTGGTGGATGACAAGATGCATGCACGGTCAACAGGCTCCTATTCTCTGGTGACGCAGCAGCCACTGGGCGGAAAAGCACAGTTCGGTGGGCAGCGGTTTGGTGAGATGGAGGTCTGGGCCCTTGAGGCTTATGGCGCTGCTTATACACTGCAAGAAATGCTGACAGTGAAGTCTGACGACGTTCATGGCAGAACCAGGATGTACAAAAATATTGTCGACGGGGACTATCGGATGGAGCCAGGTATGCCGGAATCGTTCAACGTGTTGGTTAAGGAAATCCGCTCACTGGGTATTGATATCGAGCTCGAGGACGACTGAATGCAAGTATTCAGTCAGAGTTTGTTGCATTAAAGTATTGAAAACGGGCGAGAGCCCGATTGGAGGCAAGACTTGAAAGATCTTCTCAACATTCTTAAGGCACAGGGTCAGTCCGAAGAGTTCGATTCATTGCGAATTGGTCTGGCATCGCCAGAGCTGATTCGGTCCTGGTCGTTCGGCGAAGTGAAGAAGCCTGAAACCATCAACTACCGTACGTTCAAACCAGAGCGTGACGGTCTGTTCTGCGCCAAGATTTTTGGACCAAACAAGGACTATGAGTGCCTGTGTGGCAAGTATAAACGGCTTAAGCACCGCGGCGTGATTTGTGAGAAATGTGGCGTCGAAGTGGCGCTTGCTAAAGTACGTCGCGAGCGCATGGGTCACATCGAACTCGCAAGCCCGGTCGCCCATATCTGGTTCCTGAAATCGCTACCGTCACGTATCGGCCTGCTGATGGATATGACACTGCGAGACATTGAACGAGTACTGTACTTCGAATCCTACGTGGTGACCGATCCGGGTCTGACGACGCTTGAGAAGCGACAGCTTCTGACTGATGAGCAATATTATGAGGCACTCGAAGAGTTTGGCGACGATTTCGAGGCGAAAATGGGGGCCGAGGCGATCCGTGAACTCATGGACGACATGGACCTCGATGACGAGGTCGCGACCATCCGTGAAGAGCTACCGCAGACCTCCTCAGATACAAAAATCAAAAAGCTGACCAAACGACTGAAGCTGATCGAAGCGTTCGTCAAGTCAGGAAACAAGCCTGAATGGATGATTCTGTCCGTACTGCCGGTTCTGCCACCTGATCTGCGCCCGCTGGTTCCGTTGGAGGGAGGACGATTTGCCACATCCGACCTGAACGATCTGTACCGCCGGGTGATCAACCGGAACAATCGTCTTAAGCGACTGCTCGATCTCTCTGCGCCGGACATCATCGTGCGAAACGAAAAACGTATGCTGCAGGAAGCAGTTGATGCGTTGCTGGATAATGGCCGACGTGGTCGAGCGATTACCGGCACCAACAAGCGGCCGCTGAAGTCATTGGCCGATATGATCAAAGGTAAGCAGGGTCGTTTCCGTCAGAACCTGCTGGGCAAGCGTGTGGACTACTCTGGCCGTTCGGTGATCGTCGTCGGACCGAGTCTGCGTCTGCATCAGTGTGGACTGCCCAAGAAGATGGCTCTGGAACTGTTCAAGCCGTTTATCTTCGGCAAGCTTGAAGCACGTGGTCTTGCCACGACCATCAAGGCTGCTAAGAAGATGGTTGAGAACGAAACTTCCGAGGTCTGGGATATTCTGGCTGAGGTGATTCGCGAGCACCCGGTGCTACTGAATCGAGCGCCAACGCTTCACCGTCTCGGAATTCAGGCGTTTGAGCCTGTCCTGATTGAAGGTAAGGCTATCCAATTACATCCACTGGTCTGTACTGCCTACAACGCGGACTTTGACGGTGACCAGATGGCGGTGCACGTACCGCTGACCCTGGAGGCTCAACTGGAAGCGCGGGCTCTGATGATGTCCACCAATAACGTGTTGCTGCCAGCTAACGGCGAGCCGATTATTGTGCCCTCGCAGGACGTGGTGCTCGGTGTCTACTTCATGACCCGTGAACGCATCAACGATCTGGGAGAAGGCATGTTCTTTGCCGACGTTGAAGAGGTGTCGCGGGCGTATCGGGCTGGCAAGGTAGGCCTGCAGGCACGCGTCAAGGTTCGGATCAATGAAACGATCCGTCAGGAAGATGGCTCCATCGTGAGCCAGTCTGAAGTGAAAGATACAACCGTAGGTCGCGCACTCCTATATGAGATTGTTCCCGAGGGTATTGCCTACGATCACGTCAATCAGGTGCTTGGCAACAAGGATATCGGGCGGTTGATCGATGTCTGTTACCGAACGGTCGGTCTCAAGGACACGGTTATCTTCTGCGACCAGATCATGTATTTGGGCTACGAGTATTCAACCAAATCTGGTTCTTCGATCGGCGTTGAAGACTTTGTCATCCCTGATGAGAAAGCGACGATCATTGGTGAGGCTGAAGAAGAGATTCGGGAAATTGAGCACCAGTTTGCGTCCGGTTTGGTAACTCAGGGTGAGAAGTATAACAAGGTGATCGATATCTGGACCCGTGCCAACAGCATGGTTACGGAAGCTATGATGGACTCGATTTCCACCGAGGAAGTTGAGAACCGGGAAGGCGAGAAGGTTGAGCAGGATTCTTTCAACAGCGTGCACATGTACTCGGATTCTGGTGCGCGAGGTTCGCGGGAGCAGATTCGTCAGCTCGCTGGGATGCGAGGCCTGATGACCAAACCGGATGGTTCAATCATTGAGACACCGATCACGGCGAATTTCCGTGAAGGTCTGTCGGTGATGCAATACTTTATCTCTACACACGGTGCTCGTAAGGGGCTCGCGGATACGGCGCTCAAGACTGCGAACTCAGGGTACTTGACGCGGCGTCTGGTTGACGTGGCTCAGGACTTGGTGATCACTGAACATGATTGTGGGACGGAAAACGGTCTTGTCATCACGCCTGTCATCGAAGGTGGCGACGTTGTTGAGGCACTGGGTAAGCGTGTATTGGGTCGGACTGTGGCTCAGGATGTCTACAATGGTGCTGGTGACGAGGTGCTGATACCGAAGGGAACCGAGATCGACGAGCGTTGGGTGCTGCGTATCGAAGAGATGGGTATTGACGAGATCATAGTCCGTTCACCGATCGCCTGTGAAGTGCGTTACGGTATATGTAGCAAGTGCTATGGCCGTGACCTCGGTCATGGTCATCTGGTCAATATTGGTGAGGCGGTCGGTGTCATCGCAGCCCAGTCCATCGGTGAACCGGGCACTCAGCTCACCATGCGGACATTCCACATTGGTGGTGCTGCGTCTCGGGCAACGGCGGTCGACAACATCCAGGCGAAACAGGCCGGTGTGATTCGACTTCACAACCTGAAGACAATACAGAAGCCGAGCGGTGAATTCGTGGCAGTATCGCGATCAGGTGAGGTCGCGATTGCCGATGAATCAGGCCGAGAGCGTGAGCGCTACAAGCTGCCTTACGGTGCTGTTCTAAAGAAAGGACAGGAGGATACGGTGGATGCCGGTGAAGTGATTGCCAACTGGGATCCTCACACACACCCGATTGTTACTGAGGTAGCGGGTAAGGTTGTGTTCGAAAGTATGAACGAAGGCATCACTATCCGCCGCCAGACGGATGAATTGACGGGGCTTTCCAGTATGTCCGTCCTAGATCCAAAGGATCGGCCGTCAACGGGCAAAGATGTACGACCTGCTGTTCGGCTGGTGGATGCTAGTGGCGAGCAACTGATGCTGGCAGGTACCGATGTGCCGGCGCACTACTTCCTGGAGCCTAACGCGATTCTGAGCCTCGAAGATGGCGACCAAATCGAGATCGGAGAAGTCATCGCCCGAATTCCTCAGGAAGGGTCCAAGACCCGTGACATTACTGGTGGTCTGCCGCGAGTTGCCGATCTGTTCGAAGCCCGTAAGCCGAAAGATTCTGCGATACTTGCAGAGATTAGTGGTACGGTGAGTTTCGGTAAGGAAACAAAAGGCAAGCGTCGCCTTGTGATCACGCCAAGCGATACTAGCCTCCTTCCGGAAGGTGATGATCACTACGAGGTATTGATTCCGAAGTGGCGTCATATGACGGTGTTCGAAGGTGAGAATGTTGAGAAAGGTGAGGTCGTCTCAGATGGGCCTGAAAATCCGCATGACATCCTGCGCCTGAAAGGGGTGGATGAACTCACGAAATACATCGTGAAGGAAGTTCAGGATGTCTATCGTCTCCAGGGTGTGGGTATCAATGACAAGCACATTGAGGTGATTGTCTGCCAGATGCTGCGTAAAGCTGAGGTTACGGAACCGGGTGAATCCGACATAATCAAGGGTGAGCAGATTGAATACGTCCGCGCTCTGGAAGAAAATGATCGACTGGAAGCCGAAGGTAAACAGAAGGTCAAGTTTGAGCGTGTACTTCTGGGTATTACCAAGGCCGCACTGGCGACGGATTCCTTCATCTCTGCAGCGTCGTTCCAGGAGACCACACGGGTCCTCACAGAAGCCGCTGTCACTGGCAAGCGTGACTCTCTCCGGGGTCTGAAGGAAAACGTCATAGTGGGTCGTTTGATTCCAGCAGGTACTGGACTCAAATATCACGAGGAACGGCGTAAGAACCGCGAAGACCGTGAAGAAGGAGCAACAATCAGTGCTTCTGATGTGGAAGCGGCACTGAGCGAAGCGTTGTCATCAGAAAGCGGAACCTGATGACAGTTTGAAGTCATCGCTGTGTTCGGCCTCGGCCGGACCAGTGGTTGACTCGATTCTGTTGCATCATTAGAATCGCCCGCCCCAACGTTGCCAGAAGGCAGCAGGCCAGTGCGGACGTACCGGGAAGCCCTGGAAAAGCCTGGATCAATGTTCCCGAGTCCGATTGAGTGGAGTTGTTATTATATGGCAAGAATCAGCCAGCTGGTACGTAAGCCAAGAAAGCGCAAGGCGGTCAAAAACGACGTGCCTGCGTTACAAGGCTGCCCGCAGAAACGAGGTGTTTGTACCCGCGTGTATACCACCACGCCTAAAAAGCCAAATTCGGCTTTGCGGAAGGTTTGTCGTGTTCGCCTGACCAACCAGTACGAGGTGAACTCCTATATTGGCGGAGAAGGTCACAACCTGCAAGAACACTCAGTGGTTCTGATACGAGGTGGTCGAGTGAAGGACCTGCCCGGTGTGCGCTATCACACGGTGCGCGGCGCTCTCGACACGACAGGGGTTGCAGATCGTATGCAAGGGCGATCGAAGTACGGTACCAAGAAGCCAAAAGGCTAAATTTCCGAGGAGACCTCTTCGACATAGTCGTAGACGGATCCTTACATTCACCTAAGTAAGGCCAGGTTAGCAGAATATCCTGGAGTCACCTGAAGAGGAATTTACATGCCAAGACGTCGCGTCCCTGAAAAACGGGAAATCCTGCCGGATCCAAAGTTCGGCAATGTCACACTTGCAAAGTTCATGAACCACGTGATGGTCAGCGGAAAGAAGGCGGTGGCGGAGAAGATAGTGTACGGCGCGTTGGATCGCGTCGCTGAACGCAATGGTGGAGATCCGATAGAAACGTTCGATGCTGCGCTAGAAGCAGTAGCACCGTCGGTTGAGGTGAAGTCCCGGCGCGTAGGTGGTGCGACCTATCAGGTGCCTGTCGAAGTGAGACCCTCCCGTCGAACAGCGCTCGCGATGCGCTGGCTTGTAGAAGCGGCAAGAGGTCGCGGTGAGAAGTCCATGGCATTTCGTCTTGCAGGCGAAATGCTCGATGCGGCTGAAGGTCGTGGAAATGCAGTTCGGCGGCGAGAAGATAGCCACCGCATGGCAGAAGCAAATCGGGCATTCTCGCACTACCGGTTCTAGTTTGTACGACTTCGTATGACTCGGCTGGCATGTAAGCCGGCCTTTGCATCAACAAGATCACGCATCGTTGTGATCGCAGGACAGATATCGTGGCCCGAGAGACACCACTGAACAGATATCGCAATATCGGCATCGTTGCCCACGTGGATGCGGGCAAAACGACGACGACCGAGCGTGTTCTGTTCTACACGGGTGTCTCGCACAAAATTGGAGAAGTGCATGACGGGGCCGCGGTCATGGATTGGATGGAGCAGGAACAGGAACGGGGTATTACCATCACGTCCGCAGCGACCACCGTATTCTGGTCTGGGTCTGAACGGCAGTTTGATCAGCATCGAATAAACATTATTGACACACCAGGACACGTCGACTTTACGATTGAGGTCGAGCGTTCGCTCCGCGTATTGGACGGTGCGGTGGTTGTGTTCTGCGGCACGTCGGGGGTTGAACCGCAATCCGAAACTGTCTGGAGGCAAGCGGACAAGTATGAAGTGCCGCGAATGGTCTTCGTGAACAAAATGGATCGCGCGGGCGCCGACTTTCTGCGGGTAGTTGAACAGATTGAAGAACGCCTTGGAACGACACCTGTTTGTATGCAGCTGAACATCGGGTCGGAGGGAGAATTCGATGGGATCATCGATCTCGTGCGGATGAAGGCACTTTACTGGGATGAGGATAAAGGCCTGACTTTTGAAGAGAAGGACATTCCAGAAGCGCTGACAGCAACAGCGGAAGAATACCGGGAAAATCTGATAGAGGCTGCCGCAGAAGCTAACGATGAACTCACAGAAAAGTATCTTGAAGAAGGATCTCTCAACAACGAGGAGATCATGTTAGGTATCCGACAGCGAACTATACGCAACGAAATCGTACCGGCATTCTGCGGTTCTGCGTTCAAAAACAAAGGTGTTCAACCACTCCTTGATGGGGTGATTCATTATCTGCCTGCACCCGACGAGGTGAAGTCAATTCGTGGTTTCCTAGAAAATGGAGAGACGGAAGCAGAACGACACTCCGATGATGATGAACCGTTCGCAGCTCTCGCGTTCAAGATTGCCACCGACCCGCATGTCGGTGCACTCACCTTTTTTCGGGTCTACTCTGGTGTGCTGTCGTCGGGTGACGCCGTTTTCAACTCTGTGAAGGGGCGTAAGGAACGCATTGGTCGAATGGTACAGCTGCACTCGAACGAACGTCAGGACATCAAAGAGGTCCGCGCTGGCGACATTGCTGCGGCGATCGGATTAAAGAGTGCAACGACCGGAGACACACTTTGTGACGACCGCAACAAAATTACACTCGAACGTATGGAGTTCCCGGACCCTGTGATTCGTGTTGCGGTTGAGCCAAGATCCCAGGCTGACCAGGAAAAGATGAGTATCGCGCTTGGAAAACTCGCAGCGGAAGACCCCTCTTTTCAGGTGTCCACCGATGAGGAGTCTGGACAGACCCTCATTGCGGGTATGGGCGAGTTGCACCTTGATATTATCGTGGACCGAATGAAGCGAGAATTCAGTGTTGATGCCAACATCGGTAAACCCCAGGTTGCCTACCGGGAAACGATTCGTCAGGCAGTTGAGTCTGAAGGTAAGTTTGTTCGTCAGTCCGGTGGGCGAGGTCAGTACGGACATGTCTGGCTGAAGCTTGAGCCTATGACAGGTGACGAAGACTATGAGTTCGTCGATGAGATCGTTGGCGGCGTTGTCCCGCGTGAATATATCAGCGCGGTGGATCGAGGCATCCAGGATCAGATGGCGAATGGTGTTTTGGCGGGTTACCCGTTATTGGGGATCAAGGCCACACTCTACGACGGGTCCTACCACGATGTAGATTCCAGCGAGGTGGCGTTCAAGGTCGCCGGCTCGATGGCGTTACGTCAGGGTGTTCTCGATGGTGATCCAATACTGCTGGAACCTGTCTTTGCGGTTGAAGTGGTGTGCCCCGAAGACTACTACGGTGATGTCATCGGCGACCTGAACCGCAGGCGTGGCATTGTGATGGGTATGGAAGATGTGCCCGCTGGCAAGGCGGTAAAGGCTGAAGTGCCGCTGGCCGAGATGTTCGGATATGCCACTGACGTACGTTCCATGAGCCAAGGGCGCGCGACATTCTCCATGGAATTTACCAGTTATAAAGAAGTACCCGATACCGTAGCTGATGCTGTCATCAGTCGAACAACCTAGTCATCAACCTGAACCGAAGGAGAATTTGGATCAATGTCGAAAGAGAAGTTTGAGCGTACGAAGCCGCACTT
>CAJWYI010000059.1 GCA_913049815.1 uncultured Gammaproteobacteria bacterium
CGAAAAGGGCGGTTTCAAACTCGGCCTGACGCACTATATCCCAATGCCCGAGATGCCACCGGAACTCACAGTCACCCGATGGATTGATCGACTATTTCCCGAAGATCGCCCTGACTTCCTCATGTATGGCGACACGCATGTTGAACAGATCGACTGGTTTGACGGCGTCTTGTGCGTCAACCCGGGATCTCCAACATTCCCGCACAATCTCGATACCCAACTTGGCACGATCGGCGTACTGGACCTTTCCGAGGATCAACCCTCTGCAGAGATCTTCCAACTTACAGAGTCAGGCATCGAGCCATTTGATTGGGAAAACTCACGACGCCCCTGGTAAGGGGACACGTTAACGCTTGGGTTTGGCCAGCGCGAAACAGACAGCAGCGACTTCCGTGTAGTCAGAGGCGAAGTGAACGTTCAATCCTGCTCGAATCCCATCAGGGATCTCGTCAAAGTCGCCTTCATTGTCGATCGGCAAAACCAGTTCTTTGAAACCAGCTCGTTTCGCCGCAATCACCTTTTCCTTAATCCCCCCGACAGGCAGTACCCGTCCTGTCAGGGTCAACTCGCCAGTCATGGCGATCGGTCGCTGCACTTGCCGATTCAAAGCCAGCGATAGGAGCGCCGTCGCCATCGTGACACCGGCACTCGGCCCATCTTTCGGGGTTGCACCTTCTGGTACATGCAAATGTACATGGGCCTCATCGAAAAATCCTTCGGTCGCATTCAGCTCCTTAAGGTGCGACATCACATAACTGTAGGCAATGTGCGACGACTCTCTCATCACATCACCCAATTGTCCGGTTTGAGCAAACCCTCGCTGATGTCCATGAATCTGGGATGCTTCAATCGCGAGGGTGGTACCCCCCAACGCTGTCCACGCAAGCCCGTTCACCACACCGACACCGCGCTGGGGAGATTCCTGTTTGTAAAGTGGTGGCCCCAGATATTCAGGTACATTCTTCGCAGCAACAGTCACGGGTTTATCGTCAGCAAGAATGTTGACGACAGCTCGTCTGACAATTTTACTTAGCTGCTTGTCGAGCGCGCGAACACCCGCTTCTCGCGCATAATCCTCCACGACCTTTTTGAGCGCTGCATCTGCCAGTTTCAGTTTCCCGCGCGTCAAACCAGCCCGCTCCAACTGTTTTGGCCACAGGTGCTTTTTTGCAATCTGCCGCTTTTCCTCGGCCAGATACCCAGCTAGACGTATCACTTCCATCCGGTCGAGTAATGGTGCCGGGATGGTATCGAGCTGATTGGCCGTACACATGAACAATACCTGTGAAAGATCAACGCGAAGATCAAGATAATGATCCAGAAAGTCGCTGTTCTGCTCGGGGTCCAATACCTCCAGCAGTGCAGATGCCGGGTCACCCTGATAGGAGGCTCCGATCTTATCGATCTCGTCCAGCATGATCACCGGATTGGCAACCTCCACTTCCTTCAATGCCTGAATCAACTTCCCTGGCATCGCGCCAATATAGGTTCTTCGATGACCTTTGATCTCCGCCTCGTCTCGCATACCACCGAGACTGAATCGGTAAAATTTGCGTCCGAGCGCGTTGGCGACCGACTGCCCTATGGAGGTTTTCCCAACCCCGGGGGGGCCAACTAGCGTCATAATAGATCCCGCAATCTCGCCGCGGTAAGCGCCGACTGCCAGAAACTCGATGATCCGTTGTTTCACGTCGTCTAAGCCAAAATGATCCGAATCGAGCACACCTCGCGCATTTTCAAGATCCAGATTGTCATCCGAGACGATACCCCAGGGAACTGAAGTGACCCAGTCGAGGTAGTTTCGGGTCACGCCATATTCTGCAGAACTCGGCTCAAGAACCTGCAGTTTCTCCAGCTCGTCGTCGATCCGTTCCCGCACATGCATCGGAACATTCATCGGCGCCAAACGTGTGGTAAATTTCTCGGCATCGGACTCCCGATCGTCTTTCGAAATTCCCAGCTCCTGCTGAATCACCCGGAGTTGTTGTCTGAGAAAGAATTCCCGCTGCTGGTCGCCCACCTCTTCCTGAATCTGCTCATTAATCTGAGCTTGCAACCGCACAACTTCGAGTTCCTTGGTAAGCAATATCAAGACCTTTTCCATGCGCGGCATAAGCGCAACAGTCTCAAGAATCTCCTGAAGTTCCACCGGATCGGCTGACGTGATCGCAGCACCGAAATCCGCTAGAGGCGATGGGTCAGTTGTAGAGAAGTGGGTCAAATACTGCTTCAACTCCTCGCTGTACAACGGATTCAGCGTCATCAGTTCCTTGATGATGTCGATCAGCGACATCGCATATGCGCGCAGCTGGTTTTCCTCATCGGGAGTAACCTCAGGATCACGGAAGTACTCAACGCGGGCTACATAAGGCGGTTCTTTCCGTATCCATTCCCGAATACGGAAACGACGAATTCCCTGTGCGATGAATTGGATCTGATCTTTGACTTCCATGACGCGATGCATTCGAATGACGCATCCCATGTCGCGAATTTGGTCCGTGGAAGGAATACCTTCTCCCGGTGACGCGTAACTCAGACCAAGAAGTTGACGGTCGCTTTGGGCGACCCTTTCTAGGCCTGTTCCCCACGGTTCTTTCTCTAAAACAACTGGCTGAACGAGCACTGGAAAAAATGGCCGCGCGGTCACCGGAATGATCTGAATCGTCTCCGGAAGCAGGTCATCAGGTCTTGCCAGTGATGAGCCACCCGTCTGGTGTGGTATATATTCACCCTGCTCGTTTTCGTCCATCGTTGCCTCGCCAGAACCCTAACGTTTTCTCTGATATGGACGCAGGTCAGAAAATTTCAAGATGGCTTACCAGCTCTCTAGGCAGGATTCAGCACCAGCCGGTCCACAGAAACACCCGACTCAGGATCAAAAAGGACATGTGCCGCCGTCATCGCACCTCCCGTGTGTCCAACGTTGGGCGAACCCGGGTAGGCGGCCTGCGTTCCTCCATGCGACATCGTCCGATATTGGTGCACGTGCCCCAATGCCAGATAGTCGAACGGTGAAGCCTCGATCTCATCGGCCGTTATCAGTGAGGAATAGATCGAATCTTCATCCTTGACGTAAAAGCCATGCGTCAATCCGATAAACCAATGATCCTCTTCTTTCATTCTTTCCGCTGGCATATTTCCGAGTGGTTTGTTGCCGCGATGGTGATCGACAATACCGTTTCCCCACACTGTCATCTGTTGCTCTGGCAGATCCACCATATCTCCACACCCGGACACGTCACGAATAAAGTGAACGTGATCACCCGCATCACACGGATTGTACTGGTGATAGATGGAATAATCCGCCATACAATCATGATTACCCGTGATCATCACGACGGGACATTGCGCCCGCGACAATTGAGCTGTCGCAAACTCAAGACAAGGTGATTTGACCCGGTTGTGATCGAACAGATCGCCAGCGATCAGGAGCAGATCGACCTCCAGTCTAATCGCTTGGTCGATGACCGCGATCAGCCCGCGTTGCGCAGGACTCTCTTCACCCGGTACGCCGATCGCATTGTCCAGATGAACATCGGACGTATGCAGTACATGTCTGAACGAAGGCACGAATCGAGACTAGAACTGGCCCTGTCTGGCTTGATTTCTACGGATAGCCATCACCGCCTTGCGTGCTTCATGGACCTTCTGTTCACGCTGAACAGACGTAGCACGCAGGGCGGCCGCGGCGCGCCTCGCGTTGTCAACGTTCTGCTGAGCGCTACGGCGTTCTGCGGCTCGCGGTGGCAGCCGTTCAGACACAGCCAAAGGCAGCTCAAGCTGCGTTTCCTTTGAACTTGATTTGTCACCCATCGTGCTGGCCTCTCGCTTGTTGCCTCCCTCATAGGAAACGAAACAGAATCCTCTACCGGGGACCACATTATAGGGATTTAAAGCTCAATCCCAAGCACGCTGTGCACTCACCCCCTGGAACGCGCTGAACCAGGCGCAAATGGCGAAGGCCGGTCGACCTTCTGCTCAGGACGTATTCAGAAACTCACTGTCCTGCAAAAGGCGGCTGTTGGACGAAAACTGCTTACGGAGAAAAGCCATCTGGTCGCCCAGGATGCGCCCGCTATGAGAAAGCGCCAAATACTCTGCATGATTGGGCTGATATGGTAACGCAAGTAATTCCATACGACATTCTTCCAGCAACATATTACCTTTACGCGCGTTACAGCGTTTGCAGGAAGTCACCACGTTAGTCCAGTTATCGAGGCCGCCTCGTGAAATAGGAGTCACATGGTCGCGGCTCAGCGCACTCTCCTCAAATCGATTCCCACAGTACAGACATACGTTCTGGTCGCGTCGGAACAGGGCACGATTTGTCAGTGGCGGCTGTTTGCCTGAGTCGCTAAAAACCTTACCTCGACAGGCAAGAATACTGTTCAGCGTAACGACGGTTTGTTCACCGGTCATTCGCGAGTGTCCACCATGAACAGACATCACCTCCTCGCCATATGTCCAACTGACGAGTTCTCTGGCATGAAGGCAGACCGCCTGTTGCCAGCTCAACCACTCCACCGGTATTCCGGCAGTGTTGATCCTCAGTATTCGTACACCTACGGCCATGGTCACTCCTATGCATTACGTCCGGAGCCGATAATGTCCGGTGTCGGCAATGCCGGTCTTAAGCTTATTCATGCCGACACCGGAATCAAGTCCTGCCCCCATCGGGCAACCCCATCTATCGGATCTGAACAGAATCTTGCTGTCACGTTAATCGTGGAGACCCATAAGAGGAACCTTCGGGCTTCATCAGGACACGTGATAAACTGCGTGACGCATCAATGTACGTCTGAATCGCAAACCACCGGCAACACATCACTGTGGCAACACCCCTGAACCAGGACGCAGATCGCATTTACGTCGAAGAGTACAAGCTCGTCACACCTTTTCGGTTTGACGAAGCCGTCGCTCAGGTCTTTGATAACATGATCTCCCGATCAGTTCCCGGTTATGCAACAACGCTGGAGTTGATCAACAGTACTGCAGCCTTGTACGCACAACCCGGTACCTGCTGCTACGACCTTGGTTGCTCACTCGGCGCTGCCACGGTCGCCATGGCTAATGCGCTACCAGAGCATTGCCGTATTGTTGCTGTTGATAACTCGGCGGCAATGGTCGAACGATGCACTGCAAACATTGGAGAATACCAGCGTCAGTACGATCAACCCCGTACAGAAATCGACGTCATCGAAGCGGATCTCAGTCACATCGATTTCCAACCCGCATCCATCATCGTGATGAATTACACGCTACAGTTCATTCCATCCGAACATCGGGCTGACCTGATTGCTAAACTCGCGGCGGCACTGGTCAGTGGCGGTTGCCTGCTCATCTCCGAGAAGGTGCATTTCAATGATGCCGCCACCACGGAACGTATGCGCAAACTCCACGAAAATTATAAGCGACAGCAGGGATACAGTGACCTGGAAATTGCGCAGAAACGAACCGCGCTTGAAAACGTGCTCGTGACCGATACTGAATCGACACACCACGAGCGGTTCAAGGCCGTGGGGCTTACGTCTGATCTGATTGCTCGTCACCTGAACTTTGTGACACTCCTCGCCACGAAACCATCAGATTCAAACGAAGGGTGAATCCATCACGAATCAGTTTCGATGACTATTTTAAGGCTGTCATTGGTACGCCGCTCAGACGGCACAACACGTCCTTAGCTGACGCCCTGACGGCTCATTTCGAGCAAAGACCTCATGGGCATCAGGCGGAATGGGATCACTACATGGATGACATGACCATCGGTCGGACACCCTCTGGATGGTCTATCGAGGACGGTCGAGTGATCATTCCAAATCAGGAACCACCGCTGACTCACGAACAGCTCAAGAGATACAAGCCTTGGCGCAAAGGTCCTTGGCGTGTACACGGTATTGATATTGACTGTGAATGGCGTTCTGACTGGAAATGGGATCGGCTTAAGCACGAGATCGATGACCTGCATGGTCTGCGTGCATTGGACGTCGGTTGCGGCAACGGTTACCACCTGTTTCGAATGCTGGATGCTGGCGCCTCACTTGCAATGGGCATCGATCCGACGCGACTGTTCTTGTACCAATTCACCCTATTGAAGACACTCAGCGGCGAAACGAGAGCACATTTGTTGCCATTAAGAAGTGAACATCTGCCACCGATGTCCTGCTTCGAGATGGTATTTTCAATGGGCGTTCTGCACCATCGACGCTCCCCGATGGATCATCTGCAGGAGCTTCGCGGATTTCTTCGACCCGGAGGCCAACTGATCCTGGAGACGCTGGTCATCGATGGTGGTGAAACTGACGTGCTTGTGCCTCCAGGACCCTATGCCAGTATGTCGAATATCTGGTTTCTGCCCAGCGCGCACGCACTGACTCGTTGGCTCTCTCGCCTAAACTTTCGTGACATCCGTATCATTGATATCACCGTGACTTCAGTAGAGGAGCAACGTTGTACTGAATGGATGGATTTTCACTCGCTACCAGATTTTCTGGATCCTGCTGACCCAGCCCGAACCGTCGAAGGACTGCCTGCACCAACACGTGCCATTCTGACCGCCAGAGCGCCATCCTGATGCCTATTTGCCAAAATTGAACGGTGTATTCCACGCCCGACGGGAACCACTTGCCAGCGCCGGCAACAACCTGTTTAGATGGTTAGAGGTTTCAGGAAATGGAGAATCACGTGGCTCAATCACCGGCCAGCACATTGGGCGAGCTGAAGGCGTCTGGCTATCAAACGCTCGGCGTCAGAGAGGAAATGCGCCGCAACCTGATGAACAAACTGGCCGGTGACGACGAGATATTTCCTGGTGTGGTCGGCTACGAAGACACCGTCATCCCCCAGATCGAGAACGCGGTGCTCTCGGGACAGGATATTATCCTACTAGGTGAACGCGGGCAGGCAAAATCCCGAATGATCCGATCGTTAATCTCGCTGCTCGACGAGACGATTCCTGTCATCGATGGTTGCGAAGTTCCTGAAAATCCTCTCGCTCCTATAACCGCTCAAGGTCGAAATATCGTTGCTGAACACGGTGACGACACACCGATCCGTTGGATGTCCCGCGAAGATCGATATGGTGAAAAACTGGCGACACCTGACATCACCATCGCTGACCTGATCGGTGAGGTGGATCCGATCAAAATCGCAGAAGGTCGCTATCTGTCCGACGAAGAAGCACTCCACTACGGCATGATTCCACATACAAATCGTGGCATCTTCGCCATCAATGAACTACCAGACCTCGCAGAGCGTATCCAGGTCGGTCTATTGAATGTGATGGAAGAACGCGATGTGCAGATAAGGGGTCACAAAGTCCGAATGGACCTGGATGTCCTGATCGTCGCGACTGCAAACCCGGAAGACTACACAAACCGTGGGCGTATAATTACACCACTCAAGGACCGATATGGTGCTCAGATCCGGACCCACTATCCCCAGACGGCGCTCGAAGAGATCACCATCATGGAACAGGAACAAACCCAGCTCGACATGGGAGAATACCGCCAGAACGTACCGGCATTTATGCAACAGATTGTGGCTGAAATTACTCAGCTGGCACGTCGGTCACCCGACATCAGCCAACGTTCTGGAGTGTCTGTACGAGCATCGGTCTCAAATTATGAAGCTCTAGTGGCCAACGCGCTTCGCAGGTCGATCCGCACGGGGGAACAGGATGTCGTCCCCAGGATCTCTGATCTGCCATTTATCATGCCGTCCTTACAGGGCAAGGTAGAGTTCGAAGCGATGGAAGATGGTCAGGAAGACAAAATCATGAGCAAGCTGTTTGAAGACGCAACACGTGCGGTTTTCGAACGATTCATGGGCGATGAAGCAGAGGTGCTTGCACTTCAGTTTAGTGACGGGCTCAACGTGACAACCGGTGAATCCATACCTTCGAACGAGTACGAGGATATCGTTCGTAAAGTCGATGGTTTGTCAGACATCGCCAACAAGCTTGGGGGTGACAATAGTGCCATCAGGGCATCGGTCGTCGAGTTTGTGCTTGAAGGTTTGCATCTGAATCAGCTCCTGAACAAGGACCGAGTGAGCGGGCACAACACATATAGCGCTTAAGAGTCCTGGTTCATACGGATTGACGAGGGCATATAACGTCTACTTACGGTACTCCCAAAAAACCGACATGCAGAACAGTCGCAACGCCCAATAGGCCATACCTGGACATCAGAGCAAGAACGCCATGCCGACAAAGTACACATCGCTGATTCGATACTCAAAGTGGGATGGCACCCAGGTTCCGCAGATCAATGCGGATCAGATTCTGGATGCACTCTCTGATGACCTAATGGAATTCGGGGATCTGCAACAGTCCATGCGATACCTCATGCAACGCGGCATGAATACAGAGGACGGCAACTACATCAGTGGTTTGCGTGACCTTCTACGTCAACTCAAAGACCAACGGAACCAACAGCTTGAACGCTACGACATGAACAGCGTCATGGAGGACATCAAGCAGAAGTTAGACGAAATCCTAGCAATGGAACGAGAAACCATCGAGGAATGGATCGATCGAGAAGACGCCAACCGAGGCGCAGAACGCTTCATGGACGACCTCATGAAGAATGTCGATGATCAACCCGCGGGCGCTGAATCACAAAGTCGCGAAAACAACGTGGGCAATGAGCCCCCTCAAAAAGGTAGTCAGTCTGAATCATCAAGGCAGACAGATGACGAAGGTAACTTCAGCGATCAGGTCATCCGTAACATCGGCAAACAAAATCAGGAATACCTGGATAACCTGCCCGATGATGCCGCAGGAAAAATTCGCCAGTTGGAAAACTACGAATTCCTAAATACAGATGCACAGCGAAAGTTTCTTGAGCTTCTCAACCAGTTGCGCCAGCAAATGGCTCAGAACTTCTTCAATGACATTGAAAACATGATCAACAACATGTCACCTGACGACATGCAACGTATGAAAGACATGGTGCACGATCTCAACGAAATGATGGAAAAACGCGCCAACGGCGAAGACCATGATTTCGATGAGTTCATGGATCAATATGGCGACATGTTTGGTGACAATCCTCCGCAATCAATCGATGAACTGATTGAACAGATGCAGCAACAGATGGCTGCATCGCAGGCCATGATGAATTCCATGTCACCCGACCAGCAACAACAGCTAATGGACATGATGGGTGATCGATTCACCGACCCGGATCTCAATCAGGAACTGTCGCAGCTGGCGCAGATGCTTGCACAGGAACGCGGCCAACAGGGACGGCGGTACAACTTTTCTGGCGATCAGGACATCGATATGCAGGCGGCCCGTGAGTTAATGCGGGAACTGCAACGAATGGATGAGCTGGAACAACAGATGCAGCGTTCCCAGTATGACGGCAAGGTTGACTCCATCAACCCGGATCTCGTCGAAGAGCTGATGGGCGAAGAAGCCCGCAAGAACCTAGAAGAAATGCAGGAGCTGATGAAGGTTCTTGAGGAAGCTGGCTATGCGCGAAAAGATGGTAACAAGTGGGAACTGACACCACGAGGTAGTCGCACGCTTGGTCAGAAAGCGCTCGGCGAAATCTACCAACGTCTAAAGAAACAAAGCCTGGGCAACCATGCGGTGCCAGAAGAAGGCCGTTTTGGTGAGCGCATCGAGGAGTCAAAACCTTACGAATTCGGTGATCCTTTTCACCTGCATATGCCACGGACCATTCGCAATGCACTCGACCGGGAAGGGAAAGGATCACCCATCAAGTTGTCAATTGACGATTTTGAGATCTATCGTAGCGAATTGATCACTCAGACTGCGACTGTGTTGATGGTGGACTTGTCCTGGTCAATGGCATTACGAGGTTCATTCCAGTCAGCCAAAAAGGTCGCGCTCGCGCTGCACAATCTCATCAGTACCGCGTATCCGCGGGATAGTCTATACGTCTTGGGATTCTCGGCGCTGGCGACCGAGATCAAATCTCACGACCTACCGTATCTTCAGTATGAAGACTACCTGCTCGGTACCAACATGCAGCATGCACTTATCCTTGCCGAGAAGCTCCTCGATAAACACCAACAGGGCACCAAACAGGTGATAATGATCACAGATGGCGAACCCACTGCGCATCTTGAAAATGGCGGCCATAAGTTTCAGTACCCACCTACGCCAACCACAATCAACAAGACATTACGCGCGGTTCGCAGTTGTACCCAGAAGGGCATCACGATCAACACATTTATGTTGGATCAGAGTTACTACCTCAAAGAGTTTGTAGATCAGATGACACGCATCAATGGTGGGCGCGTCTTCTATACTGATCCCCAAAGCCTCGGTGAATATATCCTGGTCGACTATGTCCAGAACAAGAAAAAACGCCTGGGCCGAGGCTGATACGCGTCGGTGCGCTTCCTGGCACCTGGGACATCGCGCGCAACGCCAGGCGATGTCATTCTTTTCCACTATGGCTGTCTTCAGGGTGGCGCAGTAACCGCTGACTTCTCTCGTCGCTCTATGGCTCTGCGATTCGAGGGATCTGGCACCCGCGTCAGAGGGGTCGCTGGATCCGTATAATTTCGCCTGGCCCACCCGACGAGACAATCAGGTACAATGCGGCCCTCGTAAAAACATCAAACAAACTGAGCCATCCACTCAATAGCGATTTCGTCCCGTACGATATTGATCGAGAAACTCCATGACAGACGCAGTACTGGCAGAGGTCCGATACCTCGATGAACCCTGGCGCAACCGGGATGAAAGACCTTTCATCTTCTCCCGAGAAACCCGTCACAAGAACACCATCAAGCATGAGGTGCCAATCACGAACGCGCGACCGATGGTTGCAGATGGTTCGATCGATTTTGATAAGAATGGCTTCACGCTACATTCGTTTGACCATGGTGTGACTGATTGGAACAGCAACGCGCAGGTCTTAGCGACCTACGCCGATATGATTGTTCCCATGCTGAAATCGCTGACCGATTGTGAAGACGCGTTTGTAATGGGGCACCAGGTACGTAACGAAAACCCTGAGACATTCCTTGGTGCTTACTCTCGCTACGTACACTGTGATTACCCACTACACCCGATGCACGAAAGAGAAGCCGGACTATTGAAGCGGTATGAGAGCTCTCTCGCTGATGAAATCGAGGACAGGGACTACATCTGGTACAACATCTGGGCACCTATCGAACGCGTCGCTGAACAGAATCAGCTCTGTGTCGTTGATGCCGCATCAGCCAGATTGGATGATTTTCGGGAGTACCACTTTAGTCCCAAGGCCGAAGGTGGCTATGCAACCCTGCCACTATACAACCCCAATCATCGGTTCTATTACTTTGACGATATGCAGACGGATGAGTGCATCGTCTTCAAACAGTACGACTCTCGTGCGGATAAGCCCATGGTGTGCCCCCATACGTCATTTTTCGATATCCACAAGGGTGAGCGCGCAAGTCGGCGTAGCGTGGAGTACAGAGCACTTTGTATTCTCTGACAAAACCAAAGGCCTCTTAACAAGACACACTTGTTAACTCAACAATAGACATCGAATAAGAAGCAAAACGTAGAGAGCAACCCCAACATGAGCGCCGTTTCCAATCTGGGCACCATCAACGAGGCGATCGCTGCCACCATTCCTGACCGCGATGCGATTGTGTTCAAAGATCGCCGTTTATCCTATGGGCAACTGGCCGAGCGAACACGACGCTTGGCCAACTTCCTGCTCAACCAGGGCTTTGGCTGTCACAAAGAGCGCGATGCATTATCGCCATGGGAGAGTGGGCAGGATCATGTGGGCCTTTACCTATACAACGGTAACGAGTACCTCGAAGGGATGCTTGGCGCGTTCAAATCTCGAACCGTACCCTTCAATGTCAATTATCGATACGTAGACGAAGAACTCGCATACCTGCTCAACAACGCCCGTTGCCAGATTCTCATATACCATAGTTCGCTGGCACATCGTGTCGAGTCCGTCCGTGATCAGATCCCTTCACTTAAGATCCTACTGCAGGTCAACGACGACGACAGCGTGGCACTATTACCGGGTGCGATCGGCTACGAAGCCGCTCTAGAAAAAACCTCGAATGTCATGCCCGACCTGCAGTTTACTGACGATGATCTGTATATCCTGTACACCGGGGGGACGACAGGCATGCCGAAAGGCGTACTCTGGCGTCAGGCCGACATCCTAGCTGCGGCTTTGGGCGGTAAAACCTCGAACAATGAGATCATTCCTGCAGAGCAATTCGCGGAACGGGCTGATCGGGTCAATCACCGTTATCTGACAGCACCACCCTTCATGCATGGAGCGGGGTCCTGGGTTGCCTTTCAGGCGTTGCATTCCGGCGGAACAGTCCTGGTACAGGACAATGTCTATCGCCTCGACGCCGATGACATCATCGACACGTGTATCAGGGAGCGTGCGGACGTGATGATGATCGTGGGCGATGCTTTCGGCCGTCCGATTGCAGACGCGCTCGAAAAGAACCCACGCAAGATGCCGGCACTAAGGAACATCATTACGGGTGGCGCGGTAACGACAGCATCTCTAAAGTCGCAACTGCTATCGTTACTGCCGCATATCAATATCGTTGACGCCGCCGGGTCCTCGGAGACGGGTAGTCAGGGCCAGCATGTCAGCAATTCAGATAGTGGCGCAGCAACTGGACGCTTTTCTCTGCGCCCAGGTAACGTCGTTCTGAACGAAACCATGGACCAGGTCCTCGAAGCCGGTCACAAAGAACTTGGATGGTGGGCTCAGAGTGGCCAGATTCCCCTTGGCTACCTAGATGATGAAAAGAAAACAGCAGCGACTTTTGTCTCCGTTGACGGTACCCGCTATTCAGTACCAGGAGATCGGGTCAGACTGCTCACGGATGGTTCGCTTGAGCTCCATGGTCGGGATTCCATCACCATCAACTCAGGGGGTGAGAAGATCTTTGCAGAAGAGGTCGAACAGGCACTCAAACATCATGGAGATGTCTATGATGCAGTGGTCACCAGCCGCGCCTCTGAGCGCTGGGGACAGGAAGTCGTCGCCATCGTGCAGCTACGGAAAGGCGCGACCAAAGATGAAGCGTCGCTATTGGGCGAATGTGAGCATCACATTGCACGCTACAAATTCCCGAAGTCGTTTGTCTTCTGCAACGAAATCTTGCGAAGCCCTAATGGCAAGGCCGATTACCGCTGGGCCAAAGCCCAGGTCGAGGATTGATCGTTCCCTACCTGGGTTGATATCACGGATCAGGCGTTAACCAGGCCTCGAGCTAGGCTGTTGCCACGTGACAGCTATCAAATTGCACGATAACGTCCGAACCTACCCAGCGCTCGTAATCTGCGACGTCGAGCGCGACTTCGTAACGAACACTACGCTCCCCAAGCACATCAATAAATGACTCGGTGCAAATATCATCGACTGCCGTATAGTCTCCCTCCATAAGCGTTACAACACCACTCTAGAATTGATACCCGGCCGATTTGTCACTGCTCGAGGCCGAAAGCAATGGCAGAATTTCTGCAGTAGAGACCGGATCTACGACACCTGAATCAACCACCTTCGTTACAAAGATGTTGTCGACGACGGCTGGTACTTCCCAGAGTACAGAAAGGATTCCATTCTCATTGACATAATGCACCGTGAGGACGTCACCATCATCAATGATGAACGCATTGCTGCGATCGAAGACACCATCGCTGCAGGCGCTGACGTGACCGATAATAGTTAATGTGTCATCTCAACGCGGAGTAGCATCTTACAGCTAGACAATTTCGTAATGATCGATACGACAGGTACCCCGAGAATGTTTTCGACGGTGGTGTCTTAGGTGCCAGCGTCTTTGGCTTCCCGGTGGTATTTTTTCAATCCTGAAAACACTGTTTGTACATCAGTTTTCGACTGTGTCTTCGGTGAAGTCTCTGCCGATCGTTAGTTCGATGATCCTGATTTCCAGCCTGGCGCGACCGACCAATGAATGAGGTCTCAGGAAAGAAACAACGTCAACATCATTTTCTAGGAGCCCGGCAAAGAGGATAAAATAGACACCATGACTGTGGATAGCAGCGGTTCAGTCCTGATCTTTGGCGTCGCGGACAACGAACGCTGCACAGACGACTCTGGTGTCTGGTACGAGTCAGCATTCAACATCGGCGTGAAGGTAAACAGTATCGAAGCCTGCAGCGGCC
>CAJWYI010000060.1 GCA_913049815.1 uncultured Gammaproteobacteria bacterium
ATGCCCAATGGTCATAGTCGCTGGCCTGGCCACGCATATAGACCATGGCATTGATTGAGGAGCAGCCGCCCAAAACCTTGCCACGTGCGTACCCAATACTGCGATCATTGAGCCCGGGTTCAGGTTCCGTCTTAAACATCCAGTCAGTACGAGGGTTTCCGATCGTAAACAGATACCCGACGGGGATAGGTATCCAGAAATAGTCATCCTGTCCACCTGCCTCAAGAAGACAGACAGAGAATTCACCGGATGCAGAGAGGCGATTTGCCAGCACGCAACCAGCCGTGCCCGCACCCACGATGATGAAGTCAAACTCCATCAGCTATTTACCTCAGAAACTCGTTAACCCTATTCCGAATATTCGAAGTACGCATTCGAGACCACAACCTTGTCACCAACACGACCTTCAAACAGGACACGACCCGGACCGTCATGCCATGCATGGACAGATAGTTCATCACCCATGAAGACAGGCGATGAGAAGCGTACCTTGATTTTTCTGAATCGTTTCGCATCGCCGTCCGCCAACGCGCCCAGGAGCAGATGTCCACAGTGTCCAAACGTACATAGTCCATGGAGTATCGGTTCATCAAACCCACCAAACTTTGCTGAGTCAGGATCGATGTGAAGCGGGTTGTAGTCACCGGACAGGCGATAAATATGGGCCTGGTTACTAGCAATAGCCGCACTCGCAGTGACGTCTGCCGGCGTCTCCGGCACGGTGATCTTCTGTGAATAGGTCTCACCAGCTCCCTCAAAGGTCTCAATGTCGCCCAGCTGCTCCACACCTCGCCGGAACGATCCATTCACCATCTTGATACAGACGTCACCATCCGCATCTGTCACGGTACTCTCAGTCTCCACGAAACCGTTACCTTTTCCGCGAGGATGTACTCCGATCAATCGCGATTGCACACGGACTTCACCACCAATCGGCAATGGCTTGACCATCTCAAGATATCGCTCAGCATCAATCGTCAACGGGCCTGGGGAGCTAGGCACAGCTTCCCGGTCTACCGGTGCACCTGAACCACCCCAACGGATCGGGAATGTCGGGAATACCGCAAAATCAGGATGGCCTTCATAAATATAGGACAAGTCCTCGATACCGATACCCACGGCGTACAGAAGGACATCACGACGTTCATAGCTGATCACAACGGGATCGCCCCAGGGCCCAGGTTCACCACCCGGTAAAGCAGCACTCGCATTATAAGTCGGCATCGGTTTACTCCTCGCGTGTCTTTATGCAGTCAGGCTGCGACAACGTAGCGCAGCAACTGGGCCACTTGATCAGGTGATGTCGCCCATGCCATAGCGGCTGCATCGACCTCTTTAAGTGGGTGAATAATGTCGTCGTCATGCAGCGTAATATAGGGCTTGCCCATCGCCGCGCAGAAGCCGGCGTCAAAAGCAGCGTTCCACTGCTTGTATTTGTCACCAAATCGGATCACGGCAATGTCACACTTCTCAATCAGATTGCGCGTACGAATGCCATTCACCTTGGACGATTTGTGATCTCGCCAGTAATTACTATTCTCGGGACCCAGAAAATCACCAGCGGCATCACTGGCTTCATGATCCGTCACCGCGGACGTAAACTGCAGATACAATCCGTGGGCTTCACAGCCCGCGATGATCTGATCACGCCAGTCGGTATGAATTTCGCCCGACAGATAGACCGTCCAGTTCATTTTGTGCTCCTGCTTCAATCCTTCGCTTATGCGCTCAACAGCCCAAGTTCAAAATAGGAGTCGATCGTGGCACGCACCGTCTCTTCAATCGGGTAGGTTTCCAGTCCGAGTTCCTCCATTGCCAGCAGACAGTATGAACGTGGCGAATCGTACGTTGGTTTGGCGGGCTGGTCGCCATCCATCTCTTCTCCACCAACCTCGGCCAACTGCGGGAACATTGCTTTCATCATCGCCTGCAGCTGCCAGGTAAATAGCTCGCCAGATCGGTCGGCCGCCGACAGGATATAACGTGAACCGTTGCAGCCAATCGTCGTTTCTGCAGCCAGCCGATGCGCTGAGGCAACATCACGCACATCAACGTTGTTCCAAAGCATGCGGCCACCGGCGCTCTTCTTGTAGGCTTTGCCCTCGGCCATAAAGCGCATACAGTTCTGCCAACTCCAACCCTGGTCGTGGTTCGCACACATCAGGGGCCCAATCACATGCAGAGGCAGGATTGCCATGGCATCAAAAGAGCCGTTCTCTTCCGCCTGGGCATACAGCATCTTCTCTGCCTCTGCTTTCGCCATCGCGTAAGCTATATCACGATTCTTGGGGATCATCTCTTCGGTCCAACGACCGTTGTAACCTTCGACGTTGTCACCACACCAGTCTTTCTCAGTGAAAACGTATCCTGGTGGGCGTGGATGCCCCACAGCCGCAAACGAGGAGGTGAAGACAAAACGCTTCAACGCGCTGGACTTCGCAGCAGACTCCAGCACGTGCTGCACCTCGGTAAAGCAACCGTCATAAACCTCCTGTGGCGTCTCACTGTTATAGCCGACAGTCGCGCCCGTATGCAGTACCGCACTGCAATCGCTGAAGGCGTCGTCGTAACTGCCCGCTTTGAAAAGGTCGCCTTCAAAGAGCTCGACTGAGCCACGTAATGTGGGATCGTCATTAAGCGCGGTCAGGTGGTCACACTTCTCAGGTTTATTTTTGTCCCTTACACAGGCTCGGACGTTGTAACCCGATTCCATCAGGTCGTACACACACCAGGAACCGATATAGCCACTGGCACCGGTGACCGCAACAGGGCCATCTACGGGGGAAACTGCCTTGCTCAAAGTCTCATTCCTCTTCTTTTTAATGTTCTGTTCAGCGCAGCACATCGTCGTCTGCTCGCTGGGGCCGCTAACGTATCACGAACCCCTTGTTTCATGGAATTGTTCTTGGATCGGCTCTCATGGAGATCCTGCTAACGATCAGATTTAGCCGCGCGTTCCGAGCGTCTTGCCATCCAGGCCTCGTCCCGATGTGCAGGCCCGTAGTGCCTTTCCATCTCAAGTCGGGGGTCACCGGCAAAAATATGTCCTGCTCCTTTACAGACCTTGAACCCCAGAATGTCCTGTAGTTCCTGCGGAAAGGTCAACATCCGCGAAGGATGCGTGGCGAGCATCAGATTTTCCTGCTGGCGCATACTGCCATTACAGTAGTTGATTGTCATACCTAGACGTTCCTCGTCTGTCCTGTTCTCCCCGGCGCCGTGATACATCGTCCCCACCACAAATCCGATGCTACCGGCAGGCATTGTCAACTGAACATGGTCATAGTCCCGGCTAAAATCCGGATCCTCTGCCATAGTACTACTCCCAGGCACCAGCCGCGTCGCGCCATTGTCCTCCGTAAAATCGCCAACTGCCCACATGGTATTACACACAAGATTCGGATGGGGCCGCGGAAATTGATAGACCCCATCATCCACATGGAATGGTTGTGCTTTCTCACCGGGCCCGATGATGGCAGTGCCCATCGTCGACAACAGGAAATCCTCTCCCAGCACGCGACCCATCACCGACAGTACAGCCGGATGAATGGCGACCTGCTGCCAGATATCGCCATCGTTCAGCAGGTCAAACCATCGTCGAGTCTTGTACCCTGAAAAAGGTGCAGGGGGAATATCACCACCCGGCCTGAGTGCTTCCAACCGATCGAACTCATCTCGTAACGCTTTCTGATAGGCCGCATCAAAGGCATCTTCGATGACAGCGAAGCCTTGATGCGCAATTTCTTCACCGACTGCACGAGCTTCGTCATCACTTAATGTACGCACATTCATGTTGTGTTGGTTCCTCAGGTCAGTAGAGTTTACAGAGCCGCAACAGGTCGGCAGCACTATCGTCGACAGTTTGTCCCAGCGTATCGATTAAGGTCACACGCATGGTACTACCGGTTCCGCAAATCGTGCCAATCAACTAAATCAAGATCGGCGACTTCTAATTCGCGGCACTCAACCCGACGCCAGTGTTCATACTTGTTCGAACACACGGGTTTGATGTGTCGTTATCGGGCCCCGAGGTTTTCTGCAAACACCTGCCACTCATCGCGGGTCGCGTGATGGGATTACAGGGGTCAGCGACCAACGGATGTCGCAACGCCAAATTGTCGGCGACGATGCGGTAGGCAAGACGATACCCCTCGCTTTCAACGTCAATACCAGTCAGATCGCGCAATGCCTGCTCGACCGAATCGATCCCCAGATGTGTCGCGCCCGACACATCTGAGAGTCGCTTTGACAGGGCGGACTTACCCACACCAAGCAACCCAGCCATGATTTAGAAACATCCAGGTCTGCCAGTCACCTAGGCCTGCTCACCATCATGGTGATCAAAATACTGGGTCGACAAGGTACGCTGATTTTCGTAGATCGAACCTTGGTAGGGCGCCATTGGCAACGGCATCCGCACTGGCACGTCCTCCATCCTCGGTTCTGTCGTGGGCTCGCCGTGCACGACACGGGCATTGAACTCATCCAGATCGCGCATGGATTCGATACCTGCGAGCGGCCATGCATCTGCCGCTGCATATTCGTAAAACAGGATACGTCGTTGTCGATCAGATCGGTTCATCGCCGATCCGTGGACCAGACGCGCATGGTGAATGGTGATCGAGCCAGCGCTGCCGAACACCTCCCGTGCTGTCGTCACGTCGACACCCTCTTTAACCACATTTATAGCACCACAGAAAGCACCATCACTGTGGTGGTCAAACACCGGACCCCGATGAGAACCCGGCGCCATCATCAAGGGTCCATTATCGGCATCCATATCATCCAGCAGGATGCCGACCGCAAGCACATCCTGGTTCGTGTGCGGGTAAAACGCCCAGTCCTGGTGCCACTCAACCGGCGAGCCGAAGCCGCCTGACTTCATGTTGATTTTCCCACCTGCCCGCAACCGAATGTGGTCGCCGATCAGGGGCCGCAACGCCGACATTACGCGTGGATGAGCCGCCAGCTCTAGGTAAAAAGGATGGACGAGGTGGGGGCGCTTGATACGCCTGACGCGCGGATTTTCCGGCGTATGGGAGGGTTCGAGATCGAGGTCCGCCGAGTGTTCTGTAAGCCCAGCGGCATCCTCAATAACCGTCTCGGTTACGTCAATCAACTTCGCAAGGACCTCCGGTTCCAGGACATCTGGTACGACCGTATAGCCATCTCGCTGATATTGTTCAAACTGGGTCGCGGTCAAACCGCCGCTTTCGTTCATACGTCGAGATCTCGGTCATCAATGACTTGATCTCAACATAACACAGGCGCCCACTGTTCTCATGACGACCATGCTTGTTCTTCCACCTAACGAGAAATTGGCGTTGCCACTGTCAATTGATGTCTAATCCTCTATATAATCGGCGCGCATTTCGGAGCCCCTGGCTGGTGTCGGGTACCAAGACCCGGCAACGGATCGTCTGGACATACTCGAGCAGATGCCACATTGAAACTCACTAAGAATAATTATCTGCCGTCCCGACTTCTCCAACATGACCACAGCGCCATACGACGAACGTATCGCCATAAAAAGAAGATGGCAGACGAAAAGCTTCGGGAGCAACACGGTTTCGTAGAGACAGAAACCCTAGCCACTGCTATCCATAGCGAAGAAGAGGGAAGAAGAGAGCATGTCGGACAAACAGAAGATCATCTATACAGAAACGGATGAAGCCCCGCGCCTAGCCACCTATTCATTTCTACCGATCATCAAAGCTTTTTCGGAGATTGTAGGAGTCGCGGTCGAGACGCGGGATATCTCGCTTTCGGGTCGAGTGATTGCGGCCTTCCCGGAACGCCTCAGCGAAAACCAGCGAATCACCGATGATCTCGCGGAACTCGGCGACCTGACTCAATTTCCGGAAGCCAACATCATCAAGCTTCCGAACATCAGTGCATCAAACCCTCAGATGCACGCCACCATTAAGGAGCTTCAGGACAGAGGTTATGACCTACCGGACTACCCTGAGGAGCCCGCCAATGATGAAGAAGCTGACATCAAGGCACGCTATGACCGCGTAAAAGGGAGTGCCGTTAACCCGGTACTGCGAGAAGGCAATTCAGATCGACGGGCTGCCGCAGCCGTAAAGGACTACGCACGAAAACACCCCCACACCATGGGCGAATGGTCCAGTGACTCAAAGTCGCATGTCGCACACATGGAAGCTGGTGATTTCTACGGTTCCGAAGTGTCGACCACCATGGACGACGACGATACGTTGAAGATTGTGTTTACAGGCGCAAACGGCGATCAGACTCTGGCGGAAGGTGTCGCTGTTCAAGCCGGAGAAATCGTTGATGCTGCGTTTATGAGCAAGAAGGCCCTCTGTGATTTCCTCGCCAAGGAAATCGCATCCACAGAGGAAGGCGTCCTGTTCTCACTGCATCTCAAAGCCACGATGATGAAGGTATCCGACCCCATTCTGTTTGGCCATTGTGTCCGAGCTTACTATGGCGCGGCGTTCGACAAACACGCAGATATTTTTGAACAGCTGGGTGTCGATCCGAACAATGGCGTAGGCGATGCTTACGAGAAGATCGAATCCCTGCCCGAAGACGAGGCTGCCGCGATCCGAGCAGATCTGGACGCGTGCATGACCAACGGTCCGGATATGGCTATGGTGAATTCGGACAGAGGAATCACCAACCTGCACGTCCCCAGTGACATCATTATCGACGCTTCAATGCCCGCAGCGATACGCGAATCCGGCAAGATGTGGGGACCCGATGGCGATCTGCATGATATGAAGGCCGTCATTCCAGACCGCAGTTACGCAAAGGTTTACGCAGAAACCATCAACCACTGTATTGAGCACGGTGCCTTTGACCCAACCACCATGGGTAGCACTCCCAACGTCGGACTAATGGCACAAAAGGCTCAGGAGTACGGTTCCCATGACACGACCTTCGAAGCGCCCGCTTCAGGCAGCATTCGTGTGCTGGCCGCTAACGGTGACGTCGTTCATGAGCATCAGGTCGAGACCGGCGACGTCTGGCGGTTGTGCCGTGTCAAAGACGAACCCGTACAGGACTGGGTCAAACTTGCGATCCGCCGCGCCAAAGCGACCGGCGCGCCTATCGTCTTCTGGCTGGACAGCAACCGGGGACACGACGCGCAGCTGATCGCCAAAGTGAACCGGTATCTCCCCGAACATGACCTTGATGGTGTGGAATACCACATCATGACACCGGCGAGTGCCACGAGGTTTTCGCTGGAACGTATGCGCCATGGTGATGACACCATTTCTGTCACAGGAAATGTATTGCGTGACTATCTGACTGACCTTTTCCCCATATTGGAGCTCGGTACGAGCGCAAAGATGCTGTCAATCGTTCCACTGATCGCGGGAGGTGGTCTATTCGAAACCGGTGCGGGTGGGTCCGCACCCAAACATGTCCAGCAATTCGAGAGTGAAGGGCACCTTCGATGGGACTCACTGGGTGAATTCCTAGCTCTGGGAGCGTCACTCGAACACCTAGCGACATCGTTCGACAACGGTCAGGCCCAGATCCTTGCCGACACGCTAAACGATGCCATCGCGCAATTTCTCGAAACGAACAAATCACCGTCTCGGAAGGTCAATGAAATCGACAATCGTGGCAGTCATTTCTACTTATGCATGTATTGGGCTGAAGCACTCGCGACGCAGGATGATGACCCCAGCCTCAAGGATCGCTTCGGGAGGTTCGCTGCGAACTTGAAGGACAACGAAGACACGATCAACGATGAACTGCTCGCCGCTCAAGGTGATCCCGTTGACGTTGGAGGCTATTACCGACCCAAAGATGAACTCGCGGACAAGGCGATGCGTCCCTCAGCCACCCTGAACGCAGCTCTGGAAAGCCTCACGTCTGGTTAATGAAGTTTTGAAGAGTCTCTTTAGCAGAGACTCTTCAAACACAAGATCAGGCTGTTTCTTCTTCCGCCTGCAATACCACCATGAGCTGGCCATTCTGAACCTGGTCACCTTTGCCTACCCTGAGCTCGCCGATTGTCCCCGCATCTGGCGCGGTGATACGGTGCTCCATTTTCATCCCTTCAAGGATCAGCAATAACTGTCCCTCTTCGACCTCGTCACCTTCCTTGACATAGGTATCAACGACGTTGCCAGGCATTGGTGCCGTGAGCCCACCTTTCAAACCTGCACGCGTGAGATCCGGGAATCGCGGTAATTCGGTGTATTCCAACTGACCGCTGGGACCGTGAGTCAACCAACGATCTTCATTTGAAGTCACTGTGTAGGCAACTCGGCGACCATCCACCGTCAGATCGATGGTGTTGCCATCGCGTTCCACAAGCTCGACTTTAAGCGTCAGATCGTCAGCCATAACATTGAAAGATCCATCACGCTGAGACTGATAATCGATGGTGACTTCCTCTTCGCCGCAGGTGTACTCGACATGTTCCGGCGGCATGATCGAGTTGCGCCAACCACTTCGAATCCGTTTCAGGGTGTTCGACGCCAATCGACGGTCGTATTGCGCCGCCATCGCTGCAGCGATGGCACCTTCAATGATCTGCCCACGATCTACCGCACGCGACCGTGGGGGATTGATTCTCTCAATATAGTCAGTGGTGGTATCACCGTCCAAAAACGCTTGTTCACGCAGCACAGAGACCAGGAAATCACGGTTGGTGATCAGCCCTTGAATCCGTGTTGTCTCGAGCACACGTGCCAATCGTAAAGATGCTTCGGTACGCGTTGGTGCATGCACGATGATCTTCGCCAACATCGGATCGAATTCGATCCCCACGTTGCTACCTGTCTCAATACCCGTGTCATAACGTGCATCAGCGACCTTCGAACGTTCAAATAACAGCACAGGCCCAGCCGTTGGAAGGAAGTCATTCGCCGGGTCTTCACCGTAAATGCGGACCTCCATCGCATGGCCGTTGATCGATAGGTCCTCCTGCGACACTGACAAGGGCATACCCTGGGCAATCAGAATCTGCTCACGCACCAGATCAAGGCCGGTGATTTCTTCTGTAACCGGATGCTCAACCTGCAACCGAGTGTTCATTTCCAGAAACCAGAACTCGTCGCCATCCAGCAGGAATTCAACAGTGCCCGCTGAGGTATAGCCAATAGCCTTCGCTGCAGCGACAGCTGCCGCACCCATCTGCTCGCGTATTTCAGGCGTCACGGCTGAAGATGGCGCTTCCTCGATTATCTTCTGATGGCGACGTTGCACCGAACACTCGCGCTCGAAGCAATGAATAGCGTTGCCCGTCGAATCACCCAGAACCTGAATCTCGACGTGACGAGAAGACGAGAGGAATCGTTCAAGGAAGATGGTGTCGTCTCCGAAGGAGGACGCAGCTTCACGTCGAGCCCCTTCTGCCGCCTCTGCCAGTTGCGACTCATCGTCGACGATACGCATTCCTTTACCGCCGCCACCGGCCGATGCCTTCACCAACAATGGATAACCAATCTCCTTACCCAGTGCAATCACATCGGCATCTGCTGACGCTTCAGCTGAGGGGAGCGTTGGAACACCCGCGTCCGTCATCATGTTCTTGGATGATAGTTTATCGCCCATTTCCGAAATAGCCTTCGGGGAGGGACCGATCCAGATTAGACCAGCATCATCCACAGCTTTCGCAAACGAAGCATTCTCGGAAAGAAAGCCGTAACCGGGATGGATAGCATCTGCTCCGGCTCGTTTTGCCGCCGCGATGACCTTCTCCTGGTCTAGATACGTCTCAAGCGAACTGGCGCCATCAAGCGAGATCGCCTGATCCGCTTCCGACACAAAAGGCTCGTTAGCGTCGCCATCGGCATAGATCGCGACGGTACCTATACCCATGTTGTGGGCGGTTCGCATGATACGACGCGCGATTTCACCACGATTGGCGATCAGGATTCTCTGGATATGATTAGCCATGCTCACATTCTCCAGACGCCAAAGCCCTTGGCGCCTTCTACTTTATTGTTGTGACAGGCAGACAGGGCAATTGCCACATGGTCCCGTGTGTCTCTCGGGTCGATCAGACCATCGTCGGAGATGGCTGCAGTCGCGTAGAGCGCCAGCGATCCTTCCTCCGCATTTGCCTCGACAGCCGCTGCCCGTTTGGCATCGGCCTCATCATCAAATTCGAGGCCTTTACGCTCCGCCGACTTCTTCCCCACAATCGTCATCACTCCGGCCATCTGCTTCGGCCCCATGACGGCTATCTTTGCTGTGGGCCAGATGAAGCTGAACCGAGTGCCAAAAGCGCGACCACTCATGCCATAGTTGCCGGCTCCATAAGAAGCCGCGGGAATCAAAGAAATGTGTGGGACAGTCGAGTTCGAAACCGCATTGATCATCTTGGACCCATTCTTCGTGATACCACCGCGCTCAAAGTCCGTACCCACGATGAATCCGGTGATGTTGTGAATAAACAGGAGCGGTACATCGATCTGGTTACACAACTGGATAAACTGCGTACCTTTTTCAGCAGACTCTGACATCAGCGGACCATTGTTACCGAGGATGCCAATCGGATAACCATCAATAGAAGCCCAACCACATACCAATGTTGAACCGTAGAGTGGTTTGAAATCCTCAAATCTTGAGCCATCTACGATGCGCGCAATCACTTCGCGCATCTCAAACGGTTTAGCCAGGTCCTTTGAGACGATACCCAGCAGGTCTTCGGCATCATAGACCGGCTCATCCGGTGGCAAGGTTGGACCAGGCCCCCACTTACGCCAGTTCAAATGGGAAACAACCTCGCGACACATTCGGATACCGTCGTGTTCGTCTTCCGCCAGGTAATCGCCTAGCCCAGAAACCTGCGTGTGCATCTCTGCACCCCCCAGACTCTCCTCGTCGGTGTCTTCACCGGTCGCCATTTTCACCAGCGGCGGGCTGCCCAGAAAGACCTTAGATTGCTTCTTGATAAAGATGTTGTAGTCACTCATACCCGGCTGATAGGCGCCACCAGCGGCCGCTCCGCCGAAGACAACCGACACCGTCGGAATACGCATTGATGATAGTTCCGTGATCTCGTAGAACAATCGTCCGCTCTCTGCAAAATGGTTGGTCGATGCCATTAAGCGAGGCTTTTCTTTCGGTGCGCCTCCACCGCCTCCACCGCCGCCACCACCACCGCCGGAATTACCGCGAAGGTCGGCACCAGCAGACTCAACAAACTGTACGTAGGGCAACCGATTTTCGCGCGCAAGTTCTAGTCCGCGCATCAGCTTTTTGCTGTTGAAGGCATTGAACGCGCCCGCCCTAACGGATGGGTCATGCCCCAGGATGACGCACTCGGTGTCGGAGATTACACCGATACCCACGACAAAACCCGAGCCCGTCTTTACGCCTGAATGTGCACCTGCGAGCGGACTAACCTCAAAGAAGGGAGAATCCCGATCCAGAGCCAATGAAATACGTTCACGCAACGGTAGCTTGTCGCGGGATCGGAGTCGCGCCATTGCTTCTTCGCCGCCACCTTCTGCCGCCTCCTGATGCAGAACATCAAGATATGCCAGCAATTCCAGCATGTCTTCACGATTCTGCTGAAATTCTTCGGACCGAGTGTTGAGATGGGATTGGATGACCTGCATATGATGCTTCCCGATGGGTCTCTAAAAAAATGCACCGCAATGCTATCGAAGCTGATCTTGATAAGCTACCGCACCTCACAACAGGATTTCCTATAGCGCGCAATGGGGGACGCTTGCTCTGGCGATATCGAATCGCTACGTTATAGCGGATCACGAGGACCTCATATGAGCACGCCATCTACTACCGCTGTCACTGTCTACGATGAAACGTTTGAGCTGCCTGAACTAACGAAATGGCTCAGTAAAGTGGCGGACCAGGGGTACATCGTCATCCCGGAATGGCTCACCAAAGAAAGGGTGTCCCGGCTCCGACATGATCTCGTCACTGAGATCAACCCCATCCGTGAGCTCATGCGACCGGATCGGACAACCGTTCGCGCGCATAATCTGCTCGGAAAGACCCGTTGCGTCGATGACATTGTCAATGACAGGAGATTGATCGCTCTAGCCCAAGGCGTGCTCGGGCCCATGATTCAGGTTTCTGTTGTCGCCATGTTTGATCTGTTACCGGGCGCCAAAGCGCAGGGACTGCATCAAGACGATGGCCTCTGGCCGGTCCCCAGACCACATCCCCCCTTTGTGTTCAATGCCGTCATTGCGGTAGAGGACTTTACGTTGAAGAACGGTGGGACCATGCTTGTTCCCGAATCACATAAGTGGGACGACCGGCCGGTCGCCCAGCCACCCGCGGTTGAACCGATTCAGATAGAAATGTCCGCGGGTTCGCTAGTCGCCTGGAACGGTGCTGTCTGGCATGGCGGTGGTGAGAATAAGACCAGGGATCAAACGCGCCTCGCACTAAATATCAACTTCAACCTGTCCTACCTGCGCCAACAGGAAAACCAGTACATCGGCATCCCTCGCGAGGAACTGGACAACATGCCGGAGCGCCTGCAGCGTCTCGTTGGATACCAGGGCGGCATTTCTGTCGCAGGTGCAGGCATGGTCGACCTCCGTGATCCCCTTGAGATGCTGAACAAGGTGTCGCTGGGGTATGACGTCAACGGTCCTGATATGCCTCCAATTCGAACCCTAAAGCACACCTGATCACTAGCCTCTCGATCGCACCACTAGCGGGCATGATCACAAAGTGCGCACCGATATAAGACATTATTCTGGCTACTGCACATGAGGATTCCCCCATGGGGATCACTTTAATCTGTTATATCAGTAAGTTAAAGAATCTGGCCCGGTGCTTGCTTAAGCCTGACCACGAAGTCATTGTGAACTTTCGGATATGCCGACACTGAAGTTGGCTTATAACGTCTTACTAGATGGTGCCTATAAGGAACAACTGGCCTGGTTGACGTTAGATCCAAACCAATCGACAGGATTCTAGCCCCCCTATAGAAGACTGTTGGTAAGGTCGAGGGCCCCCAGCTTTCTGGGGGCCCTCATTTTATCCAGGGTCTCTTCTCTGTCTCGCAACGCACTGCCCTCATATCTGAATGCACCGCGTTATTTGATCAACCGAGCCTGAAACACTAACACGGCGAGTGCTGTTTTCCGCCAATATCCGGAGGTCATTGGCCCAGACTTCCATACCGAATTCCCATGCCAAGAATATGGAAGTCACGCCATCCCGCAACCATGATCCAGAAAGCGCATACCGGGTTCGAGGGTCAGCGATTCCAGCAAAAATTCTGCGAGCCAGAGCGCATCGAGACCCATCGAATGGTCGACCACCCGCGTTTAATGGTAGTCCGCTGATCTGGTGAAACAGTCTCTGATGTCCAAATCAGACCGACCAGAGGTTAGGAGGTCATAGGTGGCAACTATCCGGCAGGTATGAACTTCATCGACACGGAGTTCACGCAGTGCCGAGTATTTTTGTCGGTCAGTCGTTCGCCTTCGAAGACATGTCCCAGGTGACCCCCACAGTTAGTGCAAAGAATCTCAACCCGGTAACCATCTGCATCTGCCTCCCGTCGCACGGCGCCAGGCACCTCATCATCAAACGCAGGCCATCCACAATGCGCCTGAAACTTATCTTGGGAGCGATAGAGCGGAGCATCACATCGACGACAGACATAGATACCATTTTCAAAAAAGTCGTCGTACTCGCCTGTAAACGGCGCTTCCGTTGCCTTATTCAGAATGACCTGTTTTTCTATCTCGTTTAGATCGTTGTATTCAGCCATGGTTCTGTCTCCGGTCCACTGATACAGCTGTGACGTGCTATAGTCGCACAGGTTACGCCAATGTGCAGTGGTGCTCAGCGAGATCTTTCTTTAAAACAATCGCCACGGTTATCGCCTCGCTTCCCAAAAGATAGACATCCGCGCTACGGTACCTGTCCGCCAAGTGGGCAAACACCGAATGTCTGAATCACCTAACTCTGACTCAACGACTGACGCCAGCTTATCAACGCCTGACCTACAGACGCTGGTCAAGTGCTTTGCCACCCCTTGCGCACTCAGCTTTGGCGCCACTGTGTACATATTCGATCCCCTGTATCGACTTGCTACGATGCTTTTTCTACT
>CAJWYI010000061.1 GCA_913049815.1 uncultured Gammaproteobacteria bacterium
CGTAAGACGGCTGCGAAGAAGAAGCCTGCCGCCAAGCGTAAGACAGCGGCGAAGAAGAAGCCTGCTGCTAAGCGCAAGACGCCCGCTCGCAAGAAGCGATAAGCTGACTGCGGCTTCAGCCGATATAATTAAAATAAAAATAAGCAGTAGGATGAGTGCCGGACGTGTTCCGAAGGGAACACTCTGGTACCTACACAAAGGCCCTCATCATGAGGGCTTTTTTATGCGTATAGAAACAAAACAATGCCAGCTTCCAAGGATACATCTCAGGTTTTGAATATAGATGCGCAGGACAGCAACACTGTCTCGACGCGTCAGAACAGAATTCCTGAATTGTTACTGAGTGATCAGTTCAGTGACGTCATACCCAAATATCGTTCTAGGATCAGCCAACTTGAAATGGCGTTGGAAGTTGAAAGGGCACTAAGCACAAAAACCCACCTTATCGTCGAAGCAGGCGCAGGCTCAGGAAAGACGCTTGCGTATCTGATTCCCGTGCTTCTGAATGCGGGGAGAACTTTGATTGTCACCGCAACCCATACATTGCAGCAACAGATGAAAACGGTCCTCGATGGCATCATGCCAATTGTCGGGCATCGTTCGGTGGTGATTATGAAGGGGCGCAGTAACTATGTGTGTCCTCGAAGGCTGCTAAACCCCGAACTGGGGCTAGATGTCTCGGTACAAACGATGATGCGATTGAGACAGCTGCAAGCCTGGTGGCCGCGTTCCGAATCCGGCGATTTGACTGAGTTCGTGGATGCGGATGTTGATGAGCGATTACAAGAGATCGTTACCTGCCTAGCAGAAGACTGCGAAGGCTCGTCGTGCCCGATGATTGAGCGTTGCCCCCTGAAACGACTTCAGGAACGTGTGCATCGTGCTGAGATAGTGATCGGCAACCACCACTTACTCGCTGGGATGTCACAGTCTGATCCGCTCAACGCGTTGTCCGGTTTCGATCATATTGTCGTCGACGAAGCTCACAGATTTCCGGATGTGGTGGCACGTTCCCAGACATTGTCGTTGTCGTCAGATCAGTTACGTTATCTGATCGCAGAGGTCGTGAAGGAGTCTCGTCAAACCGACATTGACTATCACGTCATGCTGGACGCCGCAGCGTCCCTGGAGCATACCGTGGTAGTCGCTGCCGATGACTCAAGCGAAACTGTGCTCTACCGACTCGTTGAGTGTTTGCAATTGTTTGGAGGTCTGTTAGATCAGGCGGCTGAGCAGAGTTTCCGGTTTCGTGATCTTGGGCATCGAGTTGCTGTACTGAATGCGACGTTGCGAAGTTTGCTTGATGCGGGTAGGGATAATATCCAGCTTGATGAAACGCGCCGAACCGGGTTCTATATCCGTGCGCTTCAGGATTCGGTCGCTGGATCGATCTCTCGCATGGTTTCTGAATCTGGTGCAACCTGGGCCTTCACGTCTGCAACCCTGGCGATCAACGGCACCTGTGATCAGTTTCAACAGGCGACAGGGTTGCAGAACGTACGGACAACAATATTCCCCAGCGAATACGACTATGCCAACCAGGCCAACCTGTGGATTCCAGATCTACCCCATCCGTCTGAGTCGTCGCACATCCCACAGTTGATCCATTCGGTATTGCCCATGTTGGGTCAGGCGCCGACCTTGATGTTATTCTGTAGCAAGCGGGCGATGGACGAGGCTGCGGCAATGCTGGCCGGATTTGATGGTCTGCTGGTACAAGGAAGGATGAGCAGGCAGGCACTTGTTGAAGCGTTCTCGGTCATGGACAAACCGGTTTTGCTCGCCATGCAGACTTTCCGTGAGGGGATGGACCTGGCGGATGATCGGCTTCGTTTGCTGGTTCTGGACAAACTGCCATTTCCTAATATTTCGGATCTCGACGTTCAGATCCGCATGTCGGCTGTGACGATGTCGGGAAAAGACAGTTTTCGTAACTACATCCTCCCAGAGGCAATTATTGCACTCAGACAATCTTTCGGCCGATTGATCAGACGAGAGCACCAGCGCGGACTGTTTGTATTGGGTGATCCCCGCGTACGTTCACATGACTACGGATCCGAGTTTCTGCATTCGTTGCCGTCAATGCCGATCCTCACGAGTAACGACGAGGCAAGCGTGTATTTCCAGGATATCTTGCGTGAACCTTCTAGCTCTTGATACATCAACGCGATCCTGCGTTATTGGCGTCGCGAACGGCGCTGTATTGTTTGAACGATCCGAAAAGGTTGATCGAACACATAGTCAGGTTGTGCTGCCCATGATCAATGAGGTGATGGCTAGGGCAGAACTTGTACTGGGAGAACTTGATGGTCTTATTCTGGGGCAGGGACCGGGTTCATTTACGGGGTTACGCATTGCAGCAGGCGTGATGCAGGGGCTGGCGTTCGGATTGGAATTACCTGTAGCACCGGTGTCGACGCTAGCTGCACTCGCACAAGGGCGCATCAGGCGCCATGGTGACGATAAGATTGCCGTTGCCATGCATGCACGGGTCGATGAAATGTTCTTTGGATGCTATCGAAACGAAAACGGTGTGGCGGTTTGTGAATTCGATGAACGCATTGCGGTCCTTGACGACCTGGACCTCGATTGGTCGATACATACCGCAACAGGTGATGGTTGGCTACACGAAAGTGCAGCATTGATCAGGGGACAGCTGCTGGATTTTGATAACGTGGGTGTCCCACAAGGATCCGACTTAGTGACTCTCGGTCGTCATATCATCGGCCAAAATGGAGGTGTTGTTGCAAGTGAAGCACTGCCACAATACCTCCGGGAAACCGTTGCGACGCCGCCTTCGAAACAGCGGTGACGTCAACCGATATCGTTGTCGTCTCGTTTTGAAATGAGTCAGTTTCGTCTACACCATACCGCCCCAGGATACCGATTGATCGCCAAGGATCCTGCGCTCTCGGACGTGCAGGTCGATTTTTCTAATGTCTCTATGCAACGACGACAGCGCAGTATTCGCTCTGAGCGAATCGTCAAAGCAGTTCAAGCCGCCCCTGGGCGCCGGATTGTTGATTGCACAGCAGGTTTAGGTACCGATAGCTTTCTGGTGGCTTCCGCTGGAGCGCATGTTGAATCGATTGAAAGGAGTCATCCGTTATATCTGTTGCTACAGTCTGCGCTTGCACAAGATGAGACCAGTGTCGCGGAGCGAATCCAATTGCATCGAGGCGATGCTGTCGCCTTCCTGACGTCAATGACGTCAGTGCCGGATGGTGTGCTGATCGACCCGATGTACCCTCCGCCAGTCCGTTCGTCTTCACGAAAGGCCAAGGCGAAGGGCGCACTGCAGGTCCTGCATGCGTTTGTCGGGCCCGACGATGGAGACCAGATTCAGACTCTGTTTCATGCTGCACTAGGAACTGGGTGCCGGCGAATCGTCGTTAAGCGCCCTCGATGGGCGCCCACATTTACCGATAAGAAACCGTTGTTCGTTAACGATGGTCGTTCCAATCGATTAGAAGTGTATTCGGCTTAGACGGGCCGGTGAATTACCCTGGGTTGGATGCGGGTATGGCGGCCGATGTGCCGCTCATCTGCAGCGCATACTGCAGGTAATTATTGACCTCGCTATTGATCAAACGCCCGATCGTCTGCTGTAACGGGATCAATTCTTCGTGCCAGCGGATGTTGTTGTCATCTTCCCCGTGTTTGAGGAGTCCTTCAGACAAAAGTGTATCGATGAAGGACGCAAACAGTGACGCATCAAAAAAGTCGGGAGAGTTGATGCCATAGATGGCCGCCAGGTATTCCGCGACTGCTGCCGCACGCCCTTGCAGTACATCGATCGAAGTTGGTGTTTCTGTGAGTAGACCGAGGACAATAAAACATCTTTCGAGGGTCGGTTCCGCCAATTCTGCCAGCGTGGTGAGCGTTGCATAGTGAATACTTGCGGGATCGCAAGCAGTGATCACGTCTTCATCGATCGTGAACAGATTAAGGTTTTCGAGGGCGACCAGGTAGTGACGGAGTACGTTGCGGAGATCGGACGACTTCCAGGGCAGGAATAATTCTGACTGCAGATAGGGGTACAGGCAATCCAGCTGTTCGAGCGCCTCCTCAAACATCAAGGTTCGATGGACACGCAGCAGTCGGCAGAGTAGTCCCGGTACGATGAACCAGTGCAACGTCGAGTTCCGGTAGTAAGTCATCAGGATACTAGTGTTCTGATCGGCGGTAATAACGTCCCCGAGACCCTGCGACCGGCGTTCAACACCTATGATCTCCTGAGCGGCAGATAGTAGCCCAGAAGGTTCCTGATCGCTGACCACGGGCGCAGGAGACACCGGCGCCTGGCATGCGAGTTCAGCCAGCACCTTCAACTGGCCCAGCAGATGATGTTCGGCCATGGTCTGTCGCCGTGTTGAGAGTAGTGCAGTAGACACCAGGTTAACGGGGCCGATGGTCGCGGCTTTGTTAATAAGCGCTGTGAGCCGCTTGGCAAGACGTCGGTTGATGGTTGACCATTCCCGGTCGTCGACATGGATATCGCGCCAGCCTGGGGTCGTCTCGTCGAGATAGTCAGGCAGCATCAGTGGTGTGCCAAAGCTCACGGCAACGCGCCCAAAGGCATGTTTGAATGTCATGAATATACGGAAGATGTGGAATAAGGACTCTGGCTTTTTCTTTGAGCCCGTTAGTTCTCGAACGTAGGTGGGTGACTCGATCACCTTCTGATAGTTCAAGTAAACAGGGACAAACGCCATGGGTTTGCTGTCATCGCGGACGAAGCTACGCATCGTCATCGCGAGCATTCCGGTTTTAGGGTTCAGCATTCGACCGGTTCGTGAGCGACTACCCTCAACAAAATACTCAACGGAGTAGCCTTTGATAAAGATCTGATGCAGGTACTCATCAAAAACGGCGCGGTACAACAAATCACCGCGAAATGAACGGCGCATGAAAAATGCACCTCCGCGCCGAAGCAATCCTCCAACAATCGGTAGATTCAGATTCTCACCGGCAGCGATGTGAGGCGGTGTGAGTCCGTTGTGGTAAAGCACATAAGAGAGCAACAGGTAATCAATGTGGCTGCGATGGCAAGGAACGTAGACGATTTCGTGCGTGCCACTAACATTGCGAAGTTCGTCAACATGATGGACATCAATGCCGTCGTAGATCCGGTTCCACAACCAGCTCAATAATCGACTAAACAATCGTATTATACGGTACGATTGATGCGAGACGATCTCCTGTGCGTAACCGGCGGCGATCCTCGTGAGTTCTTCCTGGGTACTACCACTTGCGAGGACCTCGGTTGCGACAGCTTCCTGGACGTAATTGGTGGTCACAATACGGTTGATCAGCGTACGTCGGTGCGATAGGTCAGGTCCGACGATGGCCTGGCGCTGCCTTGCGAAGTGAACACGAAGTACCCGCATCAACTTGCGTTGCTGGCTTGCTTCATCGAGAGACGCTCCAATGCTCGTAGTGGTCAGGTTCGCAAGCGACAGAGGTTTGCTGAACTGAACGAGGATATGGTTTCTCAGGAAGAGTATGGCCAGGAATTTACGAAGGCGACTCGTCGCTGTCCAGTTCTCTGACAATATGAATCTGAGTAGCGACTTCTCCTTACCGGGCTGGTGTCCCCAGAATACGGACACAGGAATGATTCGAATGTTATGCGCACCTTCACGCTGGGCTGTGAGGAGACGATCCATTCGCGGGGATGGGCGTGCCTGCATCCTTCGACCGAACCATCCATGCGGATGCCCCAGAAAAAAGAAGGAACGATCTTCGTTTGCGTGTGCGACCGGTTCCACGACAGCGGGGAGATTAGCCTCACGCAGTGCATGGTCGACGACGAGGAGATCGGCCAGGGAACGATGCGGCAGGACGTAGGCGACGGGGTCGCCCTGTTCTATGCCGAGTGACTCATCACAGTTCAGTACGGTCGGGTTGATCCATGTGTTCAACCACGCCCGGCTTAGACGAAAACGAAAGTTGTTCAGCCGCCGGAAAATCTCCGGTTTTGAAACTCGAGCCTGAGGTTCAGCTCCCGCCATCGAATAGTTCTGGGATGTCTTCGCTGGTGCGCCCCTCATTCGAATCGTCTGGAATATGGCTGAACTTTCGTTCCGTCGCCTGTTTCATGGAGCCAGAGTCATCTAGCACGGTTGGACGAAGAAAAACGAGCAGATACTGTTTCTCAACATCACGACTGGTGCTCTTGAATAAGTTCCCCAGTATCGGGATGTTGCCTAATATAGGTACCCGGACATCTGTTTGCGTTGTTTTGTCGCGGATCAATCCACCCAATATGACAACTTCCTCATTGTCGGCAAGCACCGTGGTTTCGATTTCACGCGTGTTGGTGATCAGATCCGCTGAGCCATCTATTCCAATTGAGCCAAGACTGGATGGATCGACTTCGGAGACTTCTTGACGAATCTCGAGTCGAACGAGACTGCCGTCGTGAATGTGGGGCGTCACGTTCAGCGTCAGCCCGACGTCCTGACGCTCGATGGTCGTAAACGGATTGGTGACACCATTGCCACCGGTCCCGGTTGAACCCGTTCTGAACGGGACATTTTGACCTGCGACTATCCTCGCTTCTTCATTATCCACCGCGGTGATGCTAGGTGTCGATAGCAACTCAACATCAGTATTTGTGGACAGTGCGCGGATAATGGCTGCGAATGACGTTGAGGTTTCACTCACTCGTCCGCCAGCGACAAGTGGTGCGTCACCCAGGGAGAGCGGACTAGGGGCGTTTAGTGCCAGCGACTGTAGGGCTGCGGCGAGAGTTCCTGATGGCGCTGTCAGTCCGATTGGGAAGTTTTCTCCACTCGCATCACCGACAGCAAGTTCCGTCCCCAGCTGACGTGTAAAGTCAGTCGTGACCTCAACGACAGCGGCCTCGATCAAGACCTGTAGTCTCCTGATATCCAGTAGGGCGATTGTGTTCTTGAGCTCGACCATGGTTGTCGGGTTTGCACGGATCACCAGTGCGTTGATCGACTCATCGGCCTGTATACTGACCGGGACGTCCTGACCCTGCTGATCGCTAACGCTGCTTCCCGTTTCCACGAGGTTCTTCAAGATTTCTGCAAGATCTTTGGCGTCCGAATGAGCCAGCCTGACGACCTGTATCGTGCCGCTGCGATTTGTGGGCGTATCCAGTGCTCGTACGAGCGTTGTGATCTTTCCAATGGCCGCTGGCTGTCCTCTCAGTACGAGGCTATTGGTCCGTTCACTGGCGACAATGTTGACCTTTGAAGGACCTTTGGCGGCCTTGCCAATTTCTTCGGGAGCTAGTTGTTCCAGCAGCACCACGATGTCCTCGACCCAGGCTTCCTCGAGATGGTATATCTCGACCGTTGATGTGTCCGCGACATCGATACGCTTGATCATGTCCCGATAGCGCCGGATATTGTCGGCATGGTCAGCAACAATCAGCACGTTCGGTGTCGTTAACGCTGCCATGTGGCCATATTGTGGCAGCAGCGGCCGGATGGACTTGATCAGGTCTTCACTGGAGGTGTTCTGGACCTCGATCACCTGCGTGACAATCTGTTCGCCATTGGCGGTCAATGCGAAGTCCGCGTCGCTTGGACTCTGTTTGGCCAGGACCTGCTGAATGATCTTGACCACATTGCCACTAGGTACCGCCGCGTACCCGTGAATGCGCAATACAGTTAGGAAGACTTCATACACCTCTGTCTCGGTCATCGGTGTCGATGAGATGATCGTGACCTTGATGGGACTATTGTTGGCGCGCTGATCGACAACAAACGTCTTGCCGGTAATGTCTGCCACCTTGGCAATGAAATGTTTTAGATCAGCATCTTTGAGGTTTAGGGTGAACTCCGCCCAGGCTGCACTTGGTGAAGTTAACATCAGAACGCCCGTGATCAACGATATAACAAGGTGGATTTGCATCAGTTTGGTTAACCGCGGCTTGTGGTCTCCCTGCTTAACTTCGGTCGAGTCGTTCATCATCAGGGGATAGGTACCGTCAAGTAGAATTTACGTTGCTTGCGCTGCACACCGACACGAACCCGCTTTTGTGCCATCACCTGATCGATTAATACCTGGTCATTAGACATGTTACCCACCGGCTGACCGTTAACAGAAAGGATCACGTCACCGCGCATCAAACCGGCACGAGTTAGTACATCACTCGCAACCTCATTACCGATGCGATAGCCCTGTGCTTCGCCATCGACGACGGGTGATATGCCTAACTGGCTCAGGACTTCGCCAGGATTCTGCTGCAGTACATCGCGGTTATCGTTGATATAGGATCGTAAGACGATTCCTGGATCTCTCGCGTTGTTTCCCCGGCTAAGAATCTGCTGGCGACGTTGTGTCAGGCGGTCCGGAATTTGTTCGAGACGGCTTGAGCTACTGAATGTTTGTCGATTTGAGATTGTGCGGCTGTCGACCCTTGATGACGTCTGGCGTGCGACGGTCTTGCCGGTGTCTGTTCCCGGAAACGTCAGTTTTTCGAGCCGGCCTCCACGTTTGATCAGGATGTGATCGACGTGTATAGATGACAACGTTGCGTTTCCAGGCATTTTGTCATCGACTTGATACAGCAGTCCCTGCTTACCAACCTCTGAGACAATCGCCGAGGCTCGTTTCGGATCCGTCGCGCTGAAAACGCCCAATAGTTGTAGATTCAGACTGGTGCGCGGTGCGTCAACTGCAACTGCGGCGGGGTCGGCATCGACCTCGCCAAATAGGTTCAGTGCCGCCACGTCGATCCGCGGCGCCTTCGCCTGTGAAACGGATCTCTGTGTGGAGGTTGGCACCATCGGTGTAACACTAGCTGTTTGCTCCGCCAACACGAACAGTGCACCCTGCGCCATAATGACACCGATCCAGACCGCGAGCAGCAGTGTCATCAGAATACTCAACTTTCGCGCGTGCTGGTTGACTAGATAGAGGACGGATTCCATGTCCGTTCCTGCTGTAAACAAACAGTATGATGGCGGTTCCATCCCATCAAAACAACTTTTCTTCGACCTGCACGACTGGTTCGGGCAGGTCTTCGCCTCCCGGTATGTTGAGTCCGGCGTGTTGAAACAGGGATTTGTAAATATCCACTTTTGCCCATCCGTCAGGTCCCAGGCTGATATCCATGAAGCTATCGCCATCATGTTGTAGTGTGAGTTTCAACTTTTCGCCTTCCATCAACAACTGGCCCGTCAGAGGGGGTAAATCGTAGGAAATCATCCCGCTGAGCGTTCGCGTCGCGATCGTCCCCCCCTCCCAGGCAAGATCGCCGCTGGCGTCTGTAAACCATCGTCGCGAAGCCTTCCCTTTGATGTTACTGAGGACAATTTCACCGGGAAAGGTCAGACCAATACCCTCACTCATACTGTTGATGAAACTCGCGTCGATCAGACCTTGACCATCGGTCAGGATGAATCCACCACCTTCTAAACCGATACGGGCGTTGATGTCATGACCCTCGCCAGCTAGTCGGAGATCTCCCTCGCCGGCTGCAGCCGCAAGCGCCAGCGGTGACACAGACCACGTCAGGGTTGAGGTTGGAAATGCACGGTAACTAAATCCCGCTCGTCCGTTCCATATGGTGCCATCAACGCCGGTCACAACCAATTCGGGAATCGACTGCAATCGCGGGATGAAAATGTGTTGCCATGCGGGTGAGGCAGGCAGGAACGCAGCGATACAGACCAGAAAAGCGAGCAGGCCCGCCAGGACGTAGAGGATCAACCGCATTACTTGAACAACCCGCAACGTAATGTTGTAGAAACGATGGGCGCTCTGGACGATAAACCATCGGACTTCACCAGCGGGGGCTCACCATTCGACGATCGATTGGCGCATACCCTGAATGCTGAGCCATGCATCGCCCTCAGGGTCCTGGCATCGCACCTCGGTATCGAACGTGTTGGCGCAATCAGTCGCGCAGCCAACGTCGCTGGACCAGGGAAGATCACGGCCATTGAACCAGATGGAGGAATAGGTCCCGTTGACGCGGCAGATCAGCAGACACAGGCAGGGAGGGTCGCCTACCATCATCTCGAAAGTCTCTTTACCGCCACGTTTCACCTCCTGCTGAGAAACGATGCCAACACGTTCGTTAACCCACGACAGTAGATCTTCAGGACGCTGTCCTTTGACGTAGATTTCGAGATCCGGATAGATCACCCTAGGATGCGCTCCAGAATATCCTGGTAGACGCGAGTCAGCTGTCTGAGTTCAGCGATGCTGACTTGCTCGTTCACCTTGTGAATGGTGGCATTGCGGACGCCCAGCTCGACAACCTCGGTCCCGGTGGGTGCGATGAAGCGACCATCAGAGGTGCCGCCGGAGGTCGATAGCTCCGTTTCGATACCTGTGATGTTCCGGATACTTTCAACCACTGCAGGGATCAGCGTGCCTCCGGTTGTCAGGAATGGCTGACCGGAGAGGCGCCAACGCAGGTCAAAGCTCAGACCGTGTCGGATCAGAATTTCTTCTGTTTTGGAGCGGAGTGCATCTTCGCTTGATTCGGGAGAGAACCTGAAATTGAACAGTATGTTGAGTTCACCAGGGATGACGTTATTCGCGCCTGTGCCTGCATTGATGTTGGAGATCTGACAAGTCGTCGCTGGAAAAAATTCGTTCCCCTGGTCCCACTGGGTACCCACGAGTTCTGTAAGTGCGGGGGCTGCCTCATGAATAGGGTTGCGCGCATCATCTGGGTAAGCCACATGACCCTGGATGCCATGGATGGTAAGGGCGCCAGACAGCGAGCCCCGCCTCCCAACACGGATCACATCACCAAGCGTTTCACGACTAGAGGGTTCGCCCACGAGACAGTAGTCGATGTGTATTCCGGCTTCCTTAAGTGCGCTCATGACTTTGACAGTGCCGTTGATTGCGTCCGCTTCCTCGTCGCTCGTAATCAGAAAAGCCAGAATCCCATTGGGTCGACGATCGCCAGTAAGAAATTGCTCGGTCGCTGTTAGCATTGCAGCGAGACCACCTTTCATATCTGCCGCCCCGCGCCCGAACAAGGTCCCGTCTCGAACTTCAGGAACAAACGGGTCTGTCTCCCAATGTTCGAGCGATCCAGGGGGCACCACATCGGTATGGCCTGCGAAAGCGAAAACTGGCCCACTATCACCCAGGGTTGCCCAGAGGTTGTCGACATCGTCGAAACGCATGTGCTGGACGGAGAACCCTAACTTTTCGAGGAACGCGGCCATCTGCTGCTGACACCCACCATCTTCAGGAGACACTGATGGCCGACGAATGAGATCACAGGTCAGCGCCAGGGTCGGATCATTAGCCATTGAGTCAGTTGTGGTCATGGAGAATATCGTTCAATTCGCGAGCCTGCTTGTTGGTTCTGCACTCGACCATTCCTGTTTTGGAATTGCGAATAAATAGCACGTCAGATTGACCAGCCAGTTCCCGCGCTTTCACTGTTTGAACCGGGTTCTTATCGTTGTCGAGGACCTGAACAAAGGTGCTGGCAGTAATGTAGAGGCCTGCTTCAATCGTACAGTTGTCGCCGAGTGGAATACCCGTACCAGCGTTAGCACCGATCAGACAATCCTTGCCGATGGTGATGATGATTTCACCACCTCCTGACAGAGTGCCCATGGTACTTGCGCTACCTCCAAGGTCGCTGCCGGCTTCCATGATCACACCCTGAGAGAGTCTTCCCTCAATCATGTTGGGCCCCATTGCACCGGCGTTAAAGTTCACAAAGCCTTCGTGCATGACGGTTGTGCCTTCGCCAAGATAAGCTCCGAGTCTAACCCTAGCTGTGTGTGCGATACGGACACCACTCGGTGCATGGTAGTTAGTTAGTTTCGGAAATTTATCGATGGACTGGACTTCAAGGACTTCACCTCGAAGGCGCGCAGCCATTTGACGCCCCGTCAGTTCTTCAACATCGATCGCGCCTTCGCTGGTCCAGGCGACGTTGGGCAACTGTGGGAAGATGCCGTCAAGATTCACATTGTTCGGTTTCACTGCACGATGTGACAGAAGGTGGAGCTTTAGATAGGCCTCGGGTGTTGATCCGATCTCGTCGTCTGTGGCGAGAAACGTGATCACACGAGGCTGATCTGATGTTTTGAATTGGGTCAGGATGTCCTTTTGTGTAACATCTTCGACCGACGCAATTAGTTTATCGATGGTGTCGTCGGTCAATTCGATCGCGGTGTTACCGTCGTGGTAATCGACAGGTCTTAAGAACTGTGACACTGTCGTGTCATCGGGTTGGAAGATCGGTGCAGGATAGTACACTTCAAGCCACTGACCGCTGCGGTTCTGGGTTCCGACACCCAGACCGATGCTGAAAAAAGACATGCTCGTTCCTCGTTTGTCATTTTTACCTGCAGATAATGCCTGCTTGTGTCGCCCGGCGAATCACATGTTAGTGGGATGCTCTGCCGGCGACGTTTAATTATACGGTATCCGCGAGGAGGACCACAGGCGCCTTCTTCGGCGAAGGCCGCCGTGTTGAGTCTCTTGCTTAGCCAAACCCTATTTGCCCGAATAAAGCGTCGTATTCGGAAGGTTTGAAGCCGAGGATACGACGATCTCCCAGATCCAGGAGAGGTCGTTTGATAACAGCGGGGTTCGTGCACATAAGGGTGAGCGCTCTGTTGTCGTCCAGATTTTCCTTGATGGCGTCCGGTAGTTTACGCCAGCTGGTACCGCGACGGTTGATCAGGGCGTCAGTCCCAAGTTCTTTGATCCAGGACTTGGCATCACTTTCTGGGACGCCATCGGCGCGGTAGTCATGGAAGGTGTAATCAATATTGTTTTCATCCAGATAACGACGCGCTTTTTTCATGGTGTCACAATTCTTGATGCCGTAAATCTTCACCATCGAGCAATCCCCTTTTAAAAGTACGTTGAAAGTGATCGAGCGCTGCGGAAATTAAGTACGCCAGATGTTCAGCCTGGCTGCACTTTGCTCACCACTCGGCTGACTACTCGAACTGTCCAGCAGCAATAAAAGAGACGATACGTTCTGCCGCCTCGACACATTCATCCATCGTGGCCACTAATGCCAGGCGAACCCGGTTTTGGCCCGGATTCCCTTGCGGCGTATCCCGTGCCAGATACTGTCCAGGAACCACCTTGACGTTCTGTTGTTTTAGAAGTTGCTGAGTAAACCGGAGGTCATCAATCGGTGTCTCTGGCCAGAGATAGAACCCGCCTGCCGGTTGAGCCTGGGGCCAATGCTTTGACAGGACCTCCAGGACCGCGTCATATTTCTTTCGATACTCAGTGCGGTTGGCAACAACGTGGGCCTCATCAGACCAGGCTGCCGCACTGACGTGTTGATTGTGCACTGACATCGCAGACCCATGGTATGTGCGGTACAACAGAAATTGTTCGATGTAACGCGCGTCGCCACAGACAAAACCTGATCGAAGCCCGGGCAGGCTAGAGCGTTTGGACAGACTGTTGAATACCATACAGTTTTTATAGTCGCTGCGGCCCATTGCATCTGCTGCCTGCAGTAGGCCTGGGGGCGGCGCACTATCGTCCGAATAGATCTCTGAATAACACTCGTCAGACGCGATGACAAAATCGTATTCATCAGAGAGGGCAATGAGATCTTGCAATGACGACAGGTCCATCACGGCGCCACTCGGGTTTCCTGGATTACAAATATAGATCAGTTGACACTGTCGCCACGTATCGGAATCGATGTCGGACAGCGATGGGCAGTGTCCCGTGGCTTCCGTACAGTTCACAAACCGAGGCTCACTGCCTGCCAAAAAAACCGCACCTTCGTAAATCTGGTAGAAAGGGTTGGGGATCAATGTGAGTGACGGAGAGGTGTTGTCGATGACAACCTGTGCAAACGCAAACAATGCTTCACGCGTTCCGTTGACGGGAAGAACCTGAGTATCCGGGTCCGGGGAGTGTGCAAGACCGTACCGCCGACTCGCGAACGATGAGATCGCCTGTCGCAATTCAGGCATGCCTTTGGTCGGAGGATAGGTGCCTACGCCAGTGCGCAAGAACGCGTGATCTGC